>NZ_JBLWIH010000010.1:0-388409 GCF_051364985.1 Microbacterium sp. I2
CCCAGCGCCGATGGTACTGCAGGGGAGACCCTGTGGGAGAGTAGGACACCGCCGGACACCCATTACACGGAATGGCCACCCAACGCAGGGTGGCCATTCCGCGTTAACACACCGATTGCCCGTCGGTAGACTCGGGGAATGCCCTCGCTGGATCTCACCGTCCCCGCTGTCGAATTGACTCGCACCATCTGCGACATCCCCAGCGTCTCGGATGATGAGACCGTTCTTGCGGATTCCATCCACGAGGCGATCGCCCCCCTCGAGCATCTCGAGGTCTATCGTGACGGTGACACCCTCGTCGCGCGCACCGACCTCGGCCGACCGCAACGCGTCGTCATCGCGGGGCACATCGATACCGTGCCGATCAACGGCAACGTGCCCACGCGCGACATCTTGGTCGACGGCCAGCCGTTCCTCTGGGGACGCGGCACGGTAGACATGAAGGCCGGCGTCGCCGTTCAGCTCAAGCTCGCGGCCGAGCTCGTCGCCCCCCGCGTCGACATCACGTGGATGTGGTACGACCATGAGGAGGTCGACGCCGACCTGAACGGGCTCACCCGTCTGGCCCGCACCCGCCCCGATCTGTTCGCCGCCGACTTCGCCATCCTCGGTGAGCCTTCCAACGGAGAGGTCGAAGGCGGCTGCAACGGCAATCTGCGCGCGATCGCCCGCACCGCGGGCGTGCGCGCCCACAGCGCACGTGCATGGGTGGGGGAGAACGCCATCCACAAGGCCGCGCCGATTCTGCAGCGCCTCGCCGAGTACCGACCGCGCGAGGTCGCCGTCGAGGGACTGGTGTACCGCGAAGGTCTCAACGCCGTGCGCATCCGCGGCGGCATCGCCGGCAACGTCATCCCGGATCTGTGTGAGGTCGAGGTCAACTACCGGTTCGCTCCGAGCCGGAGCCTCGACGAGGCCGAGGCCCACGTTCGCGACGTGCTCGCGGGCTTCGACGTGGAAGTCGTCGACGGCGCGGCAGGCGCGCGTCCGGGCCTGGACGCACCGTTGGCTCAGGAGTTCCTCGCCGCGGTCCGCGCAGAGCCACGTCCGAAGTACGGATGGACCGACGTCGCGCGGTTCAGCGCGCTCGGTGTGCCGGCGGTCAACTACGGTCCCGGTGACCCGCACCTGGCGCACCACGACGAAGAGCGCGTCTTGGTGGCGCAGATCGAGGCCGTCGAGCGGGGCCTGCGCGCGTGGCTGACGGGCAGTTGACCGCAGCAGGTCCGCCGACCACATCGGCGGCGCGCGTCGCCCTGCGGATCGGCCTGATCTATCTGGCGGCACGAGCCCTCACCACGACGCTGCTGCTGATCGCGGCACAGCTGTCGGGCGCCGGCTCGCGCATGGGCGAGGGCGCCGATCTCGGCGACGTCGTCGTCGCGTGGGACGGCCAGTGGTACTGGTATCTCGCTGAGACCGGCTATCCCACGGAGCTGCCCCGCACCGAATCCGGCCAGGTGGGCGAGAACGCCTGGGCCTTCATGCCGCTCTTCGCGTACCTGGCCAAGTTCGTCGGCATGCCCTTCGGCCACTGGGCGGTCGGGGCGTTTCTGGTGTCATTCCTCGCCGGGTACGCGGCATCCGTCGTTCTCTATCACCTGCTGCGCCTGAGGCTCGACGACACCGCCGCGACCTGGGCGGTCGTATTCTTCGCGTCCGCCCCGCTCGCGGCCCTCTTCCAGGTGGGCTACGCCGAGTCGCTCAATCTGCTGTGGCTCTTCCTCGCACTCTGGTGCGTCATGCGCCGACGCTATGCGTGGCTGTACGCGCTCGTCCCGTTGATGGCCTTCACCCGGCCCGGTGTACTCGCGTTCTCGCTGTTCCTCGCGTTGTTCGGACTCTGGCGCTGGTTCCGGCGCGATCACGAGCCTCTGCCTGCACGCGAGATCGTCCACATCGTGGCGCTCGGATTGCTGGCCGCTGTTGCGGGATTCGCATGGCAGGTGCTGGCGGGCTGGGTCACCGGCGAGCAGGGAGCCTACCTGGCCACGGAGCTGGCCTGGCGGCGCAACTGGCTGCCCGGCGATGCGGCGTTCTTCCCGTTCGAGGGCTTCGTCTCGGCCGCCGCTTTCTGGTTCGGCACGATGTGGCACCTGCCACCTGTGCTCGGCTACGTCGTGCTCGCTGCGGCCGTGCTCGCGGTGGCGGCCGCCCTGCTCTTCGTCCCGCAGGTGAAGCGCCTCGGCGTCGAGGTGCGGCTATGGAGCGCGAGCTACCTGGTCTATCTGCTGCTGGTGTTCTTCCCGCAGTCGAGCATCTTCCGCCTGCTGGTGCCCCTCTCGCCACTGTGGGGCGCGGTTGCCGCGCCGCGCTCCCTCGCGTGGCGGATCGGCGTCCTGATGGCATGCGTCGCAGGGCAATGGTGGTGGATCTACAACATGTACGCGATGGGCGACACCGCATGGCGCGTGCCCTGACGATGCCGTCGGATGCCGCTTTCCCCAGGCGTGACCCCGCTGAGAGCGCCCTCACGATAAACTCGATACGCAGACCATCGATGAAAAGGAGCCGCAATGGCAGCCATGAAGCCGAGAACCGGAGACGGGCCGATGGAGGCCGTGAAGGAGGGTCGCCTCATCATCGTGCGCGTGCCGCTCGAAGGTGGGGGCCGCCTTGTCGTCTCCGTGAACGACGCTGAGGCCAAGGAGCTCTACGACGTTCTGGGTGGCGTCGTCAACGCCGCTTAAGTTCTGACGTTCGTGGAACGGCCGGTCTTCGGACCGGCCGTTTCGCTTTCAGTCGGTGGCGACCGTCGTCAGCTGCAGCAGGCCCTCGCCGGTGATCGACAGGGCGCCGAGGACGGCGGAAGAAGCCTGGGTCTCCTGAATCAGCGAGCGATACGAGGTGGTCACGGCATCGCGTCGCACCGGATCGGCGACGGCGCCCCCGGCGAGAACCCGCGGTACGAGAACCATCCCGCCCGGGCGGACGAGGCGCAGGCCGTGCTCGACATACTCGATGACGCCCTCGGGGTCGGCGTCCACCAGCACGATGTCGTACGAGGCCTCGTTCATCCGCGGCAGCACCTCCGACGCGCGCCCGGTGATGAAGCGGGCGCGTGCGGCGGGGATCCGGGCATCGGCGAAAGCCTGGCGGGCCGCGCCGAGGTGCTCGGGCTCCTTGTCGATGGTCGTCAGCGTGGCGCGTGGTGATCCCCGCAGCAGCCAGAGCCCCGAAACGCCCGCACCGGTGCCGATCTCGACGATGTTGAGCGACTTCGACACGGCTGCGAGGACGGCGCATTGCGCTCCGATCGCCGGGCTGACCGGCGCGGCGCCGAGCTCGAGGGCGTGGGCGCGAGCACGGGCGATGTGGTCGGGCTCCACCGTCGCCTCGTCGACGAACCTCTGGTTCGCACCCTGTTCACCCATCGGCATCCTCCGCACGCCAGCCTACGCGGCACGAGGGTGCCCCTCGCACAGGCGCGGCGGGTAATCTGATGTCATGATCTTCGGGCTCACGATCGAGAAGCTGCTGCTGATCGGTGTGATCGCTGCGCTCATCATCGGCCCGGAGCGACTGCCCAGGGCGGCCGAGTCCCTGGCGGGCCTCACTCGCCGCGCCAAGGAATGGGTCACCACCGCGAAGACGCGCGTACGCGACGAGATGGGCGACGACTTCGACGACGTCGACTGGCGCACGCTGGACCCTCGTCAGTACGATCCGAGACGCATCATCCGCGAGGCACTCCTCGACGACGCTCCCGTGCCGACCGTTCGGGCAGCTCAAGCCGCCGGCGCGGTGACCGCGGCCGGCGCGACTGCGTCACCGTCGGCGAACTCCCCGTTCCGAGGCCCGTCGGATCAGCCGACGCCGTTCGACACCGAAGCGACCTGAGTCGCCGGCATCACCGCGGCCGGAACGGCAGCGCGCGGCCCGAAAGGCCTCGTGGCTCGCCGGCCAGCATCGTCGCGACGGCCTCGATGGCGCGCGCGGCGGGGTCGTCGGGGTGCGCGAGCACGGCGGGCAGACCGGCATCTGCATCCTGCCGCAGGATCGGACTCAGCGGCACAGAGGCCAGCAGCCGCACGAGCGATTCCGGCTCGCTGAGCGCCTCGGCCACCGCGTGGCCGCCCCCGCTGCCGAACAGCTCGAGAGTCGAGCCGTCGGGAAGGGTCATCGCCGACATGTTCTCGATGACCCCGATGACCCGCTGCCCGGTCTGACGTGCGACCAGCCCGCTGCGCACGGCGACATCGGACGCGGCCGTCTGCGGCGTCGTCACGACGAGCACGTCGGCGTTGGGCAGGAGCTGCCCGACCGAGATCGCGACGTCGCCGGTACCCGGGGGCATGTCCAGCAGCAGCACGTCGAGGTCGCCGAAGTACACGTCGGTCAGGAACTGCTGCACGGTGCGGTGCAGCATCGGGCCGCGCCATGCCACAGCCCCGAGCGGCTCCTGGCCGGCGCTGCGTCGCAGGAACATGCCGATCGAGATGACCTTCACACCGTGCGCGACCGGGGGGAGCATGAGGTCGTCGATGCGCGTCGGCTGCGGAACGGACCCGTCGGCGTCGACGAGTCCGAGTTGGCCCGGAATCGAGAAGCCGTGCACGTCGGCGTCGATCAGCCCGACCGCCAGCCCGCGAGCGGCCAGGGCGACCGCGAGGTTCGCGGTGACGGTGGACTTTCCCACTCCGCCCTTGCCGCTGGTGACCGCGATCACGCGGGTGAGGGAGCCCGGGCCGAACGGCATCTCGCGCGACCTGCCTCCGCGCAGCCGCTCGGTGAGCGCCTGCCGCTCGTGGGGCGACATCACCCCGACCTCGAGGACCACGTCGGTGACACCGGGAACGGATGCCGCGGCCGAGCGCACGTCCGACGAGATCCGGTCCGCGGCTGGGCAGCCGACGATCGTCAGCGCGATGGCGACACGGGCGACCCCGTCAGAGACCGAGATCTCGCGCACCATGTCGAGCTCGCCGATGGGGCGCCGCAACTCCGGGTCGGAGACAGCGCCGACCGCGCGACGGACCTCGTCCGCGTCGGGGAGCGTCATCGAGACGCGCCGCCCTCGTCCGCATCGCGCTCGTCGAGCTTGTCGAGCAGAGCGCGCAACTCGGTGCGCAGAACATCGCGGGTGACGACCTCCGACGTGAAGTCGGTCACCGCCATGCGCAGCGCCACGACCTCCCGTGCGAGGTACTCGGTGTCGGCCAGGTTGCGCTCGGCCCGCTGCCGGTCTTGCTCGATCTGCACCCGGTCGCGGTCGTCCTGGCGGTTCTGCGCGAGCAGGATCAGCGGTGCGGCATACGACGCCTGCAGCGACAGGATGAGCGTCAGCAGCGTGTAGTTGAACTCGCGCGGATCGAACTGCCATTCGCGCGGCGCGAACGTGTTCCACGCCAGCCACACGACGACGAAGATCGTCATGCCGATGAGGAACCCGGACGTGCCCATCGCGCGCGCGAAGGCCTCGGAGAACCGTCCGAAGCGGTCGCTCGACGGTTGCGACGAGCGCTGCAGCATTCCCGACCGTCCCCGGGGCGCGTCGAGCGCCGGCCGGCGGTCCGGCCTGGCCATCAGCGCTTCCTCCGGGTGCTTCGGGCGCTGACTCTGGGCAGCGCCGCTGTCGTCGGCGAGATCGCCGGGGACACCGGATGCTCGGCGTCGTGCGATCTCCAGTCCTCGGGAAGCAGGTAGTCCAGCACGTCGTCGACGCTCACGGCCCCCACGAGCCGGTGAGCCGGGTCGACGACAGGCAGCGAAACGAGGTTGTAGGACGCGAGCAGGCGCGCGACCTCGGCGGCCGACGCCGTCGCGGGGATCGGGTCGAGAGTGTCGTCGATGAGCGCGCCCAGACGCTCGTGCGGCGGGTAGCGCAGCATCCGCTGGAAATGGACGGTGCCCAGGAGTCTGCCGGTGGGCGTCTCGTATGGCGGCAGCGTCACGAAGACGGCGGCCGCGAGAGCCGGGTGCAGTTCATGCCGCCGGATCAGGGCGAGGGCCTCGGCGATCGTGGCGTCGGCGGAGAGCACGATGGGCTCGCTGGTCATGAGGCCGCCCGCAGTGTCGGGGCCGTACTTCAGCAGCGCGCGCACGTCCTCGGCTTCTTCGGGCTCCATCAGCTCGAGAAGCTCCTCGCGCTGATCCTCTGGCAGCTGCCCCAGGACGTCGGCCGCGTCGTCGGGCTCCATCGCGTCCAGGATGTCGGCGGCGCGCTCGTCGTCGAGGGCTTCGAGAATGTGCACCTGATCGTCCTCGGGCATCTCCTCGAGTGCGTCGGCGAGGCGGTCGTCGGGAAGCTCCTCGACGACTTCGAGCAGGCGCTCCTCCGGCAGATCGAGCAGCGTGTTGGCGAGGTCGGCGGGGCGCAGCTCGGAGTAGGTCGCGACGAGCTGCTCGGCGGACTGGGCCTCACCCGGCACCTGGCTCTCACGGACGTCCTCCCACGCGGCGAAGGTCGTGGGCCCCTTCGCGAACGGCGAGGCGCTCGTCTTCGGCTTGCGCAGGAACAGCTGCCCGACATCCCACTCGCCGAGGCGGTTGCGTTCGATCGCGACGTCCTCGATGACGGCGGTGCCGGACCCGTCGGCGAAGAACACCTTGCGCCCGAGCAGTTCTGCCATCACACGCACCTCGCCGCCGCGCTGCTGGAACCGGCGGACGTTGATGAGACCGGTCGTGATGACCTGACCGGTCGCGATCGAAGTGACGCGGCCGATCGAGACGAAGACGTGCCGGCGCCCGGGGATCTCGACCACGAGACCGATGACGCGAGGGGGATCGTCTTTGCGATAGATCACGACGACATCCCGGACCTTGCCCAGGCGGTCACCCGCAGGGTCGAAGACGGAACACCCCGACAGGCGCGCGACGAAAACCCTCTGCGTGCTCACGTTCCCAGCGTAGTCGGCGGGCCGTGGGAGGATGGGGAGATGACCATGATGGGCGGACGGTTCCCGCGGGGTACCGACGAGGTCGGCCAGACCGTCGCGAGCTTCCCGACGTACGAGGCCGCACAGAAGTCCGTGTCGTCGCTGATCGCGGCGGATGTGCCCGCCCGCGACATCGCCATCGTCGGCCAGGGACTGCGCTCGATCGAGCGCGTCACCGGCCGGCTCGGGTACGCCGCGGCCGCCCGCTCCGGCGCGGTCAACGGGCTGCTGCTGGGACTGCTGTTCTCTGCGATCCTCGTGATCGGCTCACCCTCGGTGCCGATCCAGGCGTTCGTCGGCGTCCTGTTCGTCGGTATCGCGATCGGCATGCTGCTGAGCATCGTCACGTACTCGTTCGTCCGCCGTCGCCGCGATTACGCGTCGGTGATGCAGGTCGTCGCAGACCACTACGAGGTGACCGTCGCGTCGGCCAGCCTGCAGCGGGCGCGTCAGGTGCTCGGCCCGCAGTCGGCAGCGGTGCCGACGACTGAACCGGCGCAGCCTGCGCCGGCGCAGGCCGCGGCCGACCCGGCCGACGAGCCGCCCAAGTACGGTGAGCGGGTCAACCCGAAACAGACCGAGGTCGACGACGGCGTCGATGCGGTGGCGGAGCCGGCGGCAGACGCCGAGCCGCCCGCCGCGGACGGCGACGGCGATCGCGCGTGACGGACGGCGCTCGGGGACACGCCGCGATCGAGGTCGCCGCGCTGCGCCGCGAGTACCGTCTGCGCCGCGCGAAGGCGCCGGTGGTCGCGTTGGACGGGCTGTCGCTCACTGTGCAGGCCGGCACGGTGCACGGCCTCCTCGGGCCGAACGGGGCCGGCAAGACCACGCTCTGCAAGATCCTCGCGACGGTGCTCGTCCCCACCTCGGGTACCGCGCGCGTCGGCGGGTGGGACGTCGTCCGCGACGCCGGTGAGGTGCGCCGCCGCATCGGGCTCGTACTCGGCGGCGATCGCGGCCTGTACTCCAAGCTCACCGTGCGCGAGAACCTGGAGTTCTGGGCGGCGATGTACGGGATGCCTCGAGCCGAGGCATCCCTCCGCATCCCATCGGTGATCGCTCGCGTGGGACTTGCCGACGTGGATCTTCACGTCGAGCGGTTCAGCCGCGGCATGAAGCAGCGCCTGCATCTCGCGCGCGGGCTGCTGCCCCAGCCCGAGGTGCTGATCCTCGACGAGCCGACCACGGGCATGGACCCGGTGTCGGCGCGCGCCTTCAGGGACCTCGTGCGCGAGGTCGTGGCCGACGGCGCGACCGTCCTGCTCACCACGCACGACATGGCCGAGGCCGAGGAACTGTGCGACGAGGTCTCGATGATCGACGGCGGGCGACTGCTGGCGACGAGCTCGCCGCGTGCGCTCGGGGAGCTCATGACGACGTTCGAGCGGATCGACGTGCGGACGGGCGATCCATCGGCCGCCGCGCGGCTGGGGGACGAACTGGCACGCCGGGGCGACGTCGTGTCGGCGGTGGTGCGGGACGAGTCCGTGGTCCGTGTCGAGACGCTGGGTCGCGACGCGGTCGCCGACGTGCTGGGCGCCGTCATCGCCGCGGGCTTCACACAGGTGTCGGTGACCGCCCCGAGCCTGGACGAGGTGTACGTGCACGTGATCGGCGACCGCGGGATGGATGTGAAGTGAGGCGGGTCGGCGCCGTCGCCGTCGTTGCGGCTGCGGCGCGGCTGGAATGGCGGATGCTCCGGCGCGAGCCGTCGACGATGTTCGCCGTGTGGCTCGTTCCGGTGCAGACGCTCGGCTATCTCGCCATCTTCCGGTTCGGCGGCCGCGCCGATCTGGACCTGTACGCGGTGATCGCCCCCGCGGTCATCGCGCTGTGGGCGCTCGCCCTCATGCTGTCGGGGGAGGTGATCGCGAACGAACGCGACAATCAGTCGCTCGAGGCCATCGCCGCAGCCCCTGCGCGGCTGGAGCTGGTGATGGTGGGCCGTGTCGTCGTGATCACCCTCGCATCGTGGCTCGCGCTGCCCTTGTCGATGCTGACGGGATGGGTGTTCTTCGGTGTGCCGCCGCTGCTGGCCGAGCCGGGGGTGTTCGTCCTCACGTACGTCGCGATGTCGGCCGCGACGATCGCGACGGCGCTGCTTTTCGCGGTCTTCTTCGTCAACTCCCGCTCGCCGCGCATCTTCCAGAATAGCCTGAGCTATCCCTTCTACGTGCTGGGCGGCGTGCTGGTGCCCGTGGCGCTGTACCCGGAATGGGTGCAGGTGCTCGCCCGCGGCGTCTACCTGTCGTGGTCGGCGGACCTGCTGCGCGCGTCTGCGACGGGGAACGGGCTGGCCGGCTGGCCATGGCGTATCGGCGTGATCCTCGCTCTGGGCCTGATGACGTACCTCGTCGCGCGCGGGCTGCTGGCGCTCACGCTGCGCAACGCCCGGAAGGAGGGCAAGCTTGGTCTCACGTGATGCACTGCGGCGGGAGCGCCCTTCGAGCCTGCGCATCTTCGCGTTCGCCGCTCGCACCGGACTCGGCGACCTCCGCACCAATTACACGTGGTGGTCCTGGGCGTCGGGATGGCTGCTGCGGTGTCTCATGGAGGTGGCGTTCTTCGGGCTCATCGGCCTGCTGCTGCAGAGCCGCGAGGCGATCTTCTTCCTGCTGATCGGCAGGGGGCTGTTCGTCGGCGTCGCCGAGGTGATGTGGGTCATCCAGTCGACCGCGTGGGAGCGCGCGTCGGGCACGCTGCCGCTGCTGGTCACGGCACCCGGGCGGGTGTGGCCGGTATTCGCCGGGCGCAGCACGCAGTGGCTGCCCAGTGCGACGGCGACGTCGCTCGTCTGCCTGCTGGTCGTGCCGGCGGCGTTCGGCTTCGCCCTCACTCCGGTGGAGCTGGCGGCCTTCGTCCTGGTGGTACCGGTCACGATCGTCGCGAGCTACGGCTTCGCGCTGCCGATCGCGGCGCTCGTGCTGCGACGCCCGTCCTGGCGCAACGCCGCGTCGAACGTGACCCACAACGTCATGGGCCTGGTGAGCGGGGTGCTCGTGCCGGTGGCGTTCTGGCCGCTCCCGGTGCAGTGGTTCGCCCAGATCTTCCCTGTGACCCATTCGCTGGGCGGACTGCGGACGGTGCTCGAGGGCGGCGATGCCTCGTGGCCGCTCTTCGTGCTGTCGCTGGCGGTGACGCTCGCGCTCGGGACGTTGTGGTTCGTCGTGGGGTCGTGGCTGCTCGAGCGCTTCGCGGAGGCCGCGCGTGACGGCTCCATCGACATCGACACGTGAGACCGCGCTGGGCAGGATGGAGCAGTGACCGAACCTCTCGCACCGCTCCGCATCCCCGTCGACCTTCCGGCGGGAAGGGTGGAGGTGTCAGGCGACCTCGCGCTTCCGGGCGACGCCTGGGCGTTCGCGGCGATCGCGCACGGCGCAGGCGCCGGGTACCGGCATCCGTTCCTCACCGGATTCGCGCGGTCCCTCGCACAGCACGGTGTGGGGACGCTCCGGTTCAACTTCCCCTATGTCGAAGCGGGACGACGGATGCCGGGGCCCGCTGCCCACGCCGTGGCCACATGGGCCGCCGTCATGGCCTTCGCCTCCGCGCAGACGGGGGCGCCCACCTTCGCAGTGGGGAAGTCCTACGGCGGCCGCATGGCCTCGATGGCGGCAGCCGAGGGGGCGATCGCCCCCTCGGGACTGGTCTACCTCGGCTATCCGCTGCACCCGCCGGGCGCTCCCGACAAGCCGCGGGTCGCGCACCTGCCGGCGGTGGGGCCGCCGCAGTTGTTCGTCGAGGGGAGGACGGATCCCTTCGTCGACCCGCACTCGCAGCTCGAGGAGGCCGTCGCCACGTGCCGCGACGCGGAGATCGCCTGGCTCGACGGCGGCCATTCGTTCGAGGTGAAGGGCCGCAAGCGTGCCGCCGACGAGATCGGCGCCGGGCTGGCGCCGCTCGTCGCGGAGTGGATGCGCGACAGGATGTGAGGCCGGCGCGGTTCACCGACCGGCGGCGGAGCCTTGCCTATCGACCGGCGGCGGAGCCTTGCCTATCGACCGGCGGCGGAGCCTTGCCTAGCGGCCGGCGGCGGAGCCTGGCCTATCGACCGGCGGCGTAGCCCTGCATTCCGCGTGGATTCGCCGCCGCCCAGAACGTGCCGTCGGCGTGGTTGCGCCCGACCGCCGACACCCTCCCGAGCGCCCAGTCACCCGCCCGCGTGACGGCGTGGCCGCGCCGCACGAGTCCGTCGATGACGGCGTCCCCGAGCCGGTCCTCCACCACGGCGCCCGCGGGCGTCCAGGTGCGCGGCCAGAACGACTCCGGCATCGACGTCGTATGGAGCGCCGGGGCGTCGATGGCCTGCTGCGGCGTGTAGCCGCCCACGATCATGCGCAGCAGTGCGAGCAGCTGCCACTGATCCTGCTGGTCACCGCCGGGGGAGCCGATCGCGAACTCGGGTACGCCGTCCCGCAGCACCAGGGTCGGCGTGAGGGTGGTGCGCGGGCGGCGGCCCGGCACGAGGGACGACGGATGCCCGGGCTCGAGCCACGTCATTTGCAGCCGTGTGCCGAGGCAGAAGCCGAGCGCGGGGATCGTCGGCGAGGACTGCAGCCAGCCGCCCGACGGTGTCGCCGACACCATGTTGCCCCAGCGGTCGACGACGTCGAGATGGCACGTGTCGCCGCGCGTCTCGCCGTTCCGACTGACGCGAGCCTCGCCGTGGGCGACCGTCGGCTCGCCCGTGGCGGCCGAAGACGCACCGTACGAGGTGCGCAGGGGCGGGCGGAAGGGCGTGCGCCCGTCGAGGAGGCCGGGGCGGAACTCGCCCGACGCGGTCGGGCCGATGAGCGCGCGGCGCTCGGCGAGATAATCCTCCGCCAGGAGCGCGTCGAGATCCACCTCGGCGTCGCCGAACCACGCGTCGCGGTCGGCGAGAGCGAGCTTCTGCGCCTCGAGGATCGTGTGGGCGCCGGACTCCTGCGATGGGTCGAGCAGGTCGTCGGCGAGCGGCTCGAGGAGGCCGAGGGTCTGCAGCAGCGCGGGACCCTGCGTCCACGCGCCCGCCTTGGCGACGACGCGGCCGCGGAAACCGTGCGTGAGGGCCGGCTCGTACCGGGCCTCGAACGCCGCGAAGTCGTCCGGCGTGATGACTCCGGCATGCGCTGTGCCGTCGGAGTGCCGATGCGCCTGCGCCAGGAACGCGGATGCCTCGTGCGCGACGACCCCGGTCTTCCACTCACGGCGAGCCGCGTCGATGCGGGCGGCGCGTCCGACCGGGCCGTCGTCGCGCACCGCGCAGGAGGCGTGCACGAGTCCGTCCAGCACGGCCGCGTACGCGGGGTTGCGGACGATGTCCCCGGCCTGGGGCACTGTGCCGTCGGGCAGCCAGAGGGCGGCGGAGGTGGTCCAGTCGTCTCGGAACAGCTGCGCCACGCGCGCGATCGTCGCGGCTGCGCCGGCGACGAGTGGGTGGCCGTCGCGCGCGTAGCCGATCGCGTACGACAGCACGTCGTTCAGTTCCCACGTGCCGTGATCGCGCAGGAGCAGCAGCCAAGCATCGACGGCGCCGGGCACCGCGGCGGCCAGGCCACCCGCTCCGGGGACCAGCTCCAGCCCTTCGCCGCGGTAGTGCTCGATCGTCGCCCCGGCCGGCGCCGGCCCCTGCCCCATCAGCACGGTCGGGGCGGTGGCGTTCGGGGAGGTCTCGTCGACCGCCTCGTGGAAGATCGCCACGAGGTCGCCGCCGGGCCCGTTGAGGTGGGGCTCGACGACGTGCAGCACGAAGGCGGCCGCGACGGCGGCGTCGAACGCGTTTCCGCCCCGCTCCAGCACGGATTGCGCCGTCGCGGTGGCGAGCCAGTGGGTCGACGCGCTCATGCCGAAGGTGCCCGACAGGGTCGGCCGGGTCGTGAACGACGGGGGAGCGGTGTAGGTCACGGTGCGGGGCGTCCGGTCGGGGATTCGGTCGCTCAGCGCGCGGGAGAGAGGCGGGCGATCCAGGCCTCGACCTCGTCGGCGGTGCGAGGAATCGCCGCCGACAGGTTCACCGGGCCGTCTTCGGTCATGAGGATGTCGTCCTCGATGCGCACGCCGATGCCGCGATACTCCTCCGGCACCGTGATGTCGTCGATCTGGAAGTACAGCCCGGGCTCGATCGTGAAGACCATGCCGGCTTCGAGGAGCCTGTCGTAGTACATGTCGCGGCGGGCCTGCGCGCAGTCGTGCACATCGATGCCGAGGTGATGGCTCGTGCCGTGGACCATGTAGCGGCGGTGGTGTCCACCTCGGTCGGCGTCGAGAGCCTCCTGGGCGCTGACCGGCAGCAGTCCCCACTCCGCGACCCGCGTCGCGATGACCTGCATCGCCGCCTCGTGCACCGTGCGGAACTTCACTCCCGGCTTCGCCGCGGCGAAGGCGGCGTCGGCGGCCTCGCGCACGGTCTCGTAGATCTTGCGCTGGATGTCGGTGAACCGGCCGCTCACCGGCAGCGTGCGGGTGATGTCGGCCGTGTAGAGGCTGTCGACCTCGACTCCGGCGTCGATGAGGATGAGGTCGCCCGGCATGACCGCGCCGTCGTTGCGCGTCCAGTGCAGGTAGCACGCATGGGGACCGGATGCCGCGATCGTGTCGTAGCCGACCGCGTTGCCGTCGCTGCGCGCGCGCTGGTGGAACACGCCCTCGACGACCCTCTCGCCCCGCGCGTGCTGGACGACGGCGGGGAGTCCCGCCACGATGTCGTCGAATCCCCGCGCCGTGACCTCGACGGCGAGCTTCATCTGCTCGACCTCGTACGCATCCTTGACCAGCCGCAGTTCGGAGACGAAGCGGGTGAGGTCTTCGTCCTCGTCCAGCACGAGGTCCCCGTCGCGCGGCTCGAACTCGTCGACGTGCGCGGTGGCCAGACCGAGATCGGCGGCCACGCCCTGGAGCGCGGGGCGAGGGCCGATCCAGAACTCGCCGATCGAGGCATCCGAATAGAACTCGCTGGTGGTGCGATCGGCGCGCTCGCGGAAGTACAGCGTGGCGACATGCCCGTCGTCGGCCGGCTCGAACACCAGCACGGCGCCCGGTTCGGCGTCGGCGGCCCACCCGGTCAGGTGCGAGAACGCGGAGTGCGCACGGAAGGGATAGTCGGTGTCATTGCTGCGCTGCTTCATCTCGCCGGCCGGGAAGACCAGGCGCCTGCCCCGGAACGCAGCCGACACGGCGCTCCGCCGTGCGGCGGCGAAGGATGCCTGGGGGCGCGCCGTGGGCAGGGACTCGGGCCGTTCCGCCCAGCCGGTCGAGATCGTGTCGAGGAACCCCTGCCCGAAGGGCTGGCGACGATTCGTCGTCGTGGAGACGGTCTGGGTCTGCTCGGCGGTCGGTTCGGCGATCGTGTCGCCCGTGGTGCCCGCCGCGGGCTCGGCTGCGCTGCTCATGCGTCAAGTCTGGCACGCTCGCGGCGGGCGTGCGGCAGTCGGACGGGGCCCCGGAGGGAGGTCAGCCGGAGGGCTCGTACTGCACGATGAGCGGCCGGTGATCGGATCCCGACCCGTCGAGGGAGCGCAGGACGAGCGAGCCCGACGCCTGCCAGTGGCGCGAGGCCATGATGTGGTCGATCGGCGCTCCCAGCAGAGCGGGGGCCTCGGTCGACCATGTGCCGACGGCACCGTTGCCGGTGTCCACCGCGGCATCGCGGCAGTGGCCGAGCGTGGCATCCCCCTGCCCGAGTCCCGCCATGTGGTCGACTGTGGCGTTGAAATCGCCCGCCATGATGACGTCGGCGTCGCCGCACTGGTCTGACAGCCACTGCAGGTCGTCGCGCCAGCTCTGCATGTAGCTCGGACGCGGCGCGACGGCATGGACGGCCACGACGATCGGGCCGTCGCCGCTCGTCGGCATCGCGACCGCACTGGGCACGGTCGAGGTGTTGCTCGTGCCGTTGAGCGAGGACTCGATCACGGCGTAGTCGCCGAGCGCGGGGGAGATCAGCAGAGTCGTCGATCCCGCGTCCCACTCGGTGGACGGGTCCTCGGCGTGATGCGCCCACATGCGGTGACCGAGATCGCGCATCGCGATGGCGACCTTCTCCCCGGTCTCGATGGTCGTCTCGGGGAGGGCGACGATGTCGGCCGCCATCGCCACGGCGATCTTGGCGATCGTCTCGGGCGGCGTCGCAGAACCCGCTGTGTTCCACGTCATGACCCGGACGCTGTCCTCGGCCTTGACGGGCAGCGCGTCGGTGCCGGTGCCACCGCGCACCATGATCACCGCGGCGTTGGCGACGACGGCGAGGACGGCGACGACCGCGAGCGCGAGCGCCAGACCCCGGATCGGCCGGATGAGCGCCAGCAGCAGCGTGAGCACGAGCGCCGCCACGAAGACGACGACGAGGACGCCGCGGAACGAGACGATCTGGGCGATCGGAAAGGTGCGCTCCAGGCGGAAGAAACCCGGCCACGTCACCACGGCCGCCGCGATCGCGCACAGCACGGTCACGAGGATCCCGAGGAGGCGAAGCACGACGGCGACTCTATGCGAGCAGGCTGAGAGATCGGTCAGCACGGGCCCGCACGTCGCCGCGCTACGCTCGAAGGATGCCGGCAACCTCCCCGCGTGATCTTCACGGGTCGCCGGGGCGACGCGCGGAGCCCCGGCCCGCGGGTGGCCGGCGGTTCGAGGGGCCGAGCGATCTGCACCTGCATTCGGCGTACTCCGATGGCACGCAGGCCCCCGCCGACGTGATGGCCGCCGCCCACGCGCACGGAGTGCGCACTGCGGCGCTCACCGACCACGACACCACCTCGGGGTGGGCCGAGGCGGCGGAGGCCGCGGCATCCCTCGGCATGACGTTCCTGCCCGGGATGGAGCTGTCCGCCCGGCACGAATGGCGCAGCGTCCACGTGCTCGCGTACCTGCCCGATCCCGATGATGCCGCGCTGAGGGCGATGACCGAGCGGATCCGCTCCTCGCGGCTGGATCGCGCGCGGTTGATGGCCGACCGGATCGGGCGGGACTACGACCTCGTGTGGGACGACATCGTCGCCCAGACCGGCGACGGCGCCACCGTCGGCCGTCCTCACATCGCCGACGCGCTCGTCGCGCGCGGATTCGTCCGTGATCGAGCCGAGGCCTTCTCGGGCATCCTCAGCCCGGGCGGCGACTACTACGTCGCGCTGTACGCTCCCGACCCGGTCACCGCCGTCGAACTGGTCGTCGGTGCCGGGGGCGTCGCCGTCATCGCCCATCCCGCGGGCCGCGCGGGCCTGCTTCCGATGCCGCTCCTGGAGCGGATGCTGACGGCGGGGCTCGCGGGCTTCGAACTGGGACATCGCGAGAACGTCGAGCCGGCGCTGCGCACGCTGCGCCGGCTCTGCCACGACCGCGACCTGATCGTCACGGGCTCGAGCGACTACCACGGCCTGGGCAAGCCGAACCAGCCCGGAGAGCACACCACCAGCGACGAGATGGTCGCACGCATCCTCGCGCGGGCGACGGGGAACGCCCCCGTCTACCCGTGAGGGCGGACGAGGGCGTTTCGCGACGGATGCCGCAGCCGGGCCTCAGCCGAGAGCCTTGGCCTTCAGCGCGTCGTACTCGGCCTGCGTGATGGTGCCGGCGTCGAGCAGCGACTTCGCCTTGGCGATCTCTTCTGCGGGGCTTGCGCCCGAGCCGCCCGCGACGGACTTGATGTAGGCCTCCTGCGCCTTCTGCACCTGCGACGCCTCGGCGGCACCGCGTTCGGCCATGCCCCGGCCACGTGCGATCAGGTAGATCAGCAGCGTCAGGAAGGGCACGAAGATCAGGAAGATGATCCACACCGCCTTCAGCCACCCGTTGAGCTTGTGATCGCGGAACAGGTCACCGATGACGGCGAACAGTGCGAACAGGTACGCGATGAAGAAGAACGCCCACAGGAACCACCAGATGATGTCCCAGAACGAGCCCCAGAAACCCTGGTACTCGTAGCTGATGGGCATGACGTCGATGAAACGCACGATCTGCCTTTCGTGAATGCGAGGTGAGGCGCCAGACGCGCCGCATGCCGCTCACGATAGCGGCGAACGCCCGTCTTGTGGGAGCAGGATCTCGCCGCGTGGCGAGATCAGGCGCCGGTGGGCGCCGTGCTCGACGCGCCGGAGCCTCCGCGACGGCGACGGCGGCGGCGCGGGGCCAGCCGTCCGTCGTGGTGTTCCTTACCGCCGCCGTCGTGCGTGCCGGCGCCCTCGGCCGCACGCTCGGCCGGTGCCTGGTCCGGCGATCCGGCGGACGCGCCATCGGTGCCGCTCGCGGCATCGGCGCCCTCCACGAAGGTCGACCCGACGCGCTCCGACGAGTCGCCGCGACGACGGCGACGACGGCGCGGAGCCGACGACCCGGTCGCCTCGACCTCGGCCGCGGCATCCGCGGCGCTCTGCGGCTGCACCCGCACGGTCTGAGTCTTGGGAGCCGTCGCGATGCGGCCCTTCGTACCGGTGGGGATGTCGAGGTCGGTGTAGAGGTGAGGGCTTGACGAGTACGTCTCGACCGGTTCGGGCTGCCCGAACTCCAGGGCCCGGTTGATGAGCGCCCACTTGTGCAGGTCGTCCCAGTCGACGAAGGTCACCGCGATGCCCGTCTTGCCGGCGCGACCGGTGCGGCCGGCGCGATGCAGATAGGTCTTCTCGTCATCGGGGATGGTGTGGTTGATGACGTGCGTGACATCGTCGACGTCGATGCCGCGGGCGGCGACATCCGTCGCGATGAGCACATCGCGCTTGCCGGCCTTGAACGCCGCCATCGAGCGCTCTCGCGCCTCCTGGCTCATATCGCCGTGGACGGAGGCGGCGTTGAACCCGCGGTCGCTGAGTTCGTCCGAGAGCTTCTGGGCGGCGCGCTTGGTGCGCGTGAAGATCACCGTCTTGCCACGGCCATCGGCCTGCAGGATGCGGGCGATGACTTCGTCCTTGTCGAGCGAGTGGGCGCGGTAGACGAGGTGCTTGATGTTCGCCTGCGTCAGGCCCTCGTCGGGGTCGGTGGCGCGGATGTGGATGGGGTTCGACATGAATCGGCGCGCGAGGGCGACGATCGGCCCCGGCATCGTCGCCGAGAAGAGCTGCGTGTGACGGATCGGCGAGACCTTCTGGAAGATCTTCTCGATGTCGGCGAGGAAGCCGAGGTCGAGCATCTTGTCGGCCTCGTCCAGCACGACCTCGACCGCCTTCGACAGGTCCAGCAGCCGCTGGTTGTTGAGGTCGATCAGGCGTCCGGGCGTGCCGACGACGATCTGCGCGCCCGCTTTGAGCTGCTCGATCTGGCCCTCATACGCCTTGCCGCCGTAGATGGCGACGACGCTGGTCGCGCGGCCCGCGGTCAGCATGTCGATGTCTTCGTACACCTGCACGCACAGCTCGCGGGTCGGCACGACGATGAGTGCCTTCACGCCGGGCTCGGGGTCGGGTCCCAGACGCTGGACGACGGGGATGCCGAAGCCGAACGTCTTGCCCGTTCCCGTCTTGGCCTGACCGATGATGTCCTGACCGGGCAGTCCGAGGGGGATGGTCTGCTCCTGAATCGGGAAGGCATCGACGATGCCCTTGGCCGCGAGGACATCGACGATGTCCTGATCGACGCCGAGATCGGCGAAGGTGGTCACGATGAATTGCCTGTCCGGCAGTGAGATGCTGCCTGAGTCCGTGCCCTGGCGCGGCGCCGTCGGCGGCGCGCGGGCGGGAGATGGAATCCACGCCCTACTCTCAGCCACAGGCGCGGGCGCCCCGATCCGACGCCGGGGCCGGGTCCAGGATACCGGAGGTCCTAGGCTGTCAGCGTGGTGAAGTGGTTCTGGCAGCGGCGCGACACCGGGCGCAAGCTGCAGCTCAGGTCGCGCGACGAGCTCGGCGGCGCGAACCGCGTCGACTTCGAGGAGCTCGCTCCCGACATCCAGACCTACCTCGGCCAGGCCGCGTATCTGCAGCTCGGGTTCTTCGAGACGCTGAGCGAGCTGATCCAGACGACGCCCGAACTCGGCGAGAAGGAGGCGCTGTCGCGGGCGGCCGGTGCGGCGCTCACCAAGCATGAGGCGCTGGTCGCGCTCATCCGCGAACGGGGCGCCGAGCCCACGGAGTTGATGCGGCCGTTCCGCGAGCCGCTCGACGCCTTCCGGCATGCGACGCACGGCGTGCGGCCCGAGGAGACGATGCTCTCGGTGCACATCACGGCGGGCATGCTCGACGACTTCTATCTCGCGCTGTCGGCGAGCTACGGCGAGACGGGCGACCGGGTCGCACGCATTCTGCACGCCGACGACGACCGCCAGGCGATCGTGGATCTCATCGGCGAGACCATCGCGAGCGACCCCGAGTGGAAGTCGCTGCTCGCGCTGTGGGGCCGCCGTCTCGTCGGCGACACTCTGCTCATCGCCCGCGGGGCGCTCAGGCCGCTGACCCTGGGCGCCGCGGGCCAGGACAAGGTCGAGCCCGTCTTCACCGAACTGATGGCGGCGCACTCACGGCGGATGGATGCGATGGGTCTCGCGGCCTGAGGGTTCCCGAGCGATCGGAGACCTGGAGCGCAGCGGCTCAGACGATACCGAGGCGCTCCTTCTCGCGGGCGTCGGCCGCCAGGCGCATGCGAGTGAGCACGATCACGAGCGGATAGACGACCACGATCGGCACCACGAGGGCGGCCAGCCACGGCCACGGCGTGTCGATGCCGATTCCGACCCACGTCAGGATCGTCCACGCCAGGCCTGCCGAGATCGCTCCAGCCATCGGCGCGACCACCACGCCGCGCGTCAGTCGCTGGTGCAGCAGGAAATGGATGCCGGTGCCCACGGCGGCGCCGACGATGAAGGCGAGCAGGATCTGCATGACGGGTGCGCTCAGGCGACGAAGCCGACGCGGCGGGACTCTTCGGTGCCGAGCTCGATGTAGGCGAGCGCCGCGGTGGGGACGATGTAGGAGTTCCCCTTCGCGTCGGAGAAGGTGACGTGCGTCGCGTTGGCGTCCAGCGCCGTCGCGATGGACTTCTTGACGTCGGCAGCGGGCTCGTTGGTCTCGAAGTTGAGCTCGCGGCCGGTGTTCGCGATGCCGATGCGGATCTCCACGTGACTGACCTCCTGCGCGGGGCGACGGTGTGCTTGCCGAAAGGCTGAGGGTCCCCGGACGCATGGCAACTCTACGACAACCCGCGAAGGCTCCCGGCCGCCGGGCGAACGCTCTGGGCGAACGGCCGATGTCGGTCTGCCGCGCTACCGTCGAGGTCATGGTGTTACGGCAGGACGAGCGGAGCACGGCGTCTGTCGCGGCTGCCGGCGATCGCGCGCCCGCTGCTCTGATGGCCCCGGGATTCGCGGCGGATCCGTCGCAGCAGACGGTGCTGGGGCTTGCGGCCGACGCGTCCGGCGTCGTCGTCGGCGCTCCCGGATCCGGCAAGACCGCCACTCTGGTCGCACGCGTGGCGGCCCTCGTCGAAGCGGGGGTCGACCCCGACGCGATCCTCGTGCTGACCCCGTCTCGGCAGACGGCGACGGCGCTCCGCGATCGGCTGGGGCTGGCCGTTCGGCGCGCGACCTCCGGCCCCCTGGCGCGCTCGGTGGCTTCCTACGCCTTCCAGCTGGTGCGCGCGCACACCGTCGCCGCCGAGGCCGAGCCGCCCCAGCTGCTCACCGGGGGAGACGAGGACCAGATCATCCGCGACCTCCTCGAGGGCGACGCTGAGGACGAGGCCGCCGGAGCCGGTCGCTGGCCGGAGTCGCTCGGGTCCGCGATCCGGGGCACCGCCGGGTTCCGGACCGAAGTGCGCACCTTCCTTGCGGAGTGCACGACCCTCGGGATCACGCCGCAACGGCTTCGGACCCTGGGGGAGCGCCACGACAATGCCGCGTGGCGGTCGCTGGCTTCGTTCTTCGCCGAGTACCTGCAGGTGCGCGCCGACATGCGCGGGGCGCATCGCGACGCCGCAGGGCTGGTGCGAGAAGCCGTCGGCCTCCTGCGGACCGCGGCCCGCGGCATCCCCGCCATCGATCGGGTCCGGGTCGTGATCGTGGACGACGCGCAAGAGCTCACCCTCGGCGGCGTGGAGCTTCTCGAGGCGGTGCAGGAGCGCGGCGCGGCCGTCCTGGCCTTCGGCGACCCGGACGTCGGTTCCGGGTCGTTCCGTGGTGCGACGCCCGAGAACTTCGCGCGCCTCGCGACCTCGCTCGGAGCCATCCATGTGCTCGATCGGTCGCATCGCGGCACCGCGTGGCAGCGTGACCTCGTGCGCCGCATCACCCAGCGCATCGGCGCTGTCGGGGTCGTCGCCCACCGTGGCGCGTCGGGCGACGCGGACCCGGACGACTCGGTCCGCGCACTCACGCTGCGCTCGGCGGCAGAGGAGTACGACGCGATCGCCCGCCTGCTGCGAGAGCGTCACGTCCATGACGGCGTGCCCTGGAACGCGTGCGCGGTGATCGCGCACGACACGAGACAGGTCACCGCACTCGAGGCCGAACTGGCCGCGCGTGAGGTTCCGGCGCGCGCGAGCGGACCGGGCCGGGCACTGGGCGCGCAGCGTCCGGTGAGCGACCTGCTGCGGCTGATCGACCTCGCCGGGCGCGAGGAGTGGACCTTCTCGGACGTCGAGGGCGCGCTGCTGGGCACGTACGGGCGCCTTGACCCGATCGAGCTGCGGCGCCTGCGATCGACGCTGCGTCACGCCGAGCTGCGACGCCTGCAGGAGCCCGAAACGGATGCCGTCGCCGAGCGCTCCGGCCGCGAGTTGGTGCTGTCGGCGATGCGCCAGCCGCTGGAGTTCGACCTGCTCGACACGCGGGAGGCCCGCCGTGCCGCGGCACTGTCCCGCACGCTCGCGTCGCTGCGCGAGGAGCTCGAGCGGGGCGCGACGGCGCACGAGCTGCTGTGGACGGCATGGGACCGCACCGGACTCGAACGCGCCTGGGCCGAGTTGGCCCGCGGACGCGGGCCGCTCGCGGAGCAGGCGGGCCGCGACCTCGACGCGCTCGTCGCGCTCTTCCAGGCGGCCAAGCGCTTCGTCGAGCGCTCGCTCGACGCCGACCCGCGCGTGTTCGTCCGCGGGATCCTCGACAGTGGCGTCGCCGAGGATCGGCTCGACGCGCCGGTTCGCGACGACGCGGTGCGCATCCTCACCCCGGCGGGGGCCCTCGGGCTCGAGTTCGACACCGTCATCGTCGCGGGAGTGCAGGACGGCGTCTGGCCGAACACCCGGCTGCGCGGCAGCCTCCTCGATACCTGGCGGCTGGCGGATGCTGCCACACGGGCCGATTCCGAGGTCGCCGGCGTTCTCGACCGGCGCCGTGCCGCGATGCACGACGAGTTGCGGCTGCTCGCGCGGGCGCTGTCGCGGGCGACCGCGCGGGTCGTGGTGACGGCCGTGGACGACGACGACACCGGGCCGAGCGTGTTCTTCGAGCTGCTTCCCGACCCCGAGCGCTACGCGCTGGATCACCCGCTCACGCTGCGCGGACTCGTGTCGCGCCACCGGCGTACCCTGACCGAAGCCGGCACCCGCGTCGCGCGCGACCGCGCTGCGGGTCAGCTCGCGCTCCTCGCGGACGCGGGCGTCGCGGGAGCAGCACCCCACGAGTGGTACGGCGTGACGGCGCCGACATCGACCGGTCCGCTTCGCGACCTGTCCCGTGAGGACGTGCGGGTCTCGCCGTCGCGGCTCCACGCGCTCGAGGAGTGCGAGCTGAACTGGGTGATCGGCGACCTCGGCGGCGATCCCGGCAGCACGACAGCGGGCCTCGGCACCATCATCCACGCCGCACTGGAGCACGCCGAGGGCACGGACGAGGCGAGTCTGTGGGCACAGGTCGAATCCCGCTGGGGCGAGCTGTCCTTCGAGGCGGCGTGGCGCGATCGCGCCGAGCAGGCCAGGGCTCGCGATCTTGTGCGGCGCCTGCACCTGTATCTGCACCGCTTCGAGCAGTCCGGAGGCGTGCTCATCGGCGCCGAGCCCCATTTCGAGGTGCCGATCGCCATCGAGGACGCCGAGCCGGGCGAGCACGGCGTCGTGCTGTCGGGGTACATCGACCGGGTCGAGCTCACCCCCGACGGCACCGTCGTGATCATGGATCTCAAGACCGGCAAGCGCGAGCCCCAGACTGATGCGAAGGTGATCGACAATCCGCAGCTCGGCGCCTATCAGCTGGCGTTCGAGGCGGGAGCCATTCCCGCAGCTGTCGGACATCCGGCCGGCGGGGCCAAGCTCCTGGTGCTGCGGCCGACCGCGACCAGGGCGGACTACGCGACGCCGTGGCAGCCGCCGTTCGACGACGAGCGCCGTGACGCGTTCCTCACGCGCATCCGCACCGCCGTCCACGTCATGCGCGGGACGACGTTCACCGCACCCTACGAGGAGCACTGCCGGGACGAGCATGCGTACGGTCTCTGCCGCATCCACACGATCGGCGCGGTGAGCGCCTCATGAGCGATGCCCTCCCACCCGTGCTCCCTGCGCGGGTCATCGCCGCCGCGCTCGGACAGTTCCCGCCGACCGATGAGCAGACGGCGGTCATCGAAGCGCCTCTCGAACCGGCGCTCGTCGTCGCCGGCGCCGGGAGCGGCAAGACCGAGACGATGGCCTCGCGCGTCGTGTGGCTTGTCGCGAACGGATTGGTTCGGCGCGATGAGGTACTCGGGCTGACGTTCACACGCAAGGCCGCCGGTGAGCTCGCGGAGCGGATCCAGAAGCGATTGACGCGTCTCGCCGAGTTCGAGCGTCGCGGCCTGCTGCCATTCCTGCCCGAGCTGGCAGACGCGGGCCGGCTGGCCGTGTTCGGCGAGCTCGAACGAGCGGGCGGCGACGGAGCGCGTGCCACGTCGGCTCGTCTCGAGGCGATGGACGCCCTGGTGCGCTCCGTGGCGGCGGTGGCGCAGGACGTCGACGACGACGCACTCCTGCACCGGCCGACCGTCGCGACCTACAACAGCTTCGCCGACCAGATCGTGCGCGAGCACGCGGTGCGGATCGGCAGGGATGCCGAAGCCGCCGTCCTGTCGGAATCCGCCGCGTGGCTGCTGATGCGTCGCGTCGTCTTCGCCTCGGACGATCCACGGCTGGAGGAGCGGGGCGAGGCCGTGCGCAGCATCGTGGACGCGGCATTGCGCATCGCGCGGGACGGCGTCGACAACCTGGTCGACTTCGACGCGCTGGCCGCGTTCCCGGAGCAGTTCCGCACAGTGCTCGACCTGCCGTCCACGCGCAAAGGCACGACGGTCTATGCCGATGTCGCGGAGGCCGCCGAAAAGGTCGGTGCCCTCGCACTCCTCTCCGACCTCGCTCGCGAATACTCCGCCGAGAAGCGGCGCCTGGGCGTGATCGACTTCTCCGACCAGGTCGCCGGCGCGCTCGAGGTCGTCGCCGGGCATCTGTCGGTCGCAGAAGAACTGCGCGCGCGGTACCGCGTGATCCTGCTCGACGAGTATCAGGACACCTCGGTGGTGCAGACCGATCTGCTGGCACGGCTGTTCGCCGACATGGGCGTGATGGCCGTGGGCGACCCCCACCAGGCGATCTACGGCTGGCGCGGAGCCAGCGCGGGCAACCTGGGCGGATTCGCCGCCGCGTTCTCGTCCGGTCGGGCGTGCGCCCGGTACGCACTGCTGACGAGCTGGCGCAACAGCGCGGCCGTCCTCACCGCGGCCAATGCCGTGCTGGCGCCGCTCGCGCCCTCGGCCAGCGTGCCGGTGCAGGAGCTGCGGGCACGACCCGGCGCCCCGGCGGGTGCGGTCCAGCTCGCCTTCGATGCCGACCTCGACGCCGAGGCCGAGCGGGTCGCCGCATGGTTCGAGGGTGTGCGCACACACCGCGCGAACGGCGGCCTGGCCACGACGGGAGCGATCCTGTTCCGCAGCAAGAAGCACATGGTGCGGTTCGGCGACGCGCTGGGGCGGCGCGGCATCCCTCATCGCATCCTCGGTCTCGGTGGCCTGCTGTCCACGCCCGAAGTGGTCGATGTCGTATGCGCGCTGCGCGTCATCAGCGACCCGTCAGCCGGGTCCTCGCTGATCCGACTCCTGTCGGGACCGCGCTGGGCGATCGGGCTGCCCGACCTTCGAGAGCTCGCCGCGCTGGCACGCCGCATCGCGCGGCACGACGCCTCGCTTCAACCGCTGTCGCCAGAGGTCGTCGAGCGCATCCGCGGGAGCGCCGGCGATGATGACGGCTCCCTCGTGGACGCGCTGGATTTCGTCCTGCGCCACCCGCCCGAGCACGGCTGGCTCAGCGGGTTCACCGCGGAGGCGCGCGAGCGTTTGCGTGAGGCGGCGTCGGTGTTCGCAGGACTGCGTCAGGCGGTCGGGATGCCGATTCCCGAACTGGTGCGGCTGGTCGAGCTGGAGCTGCGGCTCGACGTCGAGCTGGCGGCGAACGAAGCACGCGGCCCGGCGCGCGTCGCGTCCGCCCAGCTGCGGGCCTTCGTCGACGAGGTCCACGCGTTCCTGGCAGCCGACGAGACTGGCTCGCTCTCGAGCCTGCTGGCGTGGCTGGACCACGCCGAACAGCTCGACGAGTTCGCTCCCCGCACCGAGCCCCCCGAGGACGATGTGGTGCAGCTGCTCACCATCCACGGGTCGAAAGGGCTCGAGTGGGATGCCGTGGCGGTCGTCCGGCTCGTGAAGGACGAGCTGCCGAGCGCCCCGCGCGACACGAAGGCCTGGCTCGGCTTCGGCGTGCTGCCGTTCACGTTCCGCGGGGACGCGCCGTGGCTCCCCGCGCTGGCGTGGCGATCCGCACAGACGCAGCAGGACCTCAAGGCGGCGCTGGACGCGTTCGTCGAGGCGAACCGCGCACGTCAGCTCGAAGAGGACCGTCGCCTGGCCTATGTCGCCGTCACGCGTGCCCGCGATCATCTGCTGCTGACGGGGTCCAGCTGGTCGGGCACCAAGCGTCCGCGTGCCCGCAGCACGTTCTTCGTCGAGATCGCCGACGCACTGGGCGTACCGCTGTCGCCCGACGAACCGGGGGACGACCCGTACCAGGGCGAGCGCCGCACACTGCAATGGCCGATCGATCCTCTCGGGGCGCGCAGGGAAGCGGTGCAGGCCGCCGCGGCCGCAGTCGAGGCGGCGATGGCCGCACCACGCCCCGAGCTGGATCCGCACGCGGCGCTGCTGCTCGCCGAGAGGGAGGCCCGCCGCGCGGACCCGGTGCGGCGCGCACCCACGCGCATCGCCGCATCCCGCTACAAGGAGTACGCCGGTGATCTCGAGGGGACGCTCGCCCGGCTGTCTCGCCCGCTGCCAGAGCGCCCCTTCCGCCAGACCCGGCTCGGAACGCTGTTCCACGCGTGGGTCGAACAGCGCTCCGGCCGCTCGGGCCTGGGGGGATCACTCGATGACGCCCTGTGGGAGACCGACGAGGATGCCCGGGGTACGGAGGCGTCGGCCGAGGACGCAGCGGCACTCGCCGTGCTCCGCGAGCGTTTCCTCGCGTCGGAGTGGGCGGCGCTGCGGCCCATCGAGGTCGAGACCGAGATCGACTTCACGGCGGTGGGTCCCGATGGGCTGCCGCACATCGTCATCTGCAAGCTCGACGCGGTGTACCACCGGGAGGACCGTGGCGGACGGATCGAGATCGTCGACTGGAAGACGGGTGCTGCTCCGCGTACGCCGGCGGAGAAGGACGAACGGATGCTGCAGCTCGAGCTGTACCGTCAGGCCTACCACGCCAAGCACGGCGTCCCGCTCGACGAGATCGACGTCGCGCTCTTCTACGTCGGTGAGGACCTCATCCTGCGCGCGTGAGCTCGACGGCTCAGTCGGCCATCCAGCGCCGCAACGCCGCCTCGGACGCGCGCTCGGCGTCGGCGACGGCATCGCCGTCATCCGGCGGGGTCGCTGCTGTGGGAGGAACCGGCAGGACGATCGGTGCCGTCGACACCTCGTCGTCGGCGCCCGAGGTCGCCGCGTCCCGCGGTGCGTCGTCGGACGTCGCGTCGCCCGTGACCTCCGCATGAGGGCCGTCGTCCTGGCTCGGTGCGTCGGAGTCGTCCTCGTGCTCATCCGCCAGCCACTGGGCGAGTTCCTCCGGGTCGTACGCATCGGTGTGCATCGAGGTGTCCACCGATGACGGGGTCGCATCCGGGGTGCGATCCAGCAGGGCGATGGCGTCGTCCACATCGAGCGCGGCATCCGTCGCGAACTGTTCGCCGGCGACGCCCGCAGCCAACGCCTCCAGCAGCTCGATGGCGTCGGCGATGATGTCGTCGCGGCCCGAGTCGTGACCGTGCACGAGCCATTTCGCGAACTCGAGCTCGGCATAGAGCCGGGCACGCTCGCGAGCCCGCGAGTCGGGTGCGCGCCCGCTGTGCGAGACGTACGCGGCGTAGACGTCGTCGGCCGCCGCTGGTGCGGATGCGAGCCACTGAAGATCCGTCGCCGGGTCGCCGATGGACAGACCATGCCACTCCAGGAGTCCGGTCACGGTCGGGACGCCCTCGAGATCTTCGAACAGGAATGACGCCGCGCCGGCACCGCCGAGCACGACCGTCGACTCGAAGCGCCACATCTCGTCGGCGTCGACGGCACGCCGCCACCGGGATTCGAGTCCGGTGGGAAGGCGGTGGGTCGCGACCGCCCGGTCGATCGATCGCTTTACGTCGGCGCGCACCTGCGCCGTCGTACGGGCGGGGAGCCCTTCGGCGCGGACGACCGAGGCAGGCAGCGCGTGAAGAGCTGCCAGCGCACCGCCCAGCGAGGTGGCGGCGCCGCGCCCGGGCGGCAGGTGTGCCGCGTCCACCCGGTAGCCGGGCAGGAAGTCCACCACGACGACGCGCGAGTCGCCGAGCCCCGCCTCGCCCAGCAGCTCCGGCGCGCGGAACGGAAGCAGCCCGCGGACTCCGGGCGTCAGGGCGCGCAGTGCGCGGACCTCGGCGGCAAGCTCCGCCCCGGCTGCCGCCTCTGCGGGTGCGCGGACGACCACTCGGCGTCCGTCGTCCAATTCGGCCACGGCGGAGTCGTAGCGGCCGGTCGCGCCTTCGGTCAGCGCGCCGACTCCGACGACGCCGACCCTGGGCAGTGCCGACGTGATGGACGCGGCTAGAGTGAGGGGTGAGCGTGCCATGTGCCCAGGGTAGGTCGGGCATGCTCGTCCGCCCCCGCGCCACGCCCTGGAGGACACTCGATGACGGCGCCCCACAGCGCGAGCTTGCCTCCTCTCGCCCGTGCCGAGCTGGATCGTGCCGCCGAGGAGCGGATGAGCCCCGGCCTGGTCGAGGCTGCCCGCTCGGATCCCTCGACGCGGGTGCTGGTGATCGAGGGCGACCGAGCCCCGCTCGCAGACCCCGACACCCTGCTTCTGGTGGGCCCCGACGCGGTTCCGGATGCCGCGCAGTGGGCATTCCTCGGCCGCGAACCCGGAGGGGCCGCGGTGCTGGCCGCCGTGTTCCCGGCCGCCGACGAGCGGCTTTTCGCCGCGCCGGGCGGCTGGGCAGGCCTGCGTACGGTCGGCGGCGCGCTCAACGCGCGGGACGCCGGCATCTTCGTCGAGGCGCTGAGCCTCGGTCGCTGGCTGCTGGATGCCCCGCATTGTCCGGCGTGCGGTGCCCTGACGGACCTGATCGACGGGGGGTGGTCCCGCCGCTGCCCGTCGTGCGGTCGGCAGCACTTCCCGCGCACGGATCCCGCGGTCATCGTCGCGATCACCAGCGCGCACGACCCGGATCTGCTCCTGCTCGGTTCGAACGCGCTGTGGGGTGCGAACCGGTATTCGTGCTTCGCAGGGTTCGTCGAGGCGGGGGAGTCTCTCGAGGCGGCGGTGCAGCGGGAAGTCGCCGAGGAATCGGGCATCGAGGTCGACGTCGTCACTTATCGCGGTTCGCAGGCATGGCCGTACCCGCGTTCGCTCATGGTCGGCTTCCTCGCCTCGGCCGTCGACGACGGCGCAGCCCGCCCGGACGGCGAGGAGATCGTCGCCGTCCGCTGGTTCACGCGAGACGAGATCGGTGCGGCGCTCGCCGGCGAGACCGATGTGGCTCTGCCCGGATCTTCGTCGATCGCGCATCGCCTGATCAGCGACTGGCACGCGGGGCCGCGATGAGCGCGCGCGTGCTCGGTGGACTCGACGAGCACCAGCGAGAGGCCGTGACCGCGTTGCGCGGTCCCGTGGCGGTGCTCGCCGGCGCGGGAACGGGCAAGACCCGCGTCATCACGCATCGCATCGCCCACGGTGTCGACACCGGCGCCTATTCGCCGGGCCGGGTGATGGCAGTCACGTTCACCGCCAAGGCGGCAGGCGAGATGCGCGGTCGGCTGCGCGCACTCGGCGTCGAAGGGGTGGCCGCCCGCACGTTCCACGCCGCCGCGCTCGCGCAGCTGAACTTCTTCTGGCCGACGCTCGCCGGCGACACGGCTCCCAGCATCGTCGACAACAAGGTGCGTCTTCTCGCCCACGCCGCCGACGGCGTCGGGATCAGCCCGGATGTCGCGACGCTGCGCGACGTCGCGAGCGAGATCGAATGGCGCAAGGTGTCGATGCTGAGCATCGAGGACTACGCCCTCGCGCGTCCGGACGGGATCGGCCGGCTCAACGCCGACCGTGTCGTGGCACTGCAGCGCGCGTACGAGAAGCTCAAGGACGAGCGCCGTCAGCTCGATTTCGAGGACGTCCTCCTCGCGTGTGCCGGCATGCTCGAGGCCGAGCCGAAGGTGTCGAAGGCTGTGCGCGAGCAATACCGGCACTTCACGGTGGACGAGTTCCAGGATGTGTCGCCCCTGCAGAACCGGCTGCTCGAACTGTGGCTCGGCGACCGTCGCGACCTGTGTGTGGTGGGCGATGCCAGCCAGACCATCTATTCGTTCGCGGGCGCCGACGCACGATTCCTGCTCGAGTTCGACAAGCGGTACGAGGACGCTCGGGTGGTGCGCCTCGAGACCAACTACCGATCGGATGCGGCCATCCTCGACGTCGCCAACGAACTGATGCGCGGGCGGCCCGGGGCGCTGCGCCTGACAGCGGCGGACTCGGTCGGGGCCTCCGCTCCGCCGCCGGACACGGAGACACCGGCGACTCCGCTCCCGACGGTCACGGCGTACGACGATGACCGGGCCGAGGCCCGCGCGGTGGCCGCGCGGATCGCGGCCCAGATCAACGAGGGCATCGATCCGCGCCATATCGCGGTGCTGTACCGGGCCCACTCGCAGTCCGCCGAGCTGATCGCCGCGCTCTCAGATGTCGGAATCGCGGCCAGCGTGCTCGGGGGGCGGCGGTTCTTCGACCTCCCTGAGGTGCGTCAGGGGATCATGGCGCTGCGGGGCGCTTCGGTGGCGCCTCTCGAGGGTGGATTCATCGAGACCGTGCGCGACGTGCTCCGCTCTGTCGGGCTCACCGATGATCCGCCGCAGGCGGGCGGGGCGCTGCGCGATGCGTGGGAGGCCAGAGCGGCTCTGCTGAGACTTGCGCAGGAGGCGCCCGCGGGCACCACACTGCGGGCATTCACCGACGAGCTCGCCGCGCGCGCGAAGACCCACGATGAACCGGCACTGCGGACGGTGACCTTGGCCACGCTGCACGCGGCCAAGGGTCTGGAGTGGGATCACGTGCATCTTGTGGGGATCGCCGAAGGGCTGCTGCCCATCTCGTACGCGACGACCTTCGAACAGGTCGACGAGGAACGCCGCCTGGCGTATGTCGGCATCACGCGGGCCGGGCGAACGCTGTCGCTGACCTGGTCTCGAGGAGGACGGGAGCGTCAGCCGTCACGGTTCCTGCGAGAGATCGGCAGCGGCAGTCTGCGTGCGGTCGATGGATCCGCACGCTCCGGTGGAGGGAACCGGCGCGCAGGCTCACCGAGCGGCTCCGGGGTGTCTCGCGGCGCCGCGCCCCGTCGCTGAGCAGCCTGCCCGCGACGACCCCGGCCTCCCACGTGACGGCGACGTCAGGATCGACTGCCCGGCCGATCAGCTGCGCGGCCACAGCGGGCCAGTGGGGGTCGCGCTCGCGGCGGTGGGCAGCGACGCACGAGAGACAGGCTGACACCCCCGGGAGCACGAACGGGCCCACCTCGGCTCCCGATCCGGTGAGCACCACCGGCAGGTGAGGAACGTCGTCAGCCATGAGCGCCGCTGCCGACCGCGGCGTGGCGACGCGGTGCACGACGAAGACGACGGCGTCCGTCGCCGGGTGCGCGGCACTCAGCGGCGCGAACGGCTCGGCGTCGCTGACCTCGAGACCGACGGCCGCGAGGCCGGCATGGATCGCCGCGCGCTGCGCCTCGGACACCTCGTCGGCAGCATGCAGGGTGACGGTCCTGTTCTCGGTGGGCGGCGCGACCAGCGCAGAGCGGATGCGCGAGAGGAATCGTGTGGCGGCCGTTCCGTCCGGGGCGCCCAGCGCCTGGGCGAACGTCACGAACGCACCGTCGGGCACGCCGTTCTCGAGCTCGCGCACCACGCGCAGCTGCCACGGCTGCGGATCCTCGAGCAGCGCGACCGGGTCGGCGCCGAACTGCAGGACGCTCGCCGTGCGCCAGACCGGGGGATGGGCAGGATCGATGCGCAGCATCCCCCGATCCTGCCCCGCCCGATCCGTCGAGAACCGGTATCCACAGGGCAGGAGCAGGAGAAGCCTGCAGCCTCCTGCCTGTGGAGGAAGGGATGCTACACCGGCCGGTGGTCCTCCGGCGGCCCGTCGTCCGTGCCCGTGTCGTCGCCGGCCTCGTCGGTGCCCGCCTCGTGTGTGGTTGCGTCGTCCGCGGGGTCGCCCCGGGAGCCATCGGCGGAGTTGTCCGCCGCCGCGTCGGCGTCCTCGCCGGCCAGAAGCTTGGCCAGCGCGTCGTCCATCTCGTCCGGCGCCGGCTCCTCGCCCCGTGCTCGCGCCTCGAGCCGCGCGACCAGCGCCGCAGGATCGTCGATGTCGGACGCTCCGGGCATCAGATCGGGGTAGTCCCACAGCGCGTCGCGCGCTGCCGGGCCCACGGCATCCGTCACCGCACGCCACATCGCAGCAGCCTCGCGCATGCGCCGCGGGCGCAGTTCGAGACCCACCAGCGTGCCGAGGGCTCGCTCGGCCGGCCCGCCGACCGCGCGCCGCCGCCGCACAGCCTCGGCGATGCGCTGCGCCGAGGGCAGCCGCGACGTGGCGTCCTCGGTGACGACCTCGACCCATCCCTCGATCGTCGCAAGGAGGTTCTCGAGCCGCGCGAGTGCAGCCTTCTGCGCCTCGGACCGCTCGGGAAGCAGTGCACCGCTCTCGAGCGCGCGCCGAAGCTCCTCGGGCTCGGACGGGTCGAACCGGGACGCGAGTTCTTCGAGGGCGCCGGTGTCGACGTGCACGCCGCGGGCGAAGTCGGTCACCTGCGAGATCACGTGCAGCCGCAGCCACCGCGCGTGGCGGAACAGTCGGGCGTGGGCGAGCTCCCTCGTCGCCGCGTAGAGCGCGAGCTGGTCCTCGGGCACCTCGAGATCGCGGCCGAAGTCGGCGAAGTTCTGCGGGAGGATCGCCGCCTCGCCGTCCGGCATCAAGGGGATGCCGACGTCACCACCGCTGACGACCTCTTTCGAGAGGCTGCCGACCACCTGACCGAGCTGCGACGCGAACAGCGAGCCGCCGACGGTGCGCATGAGCCGCCCGGCCCCCTGCACGAGGCCCTGCATGTCATCGGGCGCCTGCTCGCTGAGAGCCGTCGTGAGGGCATCGGCGATGCTCGTCGCGACCGGCTCGGCCAGCTCCTGCCACACCGGCAGGGTCGCTTCGACCCACGCGCCGCGCGTGATCGACTGAGGAGGCGTGGCGAGCTCCGAGATCGTGGTGGCCTCGCTCAACCAGAGCGCTGCGAGGGCGAAGGCCTGGTCGAGATCCGTGCGCTGGCCGGTCGTCACGCCCAGACCGTCCTGGTTGGCGATGTGCAGGGCCTGGCGCTTGGCCATGTCCCACGCGATCCCGCCCTCGCCCGCTCCCGAGAACGCCCCCTGGAGCTGCTGCATGACGGCCTGCATCATGGCGGGGTCGATGTTCATGCCCGACAGCCGCGAGAGCTGTTCGGGATCGATGTCTCCGCCACCGCCGCCGAACAGCTGCCGGATGAGATCCTGGAACTCTTCTTCCGGGCTCTGCTCGTCACCGGAGTTGGGGTCGTCGCCTGCCACTTCAGCCGCCTTTCAGCCGGTCGGGTTCCTCGCGCTCTACGCTAGTCGCAGCATCCGTCGCACCACCCGGCAGGGACCGCTCACGCCTTACGCCGGTCGCGAACGACCAGGCACTCGACCCCGAGTAGGCACAGAGAGAGGTCCCGCGTGGCCCTGTTCGACGAGAACACAACGATCGCGCCCGCGCCGCGGCCGCGGATGTCGCGCCGCGCACTCGCCGGCATCTGGGCGCTCGCCGTCGCGATGATCGTGCTGCTGATCATCACGTTCCTGCCGACCTCGTATGTGATCCAGCAACCCGGCCCGGTGTACAACACCCTGGGTTCGGCCGAATCGGCCGATGGCGAGGAGGTGCCGCTGATCTCCGTCGAGGGAGCCGAGACGTTCCCGACCGCCGGGGCGCTCGACCTTCTCACCGTGCAGGTGCAGGGCAATCGTGAGCGCACGCCGTCGTGGTTCGAGCTCGCGATGGCGTGGTTCGACCCGAGCAAGGCGGTGCTGCCCATCGACGCCGTGTTCCCCGAGGGTCAGACCACGGAGCAGCGCAACGAACAGAGCGCCGCCATGATGATCGACTCACAGGCGGAGGCGACGGCAGCGGCGCTCGTCGAGCTCGGGTACGACGTCGACGGTCGTCTGTCGGTGCATTCGCTGACGGAGGCCTCACCCGCCGAAGGAATCCTCGAGGAGGGGGATATCATCCTGGGCGCAGACGGCGAGAGCATCGCGGACGTCGACGAGCTGCGCGAGATCATCGACGCCGGCGATGGGGCGCCGGTCGAGCTGCTCATCGAACGCGACGGTGAAGAGGAGACCGTGGAGGTCGCACCCGAGGAGTCGACGATCGAAGGCGAGACCGCGTGGCGGATCGGTGTGTCGCTCACCACCGACTACGACTTCCCGATCGACGTCACGATCCAGCTGAACAATGTGGGCGGGCCGAGCGCGGGCATGATGTTCGCGCTCGGGATCATGGACACCCTGACCCCCGGCGAGCTCAACGGCGGCGCGCAGATCGCCGGCACGGGAACGATCACCGCGAGCGGCGAGGTGGGCCCGATCGGCGGCATCCGTCAGAAGCTCTGGGGAGCACTGGATGCCGGGGCGCAGGTGTTCCTCGCTCCCGAGGCGAACTGCGACGAGGTCGTCGGCCACATCCCCGGAGACCTCGAGGTGTTCGCCGTGGAGGACCTCGATGACGCCATCGCCGTGCTCGACGCCGTCCGTGAGGACGAGGATCTTGCGGGGCTGCCTCGGTGCACCGCGCGGTGAGTCGCCAGGGACTCATTGACTTCTCGCGGATTTCGCCCAGCGCGGACTCGGCGGCCGCCCAGAACCAGCCGCCTAGGATGGGACGGTGACCACGACCTCCGCGCCGACCTCGGCCACACCCTCCCGCTCTCGCCGCGTCATCGCCATCACGCTCGCCATCATCGCCGCGCTCGTGGTGGCGTTCTTCGTCTTCGCCAGCCTGTACGCCGACTGGCTGTGGTACGACCAACTCGGCTTCGACTCCGTGCTCCTGACCCAGTGGGGCGCGCGCGTCCTGATGTTCGTCATCGGGTTCCTCGGCATGGCGCTGCCGGTGTGGCTGGCGATCCAGCTCGCCTACCGGCTTCGCCCCGTCTATGCCCGACTGAGCTCGCAGCTCGACCGCTATCAGGAGGTCGTCGAGCCGCTCCGCCGGCTGGCGATGTGGGGGATCCCGGTCTTCTTCGGCTTCTTCGCCGGATTCGCCGCCTCTGCGCAGTGGGAGACCACGTGGCTGTGGTTCAACGGCGTGGCCACCGAGACGACCGACCCGCAGTTCCACCTCGACACCGGGTTCTACATGTTCGCCCTGCCGTTCTGGGGCGCGCTCGTCGGCTTCGCCTCGGCCGTCCTCCTGGTGTGCCTGCTGGTCACGGCGCTGGTGTCGTACCTGTACGGCTCGGTGCGCGTGGGGCAGCGCGAACTGCGCATCTCGAAGTCGGCGCGCATCCAGCTCGCGGTGATCGCGGGCCTCTATCTGCTGGTGCAGGGCGTGAGCCTGTGGCTCGACCGCTACCGCACCCTCGTCGAGCCGGGTGCCGCCGGGCGCATCACCGGCCCGGGCTATACCGAGGCCAACGCCGTCATCCAGGGGCAGACGATCCTCGCGTTCACCGCCGTGATCGTCGCGGTGCTCTTCTTCGTCACCGCGGTCATCGGCCGCTGGCGCTACCCGCTGATCGCGACGGCGCTGCTCGTGGTCTCGGCGATCGTGCTGGGCGTCGGCTACCCGTGGGTCGTCCGCACGTTCCAGGTGCAGCCCAACCAGCTGCGACTGGAGAGCGACTATTACCAGCGCAACATCGAGATGACGAAAGAGGCCTACGGCATCGACGGCCTCGACAAGAGCGACTTCGAGGCGGTCACCGACGTCGAGCCGGGCCAGCTGCGCGAAGATGCCGAGACGACCGCGTCGATCCGCATCATGGACCCCGCGATCATCAGCCCCACGGTGCGCCAGCAGGAGCAGTACCGCGCGTACTACCAGTTCCCCGAAACGCTCGATGTGGACCGCTACGAGATCGACGGCCAGTCGCAGGACACGATCGTCTCCGTCCGCGAGCTCGACGTCGAGCGCCTCGGCGCCGCTTCGAACTGGCAGAACACCACCGTCGTCTATACGCACGGCTACGGCCTCGTCGCGGCCAAGGGCAACGCCCGCACCGATGACGGCTTCCCCGAGTTCATCGAGCGCGGCCTGCCCACGACCGGCGTGCTCTCGGCCCAGGAGGACTTCGAGCCGCGTGTGTACTTCGGCGAGAACTCGCCGCCGTACTCGATCGTCGGAGCACCGGAGGGGTCCGAGCCGGTCGAGCTCGACTATCCGTCGGGCAGTGACGGCACATCCGAGAACGAGACCCGCACGACGTTCGAGGGCGATGGCGGTCCTTCGGTCGGCAATGTCTTCAACCGTCTGATCTACGCGCTCAAGTTCCAGTCGGAGCAGATCCTCTTCTCGGACTACGTCAACGAGGAGTCGCAGATCCTCTACGACCGCGACCCGCTCTCGCGCGTGCAGAAGGCGGCGCCGTACCTCACGCTCGACAGCGACCCGTACCCGAGCGTCGTGGACGGCCGCATCGTCTGGATCGTCGACGGGTACACGCTCAGTGCGAACTACCCGTACTCCTCGACGGTGAGCTTGCAGCAGGCGATCTCGGACTCGAGCAACCCCGCTCCGCGGTTCGCGCTGGACGACATCAACTACGTGCGCAACTCCGTCAAGGCGACCGTCGACGCGTATGACGGCTCGGTGAAGCTGTACGCGTGGGAGCCCGAGGACCCGATCCTGCAGACGTGGCAGAAGGTGTACCCCAACACCATCGAGCCGATCACCGAGATGTCGGGCGACCTCATGAGCCACGTCCGGTACCCGACCGACCTCTTCAAGATCCAGCGGGCGCTGCTCGGCGTCTACCACGTCGACGACGCTCGCGCCTTCTTCCAGCGCGACAACGCGTGGGCGACGCCGGAGGACCCGCAGGATGCAGGCACCTACCAGCCGCCGTACTACCTCACGATGCAGATGCCGGGGCAGGAACAGCCCACCTACTCGATGTTCACGACCTTCATCCCATCGTCGGAGGGAGGGGCGAGCCGCAACGTCATGATGGGCTACCTCGCGGTGGACTCCAACGCCGGAGGCGAGGCGGGGAAGAAGAGCGACGACTACGGCAAGCTGCGCATGCTCGAGATCGCCGCCGACACTCCGGTGCCGGGTCCCGGCCAGGTGCAGAACACCTTCAACGCCGATCCTGCGGTCTCCGCCGAGATCAACATCCTGTCGCAGGGCCAGTCGGACGTGCTGAACGGCAACCTCTTGACCCTGCCGGTCGGAGGCGGCCTGCTGTATGTGCAGCCGGTCTTCGTGCAATCCTCCGGCAGCACGCAGCTGCCGACGCTGCAGCGGGTGCTCGTGGCCTTCGGCGACCGGATCGCGTTCGAGAACACGCTCGACGAGGCACTGGATGTGCTCTTCGGCGGCGACTCGGGAGCGGACGCCGGCGACGGCGAGATCACTCCGACGCCGGGACCGACTCCGACCCCCGGTCCCACCGACCCTGCGCAGCCCACGGAGCCGACCGAACCCGCCGAGCCGACCGACGAGTACCAGGCGGCGCTTCAGGACGCGCAGCAGGCGATGCTCGACCGGGACGCCGCACTGCGGGAGGGCGACCTCACGGCCTTCGCCGAGGCGGATGACCGTCTGACGGCCGCCGTGGAGCGACTGATCGAGCTGGGCGCGCAGCAGTAGCGCTTCGCGAACGACAGTGAGGGCCGGCCCGAATGGGCCGGCCCTCACTGTCGCGTCGGGACCGCGCTGAGGCGATGTGTCACAGGAGTCAGCCGGTGAGGACGGCGTACCAGATGAGGAGCAGCGTGACGAAGAAGCCCGCGATCTGGTTGAGCCACAGGAAGCGGCGCCAGCCCCGCGTCGCCGCCGCGGCGTTCTCGTCCGCGATCGATCGGTACGGCCACACGGTCGCGAGATAGGGGAGGCTCACGAGCGCGGCGAGCGGGCCGGGCCACTCGGTGCCGAGCATGATGACGCCTGCCGGCGCGTAGCAGGCCAGAGCGAATCTCGCCGTCCAGGCGGCTCCTCGGGAGGTCGCTATGGACGAGATGCCTGCCGCGCGATCGGCCACGACGTCCTGCACCGCACCGAAGGCGTGCGATGCGATGCCCCACAAGGCGAACGCGAGGATGATCGCGACCAGCTGCCAGGTCCACATCGCACCGGCCAGGACGAGTCCGTAGACGGCGGGAGAGAAGAAATGGATGCTGCTGGTCACCGAATCCGCGAACGGGCGCTCCTTCAGCCGCAGCGGGGGAGCGCTGTAGAAGACCACGAAGAAGAGGCTCGCCGCAAGCACCAGCCAGGACGCCGGCGACCCGACGGCGATGAGGTAGACCACGAACGGCACGCACGACAGGCCGGCCGCCCACAGCGTCGGCCGGTGCAGGCGGCGCTCGAGGACCGCGCCGTGGACGCCGCCCTTGCGAGGGTTGCGCACGTCGGATTCGTAGTCGAACACGTCGTTGACGCCGTACATGGCGAGGTTGTACGGAACGAGGAAGAACAGCGTCCCGAGCACAAGCGTCGCGTCGACCTCGCGCGCAGTGAGGAGGTATGCGGCCGCGAAGGGATACGCGGTGTTCACCCAGCTCACCGGGCGTGAAGACACCAGCAGCCGGCGGGCGAGGGCTCCGAAGCCGATGGAGGATGCGGCGTTCACGAGCGTTCCTCGGCCGGCGAGACACGCGGACCCGGCAGCAGTGTGAAGACGGCGGGTACGAGGAAGGCGGCGCACACCGCGTAGGCGAAGTCCTCGATGGGTGCGAGCCCGATGCGCGCGCCCGAGATCAGCTCGGGCGGGTAGGAGAACAGGTCGGCAGCGATCATCAGGTTGTCGAACACCGCAGTGAGCACCACGAGGACGGCCGCGGCGACGCCCGATGCCGCCATGCGGCGCCCGAAGTGCGGGCGCCGCAGTGTGAGCAGAACCGCGACGACGGTCACGGCCGCGAACGGCAGCACGATGAGGCCGTACGTCATTCGCGGTCCGATCCTGCCGGTGCCGAGGCATCCGTCGTCCGTCTCTCGACCCCGCGCAGCGCCGCCGCCCACGACACCAGTGCGAGGTAGCACAGGAACGCCAGGAATAACGGCTCCTCGAGCGGCAGGTGGGGAGCCAGGTCGATGCCGATCAGCAGCGGGCTCTCGCCCTTGACGAAGACGCTGGCCGCGATTCCCGCCGCGTCCCACGCGAGGAAGAACCCGGTGCCGATGGCCACGGCGACGCCGGTGCGCACGGGCGACCGCCATCCTGCGAGCGACCAACGGCGGTCGAGAAGCGCGACTCCCGCGGCCGAGAGGAGGATCGCGCCGAGGTAGAGACCGGGCACGCTCACACTCTCGCAGGTTCGGCGATCGGACCGGGGGAGCGATCGCCCCGCAGTCGCTTGACCACCAGCTCGGCCGAGATGAGGCACATCGGCAGTCCGATGCCCGGAAGCGTGGACGAGCCGGCGTAGGCCAGCCCAGGGACTTTGCGAGAGGCGTTGCGGGGCCGGAAGACCGCGCTCTGGCCCAGGGTGTGGGCCAGACCCAGGGCGTTCCCGCGCCACGCGCCGAACTCCGCCGCGAAGTCGGCCGGGCCGATCGTGCGGCGCACGACGGCACGCTTCTTCAAGCCCGGGATGGCGCACCAGTCCTCGATCTGACGGATGGCGCGATCGGCCGCCCCCTCGATGCGCGGGTCGCCGCCGCCCTGCTCGCCGCCTCGGCCCAGCGACGTGTCGGCGGGCACCGGAACGAGGACGAAGAGGTTCTCGTGCCCCGCCGGGGCGACGGTCGAGTCGGTGGCGCTCGGTCGGCAGACGTACAGCGAGGCAGGATCCGGCACGCGCGGGCGCGATCCGAAGATGTCGTCGAAACCCGAGCGCCACCCGTTCGCGAAGAGCAGCGTGTGGTGCGCCAGCTGCGGCACGTCTCCTTCGACCCCGAGGAGCACCAGCAGCGCCCCTGGGCTGGGCGTGCGCCGGCGCCACCACCGTTCGGGGTAGCTCTGCTGGTCGTGGGGGAGCAGCTCGGTCTCGGTGTGGTGCAGGTCCGCACCTGACACCACCAGGTCCGCCGGCAGCCGGCGTCCGTCCGCCAGGACGACGCCGGAGGCCCTGCCTCCCGTGGTCGCGATCCCGGTGACCCGCGCGCCGGTCTCGATGACGGCGCCGGATGCCTCGGCCAGCCGCGCGACGGCGCGCACGACCTCGACGAAGCCGCCGCGGGGATAGAGCACGCCGTCGTCCAGGTCGAGGTGACTCATGAGGTGGTAGAGGCTGGGCACACCGTACGGCGACCCGCCGAGGAAGACCGCAGGGTACTGCAGGATCTGTCGCAGGCGGGGGTCGGCGAAGCGCCGCTCGACGTGGGAAGCGAGGGTGCGGGTCAGCAGCGGTGCCAGCTGCGGCATCCGCTTCACCAGAGCCGGATCCCGCAACCCCGCGGTGGTCTCGTAGGTGTCATAGAGGAACCGTGTCGTCGCGAGCTCGTAGGCATCGGCGGCCGAATCGAGGTAGCGCGAGAGCCGGGCTCCGGCACCCGGCTCGACGCTCTCGAACAAGGCGGTGGCCGCAGCGCGACCTGAATGCACATCGAGCGGCTCGGCGCCGGTCGCGGGGTCGGAGTACACGCGATACGCGGGGTCCAGCGGGACGAGGTCGAGCTCGCGGGCAGCAGTGGTGCCGAGCAGCCGGAAGAAGTGCTCGAAGACCTCAGGCATGAGATACCAGCTCGGACCGGTGTCGAACCGGAAGCCGTCGCGTTCCCAGCTGCCCGCACGTCCGCCGAGCTCGTCCCTCGCCTCGAGCACCCGGACATGCCAGCCGTCGGCTCCGAGCAGCGCGGCGGTCGCCAGACCCGCGACGCCACCGCCGATCACGATCGCCCCTCGGCCCGCTCCGGTGCGCACCGCCGTCATGTTCTTCCCGCGCGCGGCGCGAACCCCAGCCATGCGCGCGCGGCGAGCCGGGCCTTCACCGTGCCGGGGACCCGCACGCGTCGTACGCCCCCGTCGTCGGCGCGCAGTCTGGTGGACAGCTCGGCGAACAGATCGTGCGCCGCCGTGACCGCGCGGCGGCAGTCGGAAGGCAGGAGCGGAATCGTCGCGGCCGCGGCTGCCAGGTCGGCGTCGATGCGGTCGAAGACTTCGGCGCGTGATCGCCTCGGGTCGAGGCCAAGGTAGTCCCGCCCCAACGCGGTCGCGTCGTGGTCGAAGTCCCGCAGGAAGTTCACGTCCTGGAAGGCGGCGCCCAGTCGGCGGGCGCCCTCGGCGAGCGTCGCCGAGGGCTCCACGGGCCGCGGAGCGCCGGCGCTCACGAACACGCGCAGGCACATCAGCCCCACCACCTCGGCCGAGCCGTACACGTAGGCGTCGTGCGAGGCGCGATCGTGCCGGCGCGTCGACAGATCCGTGCGCATCGAGGTGAAGAACGGTCCCACGAGCCGTTCGTCGATCCCGCATTCGCGGGCGGTCGCAGCGAAGGCGTGCACGACGAGGTTCGCGCTGTAGCCACGGCCGATCGCCGCGAGCGTCTCGTGCTCCAGCTCGTCGAGCACGGCACGAATGGCGCCGTCGTCGAGTCCTGCCGTGCGGGCGGGTCCGTCCACGATCTCGTCGGCGATGCGCACGAGCGCGTAGACCGACCGCACATGAGGCCGTGGGCGAGGCCCCAGCAGGCGGCACGCGAGTGAGAACGAGGTCGAGTAGCGCGCGATCACGGTGGCCGCAGCATCCCTCGCTGTCTCGTCATAGAGCGCGAGCCCCGTCGGGCCATCTCGTCGCATGCGCGCGAGACTCACGGGATTCGTCCTTCGATCCCGTCGGCGAGTGTGCGCAGCAAGTGGCCCGTGGCGGTCGGCAGCACGGGGTCCAGGGACGTGTCGCGCACGTCGGCGAGGGTCTGATCGATCACCGCACGCAGCTGCTCGCGAGCTCCGCTGGCGTCCAGTGCCCGTCGTGCATCCTGCACCGCGACCGGGCCGGTGCGCGCGAGGACGAGTGTCGCATCCACGTCCGACCACAGTGCGGACTCGCGCGCGAGCGCGACGAGCGGCGTGCGTTTTCCCTCGCGGAGGTCGCCCCCGCTTTCGCGTCCCGCCTGCTCCGGTGTGCCGAACGCGCCGATCAGGTCGTCGACGAGCTGAAAAGCCAGACCGAGGCGCCCGCCGGCATGGCCGAGGACCCGCACCGCGTCGGCGCTCGCCCCGGCGAGCACGGCACCAGCCTGCAACGGTGCCTGGAAGGAGTACACCGCGGTCTTGTTGAACGCGGCATCGAAGATCTGCTCGGCAGGTGCGCAGTCCGGGACGACGCTGTGCTCGACGTCGGCGAGCTCACCGGCCGCTGAGACGAACATCGCGTCGTCGACGAGCGCGAGCAGACGCTCGCGTACCGGCGGCTCGACGTCGGCCCTCGCCACGAGGCGGATCGCTTCATGCAGCAGCAGGTCGCCGGCGAGGATCGCGGCGGCATCGCCCAGCTGTGCGGCGCCCTGCTCGTCAGCCCCGCTGCGGCGCCCTCGCAATCGGAACTCGCCCGCGACGTTCGGGACGCCACGGCGGACGACGTCATGGTCGATGACATCGTCGTGCACCACGAACGCGGTGTGGAGCAGCTCGAAGGCCGTTGCGACGCTGAGGACGGCGGGCGTGTCGCGCTCGCCTGCGGGAAAGGAGCGGAAGGATGCCGCGACCAGCGCGGGCCGGAACCTCTTGCCGCCCCGCGCCGCACGGGCGATCGCATCGCCGAGCGCCTCGAAACCGCGGCCGACCCCGGCCGCGCGATCGCGAATGCGCATCAGGGCGCCGTCGATCGCGATGTCGAGTTCGGCAGCCTCGGCGACCTCGATCACGAGGCTCTCCGCCGCGACGATGTGCCGAACAGGTTCAGCTGCTGCGCCTGGAGCACGAGCCACGGGCTGAACGCCCAGGGCGTCGCCTCGATCGCCACGGCCAGCGCGGTGGGATCCACCCACTGAGCGTCGACGACCTCGAGAGGGTTGAGCACAGGCTCGTCATCGGTGAAGGCGGTGTAGACCGGGCAGACCTCGTGCTCGACGATGCCGCTCGCATCCGTCGCACGGTAGCGGAACAGGGGAAGGGCCAGTTCGAGGTCGGTCAGCATGATGCCCAACTCGAAGTCGGCCCGTCGGCGGACCGCCGCCACGACCGGCTCGGCGGGGCGCGGATGACCGCAGAAGGAGTTGCTCCACACGCCCGGCCAGGCGCGCTTGCTCAGCGCTCGGCGCGTGACCAGGACGTGACCGTCGCTGTTGACGACATGGCACGAGAACGCCAGGTGCAGAGCGGTCTCGGTGCCGTGCACGCTGCTCTTCGGCGCGGTGCCGATGGCCTGCCCGTCGTCGTCCAGCAGGATCACGTGGTCGGTGTCCACCATCGCTCGCTCCTCGCCAATTCGCTAGCCTATCTAGCGACTTCTCTTGTGCGATGCTACAACGTATGGGGAGGCAACGTCCATGACGTCCGAGCGGTGGATGCCGCAGACCGACCACGATCACGCAGTGATGGGCGTGCTCACGTCGGTCCGTGCGTTGAGCGATGCGATGGATCGCATGCACAGCGGCATGAAGGGCGACATGGACATGAACTCCACAGATCTCGCCGCCCTCCGGCTTCTCATCATGCGCGAACAGGCGGGTGCGGCGGTCAGTCCGCGCGAGATCGCGGCCCACCTCCGGATCACCACTGCCTCCACCACGAAGCTGCTGGACCGCCTCGAACTGTCCGGGCACATCGAGCGGCGCGCGCATCCCCGTGACCGGCGCGCGCGTGTGGTCGTCTTGACGGATGCCGCGAGGCAGGCGTTCTTCCGGACGTTCGGTGCACACCTCAAGGCAATGCGCGGCGTCGCCACCCACTACGACGAGGGTGAGCTGGCAGTGATCCGCCGCTTCATGGACGAGGTTTCGATCGCCATCGATCCGCCGCACTGAAGCAGGTTCGCGGCGCCGGACATCGGAACAGAAACGAAGAAGGACGCCCCCGAGAGGGGACGTCCTTCTTCATTTCTGTTGCGGGGACAGGATTTGAACCTGCGACCTCTGGGTTATGAGCCCAGCGAGCTACCGAACTGCTCCACCCCGCGGCACAAGAAGTAAGCCTAGCACGGATATCAGGAGGGCTCGACACGGGGCCGGCGTGGTTGCCGCCACGGTGTCGACGAGGGGAGGATGATCGCATGCCTCACGAGCGGGACACGCCCCAGACCATCGCGCGGGACGACCGGGCCGACGGCCGTGACGAGACGCCTGCCGAGCGTGCCGACCGCAACTGGAACGAGGTCCTGCAAGAGCTGCGCGTGCTCCAGACCGGCACTCAGATCCTCACCGGGTTCCTGCTCGCCCTGGCGTTCCAGCCGGCGTTCGCCGATCTGTCGGACGGCCAGCGCATCGCGTACCTGGCCTTGGTCGTGCTCTCGGCGCTCAGCTCGATCATCGCTCTGGCACCCGTCGCCCTTCATCGGGTGCTGTTCCAGCAAGGCGCGAAACAGGCGGTCGTGCGGTACGGTCACGCGGCACTCATCACCGCCCTGCTGACCGTGTCGGTGCTCGTCGTCGGCGTCGTGGCGTTCGTCTTCGACGTGGTCGTCGGCGGCGCGACGGTCTGGTGGGTGTTGCTGGCGCTCGCCGTCGTCATCGTGATCCTGTGGCTGGTCGCCCCGGCCGTCATCCGCGTCCGGGTGCGCGCGAACGGGGGCGCCCGATGACCGACTCACTCGCGGTCGGGGTGGCGCAGTTCGCGCCGACGGCCGACACAGAGGCCAATCTCCAGGCCATCGAAGAGCTCGTGGCGACCGCATCCGGTCGTGGTGCCCGCGTGATCGTCTTCCCTGAGTACTCGAGCTACTTCGTCGACCCGTTCGATGAGTCGCTGGCCGCGAATGCGCAGGAGCTCGACGGGCCGTTCGTACAGGCGCTCGCCCGCATCGCCGCCGCACACGAAGTGGTCGTCGTCGCCGGCCTGCTGGAACGCGCCGAGGACGGACGGCGCGTGCGCAACACGGTCGTCGCGGTGGGGCCTGAGGGCCTGCGAGCGCACTATCGCAAGCTGCATCTCTACGACGCGTTCGGGCAGCGGGAGTCGGACTGGATCGAGGCGGGCGACCTCGGCGAGCCCCGGACGTTCGAGTTCGGGGGCCTGCGGTTCGGGCTGATGACCTGCTACGACCTGCGCTTCCCGGAGGTGGGGCGGCTTCTCGTGGACGCGGGGGCGGATGTCTTCCTCGTGCCGGCGGAGTGGGTGCGCGGGCCTCTCAAGGAGCATCACTGGCGCACGCTCCTGCATGCGCGAGCCATCGAGAACACCGTCTTCGTCGCCGCAGCGGACCACCCGCCGCCGCTCGGTATCGGAAGCTCGCTGATCGTGGACCCGCAGGGCGTGGAGCTGGCCGCAGTGGGCACCGCAACGGACGTCGCCGTGGCGCACCTCGACGTCGGTGCGGTCGCCCGTGTCCGACGCGTCAATCCGGCCCTGCAGTTGCGGCGTCTCGGAGTCGTGCCGCGCAGCTGATCGGTCTAGCCGGCGAGAGAGGCGAGACGGGATGCCGCCTCCTCGAGCACCTCGACGCGCTTGCAGGCGGCGAACCGGACCAGAGTGGCGTAATCCGCGCGCCGAGCCGCCGTCGCGAATGCGGTGAGAGGGATGGCGACCACCCCGGCGCGCTCGGGGAGGGCGCGGCAGAACGCCGCGGCATCCCTCGCCCCCAGTGGGGCCGCGTCGGCCACCGTGAAGTAGGAGCCCGCCGGCGCGGACACGTCGAAGCCGGCGGCGCGAAGGCCCTGTCCCAGTCGATCACGTTTGCCACGTAACGCGTCGGCGATGCCTCGGAAGAACGCGTCGCCCAGCCGTAGGCCGGTCGCGATGGCCGGCTGGAACGGGCTGCCGTTGACGTAGGTGAGGAACTGCTTCACGGCCAGCACCGCATCGACGAGGTCCGCAGGCCCGGTGATCCACCCGATCTTCCAGCCCGTGGTCGAGAACGTCTTGCCTCCGGAAGAGATCGAGAGGGTGCGGCCCCAGGCCCCGGGGAGCGTCGCGATGGGCACGTGGCTCTCCTGAAAGACGAGATGCTCGTAGACCTCGTCGGTGACGATCACCGCGTCGTGGCGTTCTGCCAGCCGCACGATCTCGTCACGCACCTCGGCGCTGAACACCGCGCCGGTCGGATTGTGGGGATCGTTCACGAGGATCACGCGGGTGCGGTCCGTCACGGCGGCTCGGAGCTGCTCCAGGTCGGGCTGGAACGACGGCCACGGCAACGGCACCGTGACCAGTCGCGCACCGGCGAGAGCGGCCAGCGCGGCGTACGAGTCGTAGTACGGCTCGAAGACGACGACCTCGTCGTCGAGTCCGTCCACGAGCGCCAGCAACGCGGCGGCGAGAGCTTCGGTGGCTCCCGCCGTCACCAGCACGTTGCGCTCGGGATCCAGACGCAGACCGTAGAACCGCTGCTGGTGTTCGGCGATCGCCGCGAGGAGGTCGGGAATGCCGCGTCCCGGCGGGTATTGGTTCACGCCGTGGGCGATCGCGGATCGCGCCGCCTCCAGGACTTCAGCCGGACCGTCCTCGTCGGGGAACCCCTGCCCGAGATTGATCGCGCCGGTTCTGGCCGCGAGAGCCGACATCTCGGCGAAGATGGTGGGGTGGATCGACCCGTCGGGACCGACGAGTCCCGCGCCTGCCGCGGTGCGGCGCCATGCTCCAGGGATCTCTCGCATCGCTTCACGGTACCGGGCAGACGGCCCGGGATGCTGGGCCGGCTCAGGTGGATCACATAGACGGGTCCCATTCGCGACATAAGAAACGCACAGCATCGGTGGGCAGTGTGGTCAGTGCTTGGCAGAAGGAGCAATCATGAGCGACATCCAGGGCGATCGCCCGGAAGACCAGACCCCCGCGACCGACCACGAGGTCTCCGCCGAGTCGCCGTCCACGGCGCCGTCGCAGACGCCCGCCGACGCGCCGACCGTCCCGCCCGGACCGCCGGTGCCGCCGATCACGCAGCCCGCGGCATCCGTGCAGCCGGCGACGGCGCCGCCGGTCCCGCCCGCGGGATTCCCCGCCGGCGCCCACGCCTACGCCCGCCCGCAGGGCTATGCCGGTCAGCCGGCGCCGCACCCTCACTCGTACGCGGGTCAGCAGACGTCCTCCGCGCCGGGTGCCGCGTTCGGTGCGCGCCCCGCCGACACCCAGCCCACCGTCCCCCTGACCGGGGCCGGCGTGGGGCACACTCCGGGCGAGACCGCCGGGCGGGCAGGCGCCGGGCCTAAGAAGCCGTCGGGCGCGGGCAAGGTCGTCGGGCTCATCGTCGCCGCGGCCATCGTCGGCGGCGCGGCAGGCCTGGGCGGTGCCTACGCCGGTGTGAACTGGTTCTCGCCGACGGGCACAGCTCCGATCGCCGGCCCGAGCACGGTGACGGTCAACGACACCGAATCGGTGAACCAGACCACCGCGATCGCGGCGAAGGTCGTGCCGAGCGTCGTCACGATTTCGGCGACCAGCTCCGCCGGCAGCGGGACAGGCTCGGGCGTCGTTCTCACGGAGGACGGCTACGTCGTCACCAACACGCACGTCGTGACACTCGACGGTGCCAGCGGCGACGCGTCGATCCGCGTCACGACAGCCGATGGCCGGGTGTACGACGCCGAGGTCGTCGGCACCGATCCCACCTACGACCTCGCGGTCATCAAGCTGGTGGATGCCGGGGGCCTGACTCCCGTCGAGTTCGCCGACTCCAGCGAGCTCAATGTGGGCGACTCCACGATCGCCGTCGGCGCGCCCCTGGGGCTGGCCAACACGGTGACCACGGGTATCGTCAGTGCGCTCAACCGCTCCATCTCCATCGCCTCCTCCGCCGCGCCCGACTCGGGCGACCAGCCGCAGGAGCAGCCGGACGAGGGTGAGGGCGAAGAAGGACCGTTCCGGTTCGACTTCGGTCAGGGCCAGCAGCAGCAGGCGCCGACGCAGACCATCTCGATCGCCGTCATCCAGACCGACGCCGCCATCAACCCGGGCAACTCCGGCGGCGCGCTGGTCGATTCCGAGGGCAAGCTCATCGGCATCAACGTCGCGATCGCGACGGCCGGTGGCTCGGCGACCGAGGGTTCCGGCTCGATCGGGGTCGGCTTCTCGATCCCGTCCGACATCGTCGAGCGCATCACCGACGAGATCATCGAGAACGGTGAGGCGACGCACGGCCTCCTCGGCGCCAGTGTCCAGCCGGCAGCGGCGGTCGAGGATTCCGACATCACCGGCGCGTACATCGCGGAGGTCGTCGACGGGGGAGCCGCGGCCGCGGCCGGTCTCGAAGTGGGCGACGTCGTCACCGGGTTCAACGGGGTGCCGATCACCGATGCGACCGATCTGACGGCTCAGGTGCGTGCGGCTGCCGCCGGAAGCGACGCCGAGGTCACGTACGTCCGCGATGGCGAGACCCGCACGATCGAAGTCACGCTCGGCACGCTCGAGCAGTAATCCTGCCGCATGAGGGACGCCGCCCCTCGAGTCACGCCCGCACACGGGCGATAGGCTCGAGGGGTGGCGTCCTTCTCGTTCGGGGCGGGAAATGCGATCAAGCTCGCGACGATCCCGCTGTATGCCGCGGGGCGCATGCTGACCCTCCTCGTCCCGCGCTCACGCGACGAGTGGGTCTTCGGGTGCGCGGTGGGCATCGCGGACGGTGCCCTCGCGCTGTGGGATGTCGCGGCGGCCGACGGGCGCCCGGCGGTCTGGATGGTCGCGAACAGGCGCGAGGCGACGGATGCCGCGACGCGCGGCATCCCCGCCGTCTCGAAGAACTCGCTGCGAGGCCTGTGGCGCACGGCGCGGGCGCGGGTCGTGGTCGTGACGCACGGCTTCGGCGATGTGAACCGGTACGCGGTCTCGGGTGCACTGGTCGTCCAGTTGTGGCACGGGATCCCGCTCAAGCGCATCGGGCTGGACTCGCCCGAGACGCTCAGAGTGCCGCGGATGTTCTCCCGGACGCCGCTGGCAGCGGCCCTTCGCCGCCTCCTGCGCACGATGTACCGCGTCGCCCAGCGCAGGATCCGTGTGCTGCCCGCCGCCTCGCACGTCGCACGTGGACGACTCGAGTCGGCGTTCGGGCTCTCTGACGCGCGGGTCCCCGTGACGGGCGAGCCGCGCGTGGACGTCCTCTCGCGCGGCACGCCCGAACAGCGTCGCCGCGAAGCCCGGGCCGCCATCGCCCAGGCATGCCCGCGCGCGGACCCCGCGATGCGCTTCATCCTGTACGCGCCCACGTGGCGCGACGGCGCAGCGGATCCCGCGGTCCCGACGTCGCGTGAGTGGGAGAGCATCGTCCAGGTGCTGACACGTCATGATGCGGCGCTGCTCGTGCGATCGCACCCGTTGGGCGCGGGGGAGTACGCGCCTCCGTTCGCGACAGACCGCATCCACGCACTCGGCTCGGATCTGGTCGCGGATGTGACGCCGTTGCTCCCCGGCATGGACGCTCTGATCACCGACTATTCCTCGCTGGTGTTCGACGCCGCACTCGTACCCCTTCCGGTCGTGTTCCTTGCGCCGGATCTGGACGAGTACGCACGGAGGCGGGGCTTCTACGGGCAGTACGGCGATGTCGCGGGCGACGACTGGGCGTCGGATTGGGCGGGAGCAGTCGCGCAGCTCGACGACGTACTGGGCGACCCGGCAACGTGTGCGGACCGCGTCGGTCGTTCGCGTGCGCTGAGCGCGCGTATGCACAGCCACCGCGACGGCGGCAACGCCGAAAGGGTGTACCGTGCGATTCTGGCCGGACTGGACGAACCCGAAGGAGCATTCGTGCCCATGGAAGGACCCCGATGACCCACGCGCTCTTCACGACCGACGGAGGACCGGCGCTGGTCGTCTCGGGCGAGGGCGAACGGCCGGCCGCGGTCGAGCTCGTCGGGCCGAGGGCCCGGGTGGTGGCCACGCTGACCGGGCGCGGCAAGACGTGGCGGGCGGTGCTGCCCCTGCGGGCCGCACGCTGGGGCGGGCCGGAGCTGCCGCTGCCCAGCGGCGTGTACGACCTGCGCGTCGCGGATGCCCAGAGCCGCGGCATCCCGTCTCCCGATGCCGTGCCTCTCACGCAGCTGGGGACGCTGCGCGCAGAACTCGATGCCTGGACGCTCCGGGTGGGTCCGCCGATCGATCCGGCGTACGACTCCGGTGAGGGACAGGACGCGCTCGAACGACGGTACGCCACGAGGCCGTCGGGATTCGAGAACGCCGTCTTCTTCGAGAGCTTCTACGGTCGCAACGCCAGCTGCAACCCGCTGGCGATCGATCGAGAACTGGTGCGCCGTGCGCCCGGTGTCACGCGCTACTGGAGCGTCGTCGATCTGTCGGTCGCCGTGCCCGAGGGCGCCGTTGCGGTCGTGGAGGGTAGCCCGGAGTGGTGGCGTGCGCGCGGCGCCGCACGTCTGCTGGTGGTCAACGACTGGCTGCGGCGGCGATTCGTGCGCCGCAAGGGACAGGTCGTCCTGCAGACCTGGCACGGCACCCCGCTCAAGCGTCTCGCGCTGCATCGTCCCGGGTTCGACCCGCGGCGGATGGTGGCCGTCATCCGCGAGTCCCGGCGCTGGAACGTCCTGCTGGCGCAGAACCCGTACGCCGCCACGATCCTCGGCAAGGCCTACGCGTTCCTCTCCCGCCCGATCTGGGTCGAGGGCTACCCCCGCAACGACCTGCTCGCCCGCGGTGCGGACGCATCCGCGACGCGTGCGGCCCTCGGCATCCGTCCCGGCGAGAGGGTGCTGCTGTACGCCCCCACATGGCGAGACGACAGGGATGAGATCGTCGACTTCGTCGATCCGGCGACGTTGGCCGCTGCCGCGGATGCCGTCGTGCTGGTCCGCGGGCACTCTCGCACGCTGCTGCCCGGGCGGGACGCCGAGGGCCCGCGCGTCGTGGACGTCACGGGTTTTCCTGACACCTCGCAACTGCTGCTGAGCGCCGACGCGCTGATCACCGACTACTCGTCGGTGATGTTCGACTTCTCGGTCACGGGGAAGCCGATGTACTTCCTCGTCCCCGACATGGAGCACTTCCGCGGTGAGCTGCGCGGCTTCTACTTCGACCTCGCGGCGCATGCACCAGGTCCGGTCGTGCGCAGTCAGCGCGAACTGGTGGCCGCACTGGCGCGAGATGACACCGAGGCCTACGCGCAGAAGTACGCGACCTGGCGTGCGAAGTTCAACTCCCGCGATGACGGGAACGCCGCCGAGCGCGTGGTCTCGCGGATCCTCGACCAGGGTTTCATCGATCCCGCCGCGCCGCTCGCCTGACGGCGAGTTCTTCGCGCTCAGGGCAGCGGTGTGTTCCTGCTGCCCAGTCGCGAGGTGTCGACGGTGTCGTGGGCTCCGCGCACGAGGCCGACGACGAACCCCCAGCCCCAGGAGAGGTGCATCGTGGGCAGCACGGCGGCGCTCCACAGCTTGTCTCGCCAGCCGCGTCCGCCGCCGGGGCCGATCGCGACCGCCGCGATCAGAGCCGCGTACGCGACGATCGGGAGATAGACGATGGATGCCGCGACCGACGCCCACCCGTGGATCACACCGGTGAGCTGCAGGACGCCGAGGATCAGGGCGAACACGATCGTGAGCACGAGGGCGGGCGGTGCAAAGAACCGGAGCGAGTTGCCGCGGCCGAAGCGGCGGACCAGCTCGCCCCGCCACCGCCCGGTGGCCGAGAACTGCCGAACCAGGCGCGTCCAGCTCTCGCGCGGCCAGTAGGTCACCGACAGTGAGGGGTCGAACCAGACACGGTAGCCCGCGCGGCGGATGCGCAGGTTCAGCTCCCAATCCTCGCCGCGCCGGATCGTCTCGTCGAAGAGACCGACCTCGTCCAGCACGGCACGGCGCATGACGCCGAGGTAGGCCGACTCCGCCTCGCCTTCCTGGGTGCCGCCGTGGTAGGCGCCCCCACCCAGCCCGATCGGCGAGTTGTAGGCCCGTGCGACCGCGCGCTGGAACGGAGTGCGCCCGTCGGCTCTCATGACGCCGCCGACGTTGGCCGCGCGCGCACGATCGAGTGCCGCGAGCGCCCGCGTGGTGTAGTCGGGCTCGAGTTCGGAATGCGCGTCGACCCGCACGATCGTCGGGTAGCGCCCGGCCCGGATGGCGAGATTCAGCCCCATCGGGATGTCGGCGGCGGGGTTGTCGACCAGCACGACCCGCGCGTCCTGATCGGCAAGCTCGCGTGCCAGGTCGGACGTGCCGTCCGTCGACGGTCCGAGCGCGAGGATCAGCTCGGTCGGGCCCTCGACATCCTGCGCGAGGACGGTCTCCACCGCGCGCCGCAGGTACCCGCGTTCGTTGAGCACGGGCATGACGAACGTCACGCCGGCCGTGGGAGGGACGACCGGAGCGTCCCGGCGCCCACGATGCTCGACATGCACGCGTCGATCATGTCATGGGCGCCGCCGTGAACCCGCTGACCGCCCCATGGGGTCATGCGCGCCGCGGTTAGGCTAGAGGCGTGGGTGTTGTCTCGGATGGGAAGAAGGCGGTCGGCCTCGTCCGCAAGGCGGTGAGGAACCGCTCTGCGGCGCACGACGTCCGCCGGACGCTCGCCTCTCGACCGCAGCATCCGCCGTTCCACTATCGCGTCGCGGTGTATTTCGCCGACGGTGCGGTCAACATGTACCAGATGCGGCAGTGGTACAAGCCGCTGGCCGAACTCGCGAAGACGTGGCCCGTCGTCGTCCTCAGCCGTGCAGCGACGGGAGCACGTGTGATGCTCTCGGAGGATGCCCCGCCGGTCGCCTTCGTGCCCACGGTGCGGGATCTGGAGCGCTTTCTCGCGCAGCAGGACATCCGCGTCGTGCTGTACGTGAACCAGAACACACGGAACTTCCAGATGTTCCGCTATGGCAGGCGCTGGCACGTGTTCATCAACCACGGCGAGTCCGACAAGATGTACATGACCACGAACCAGTACAAGGCGTATGACTACGCGCTGGTCGCCGGCGATGCCGCCCGCGAGCGGCTGTCACGCGTGCTGTGGGATTACGACGTCGAACGTCGTGCCATCGAGATCGGCCGGCCGCAGGCCGACCACTACTCCGGGACGCTGCCGTACCGGCCGGACGACCGCACCGTCGTGCTGTACGCCCCCACATGGGAGGGGGATCGGCCGTCGGCCCACTACGGTTCGGTGCTCTCGCACGGCGAGGCCCTCGTCGGCGCCCTGCTGTCCACCGGGCGGCACCGCGTGATCTACCGGCCGCACCCGCGGTCGGGTGTCGTCAACGCGGAGTACGGCGCGGCGAATCGCCGGATCATCGCGGCGCTCGCCGCGGCGAACGCCGCTGATCCCTCCGGCCAGCACGTGTACGACGACGGCCCGGAGCTGGGATGGCAGCTCTCGGCGGCCGACGTCGCCATCGTCGACATCTCGGCGATGGTGTACGACCGGCTCGCCGCCGACAAGCCGCTGATGATCACTCGGCCCGCCGACCCGGCCGCGGCGATCGACACGCACGGCTACCTCTCGGCCTGCGAATGGCTGGACGCGTCCGCCGCGCCCGCGATCGTCGCCGAAACCGAGCGGGTGCTCGCAGACCCCGAAGCCGTTGCACGGCTGGAGCGATGGGTGCGTCGCTACTTCGGCGACACGACACCCGGTGCAGCGACCGCACGATTCCACGGGGCGATCCGTCATCTCATGGAGGAGTGGGATCGCTGGTACGCGCAGTCTGTCGAGGAGACGGACGACGAGGACCGCGAGCAGGACGAGGCCGAGCTCGACGACGCCCTCGAGGGCTGACCGCGGTCAGGAGACGGCGGCGGGGCGCTCGACCAGCCGTGCGATCGCTCTCAGCGGGATCGCGACCCACGTGGGCCGGTTGCGCGATTCGTAGATGGCCTCGTACACGGCTTTGTCCAGCTCGAAGGCTGCCAGCAGCGGATGGCGCGGATCCAGGTCTGCACCCGTGGTGGCGGCATACGCCTCGACGAAGGCCCGCCGCGCACCGCGCGCCCACTCGCGCACGGATTCCGCCGAGCGGTCCGGGTCGTCCTGACGGAGTGATCCGGCCACGTAATCGAAGGAGCGGAGCATCCCGGCGACATCTCGCAGTGCGAAGTCGTGCTGCGTGCGCTCGGCCATCGGTCGCAGCGGCTCGCCTTCGAAGTCCAGCAGCACCCAGCCCCGGCGGGGCACGTGCAGCACCTGCCCGAGGTGATAGTCGCCGTGGATCCGCTGCAGCGGAGGCCACTCGACTTCGAGGGCACGCCGGTACAGTGCTTCGGCCGCCTCTCTCCGCTCGGCCACCTCGGGCACCTCGGCGATCGCGATCGCCAGTCGCCGCGCCCACGTCGAGGCGACGGCGCCGCGGTCGGCGGCGGTCGCGAGGCGGGTGGGGAAGAGGTCGGCCAGCGAGAGGTGAACGTTCGCAGTTGCCGTGCCGAGGTCCGCCGCGGGCGCCCGGAAGTCCTCGTCGCGCGCCGCGGCCAGGAGGGCGACCCGCCACGCATCCTCGACGTCCGGCAGGAATTCCTGCGCGAACGCCAGCGAACCGGTGACCGTCCCATGGGCGGTGGTCAGGTCGGGCCAGGTTCCCTCGATCCAGCCGATGGACGCGGGCACACGCGTGGAGCCGGCATTCGAGAGCGCACTCTGCAGTTCGATGTCGGGGTTGAGTCCGGGATGCAGCTGTCGGTAGATCTTGCAGATGATCGGCGACCCGCCGCCTTCGTAGATCACGGAGGTGTTGGACTGCTCGCTGCTGACCACTCGGGCGACCCGCGCCGCGATGGCGCTCATCGCCGACACCGAATGCCCGACCGCGGTCGTCTGCGGCCCTCGCGCGGTGCCACCGGAGAGCACGAGTGTGAGCAGCGCATCGGTGTACGCGGGGTCGAAGGGCCCGTCGATGAACGTCGTCCCGGGCTCCGGGCTGCCGATGACGTGCTCGGGGTCGCAGACCACCGTCTCGGTCGCCCGCGCGACGACGGGAAGTTGATAGAGCACGGCGGGCAAGGCGCCCTCATCTGCCACGAGGAACGTGCGCACGTGAATCTCCCCGCCGGTCGCAGACGAGGGCAGGTCCCACCACGACACCAGACGAAGGCTCGGCGGGCGCCCCTTCGCGGCATACCACCGCTGCCGCGGCATCCAGGCCGCCAGGCACGCCAACGTGCTGTCCATACCTGTGAGGGTATGCCCCGCGCACGTCGGCTGTCGAGATCCGGATGAAAGCGCTTGCATCGGTCAGCATCGGAGGGCGGCGATGGACGCCTTCGGCCAAGGCGGTCGTTGGGGACTTTAGAACGTGCATGTGAATCTATCGCTTGATCGATCGGGGTGCGACTCTGCCTGCAGCCGCACGATCTTGCAGGTCCTTGCGCCATCGAGACAGATGAGTGAGCACTTCGCGCGCCCGTTCGGCTACTTCACCGGCCTCAGCCAGTGTCGTAGGTGCGTACTATTCTTGATGCATGGCGGACGTTCCCGGATTCGATCCTTCCGACCCTTGGGGTGAGGGGATTCCGGATGCGGTGGAGTGGATGCCGGTGCCGGATGGGTGGATCTGGTGACGGAGTCGGCGACGATGATGTCGGTGTTCGCCGCGGAACGCCTGATCCGGATTGAGGCGATGCGGCGGGAGTTGCTGGCGGAGGCGGTGGGTCGTGGTGCCGGGGTGTTGGACATCGTGGAGGTCGATCCGGTTGGAGTTGGCGGCGGCGATGCGGGTCACCGAGTACACCGCCGGCCGGCTGCTGACCCAGGCGGAGGCGTTGACGGGCCGGTACCCGGTGGTGTTGGCGTCGTTGGGGTCGGGGCGGATCACCGAGAAGCATGCCGAGGTGTTCGTGGACCTGGTCGACGAGGTCCCGGCAGGACTGCGGGGGCAGGTCGTTGATCGGGCGGTCCGGTTGGCGGAGGCCGAACCGGTGGGCACGTTCCGGCGGGGCCTGCGCACGTTGATCCAGACGGTGCAGGCGACCACGTTGCAGGAGCGACACCAACAGGGGCTGCGGGAGCGGCGGGTCTGGGTCGACCCGGGACAAGACGGCATGGGCACCCTGTGCGTGTACGGGCCGCTGGTGGAGTTGCATGCCATCCACGGGCGGGTCACCGCGATCGCCAAAACCATCACCGGCCACCACCACCACCAGCACCAGGGCGACCAGCACCAGGGCGACCAGCACCAGGGCGACCAGCACCAGGGCGACCAGCACCAGGGCGACCAGCACCAGGGCGACCAGCACCAGGGCGACCAGAACCAGGGCGACCAGAACCAGGGCGACCAGAACCAGGGCGACCAGCACCAGGGTGACCAGACCCGGGGCGACGATGGCGGCGGCGGGGTCGATACCCGGACGTTGGATCAGGTGCGTGCGGATGTGGTGTGCGACCTGCTCATCGACGGCACCACCACCGCGACGCCGGCCGCAGCATCCGGGATCCGCGCCACCGTGGTGGTCACCGTGCCCGCCCTGACCCTCCTCGACGACGACGCGGCGAACAGGTGTGATCCGGCGGTGGTGGAAGGCATCGGCCCCATCCCCCTCACTCGGGCGCGGGAGTTGTGTGGGGGTGAGGGGAAGTGGATGCGGGTGCTCACCCACCCCGAGACCGGCATGGTCCTCTCCGTGGGCCGCGACCGCTACGACCCACCCACCCCCCTCCGCAAACTCGTGAAATGGCGGGCCGACCGGTGCATGGGACCGGGCTGCACCATGCCCGCCTCCCGCTGTCAGATCGACCACCAGATCCGGTGGACCGACGGCGGCCACACCAGCCTGGACAACCACGCCCCGCTCTGCCAGAACCACCACCTCGTCAAAGACAACACCGACTGGACCGTCACCCAGATCCACGGCAGCGGCGGCGCCATCCAATGGCTCTCACCCACCGGACGCCGGTACATCGTGCAACCCGAACGCAAAGTTCCCGTCTTCACCACACCCCGCGACCACACCACCCACCACGCACCCTTCTAAAACCACCACCACGGCGCGGTCGCACGTGATCGCGGTCATGCTGAAACCGTCAGCACGCCTCGCGGCAGGCCGCCGCGAGCGGTTCGCAGCGGCGGCTATTCGTCCTCGCCGGACTCGAGCGGCTGAACGATCTCGATGACGGGTGCGACGGGGATCACGATCGACTCGACCGCACCGCCTCCACCCAGGCCGAAGAGATCGAGCGATCCCGCATCGACGGGCGCAGCATCCGCTAGCCGTTCTGCGGCCGTCTCCGCCCGAAGCGGCTCACCGGGAAGCCCGGGAAGTTCGTCGTTGTGCTCCGGTCGCTGCATGAACAGACCCATACCGACATTGTCGCCCTGCGCGGGTGTCGCGGCTCACATCACGAACCGCCACAAGTACTCCTCGCCGTCGTCGGGTCGGAACCAGGCCAGCGTCACGATGGTCTCATCGGGCTCGGCGTCGCACAGACAGAGTTCCGCAGTGTCGCCCGGCGGCATCTGTCCCCAGTGCTCCGTGACCGCGCGGCGACCGAGGTCGAGGAAGATGCGGACGAAATCCACGGCGGCGGGACCGACGTTCGTGACGAGCGGATGCCGATCGTAGATCCGGTCGATCCGCCACGGCACGCGGTAGGCGAGTGGTGGGCGGGGTCCGTCGGGCTCGAGAGCGTGCAGCATGGCGGCCACCGTAGGAGCCGGAGCCGACGCCAGGGACGGGATTCCCCGGTCATCGGAGCGCGCTGTGCAAAGTCCCCGGCGGGGCCCTGCGGCGTCAGTGCAGGGGAGGAGCCGCGAACTCAGCGATCGTCGGGGCGAACCTCTGGATCGGACGCGAGCTCGTCGAGGTCCGCTTCGAACCCGTCCGGGCCGCTCGAGCCCTCGATCTCACGCTGCGGACGGCGCACGACTCTGCTTCCGAGCCGGCCGACGGCACCCGCGCTCCGTGTCACACCGCCGACCACCGCCGCACCCGCTCTGCGGATGCCCACGCCCGCCGCGCGCTCCAGGCGCTGGGCTCCAGGACGCGGTTCGAGGTCGGGCGGAAGGACGGATGGAGGCGGGCCGAACGCTCGGCGGGCATTGACCAGCACACGCCTGCCCAAGATGTTGTTGCCCGCACCGCCGATCGCCGCGCCGATGCCGAACGGCAGAGCCTTGCCGATCCAGGATGCTCCGCCTCGCGCGGCGAACTGATGGATGAACGTGGTCTTGAGCCGGTCAACGAGCGGGCCCACCGCGGCGCGGGGGAGCGTCTTGGTGACGAGCTCACCCCAGTACTTGTCGCGAGACGGGCCGCGTCCGGCTACCTGACCGGCGAGCTGGGCGACGAGGTCGACGCCCTCCTTGCCGAGCATGAGTGTGAGCACGAGGGCGCGGGCGCGGTCAGGGTCCGCCACGGGAATACCGTGCACCTCGGTCACCGATTGCGCGAAGAGCGCGGTGGCCTCGAGGAACGCCACCGTCTCCACGCCGCTGAGGGCGAGGGTCACGCCCGTGCCGATGCCCGGTACGACCGCGGTCGCCCCCACGGCGGCACCACCGGTCGTCACGGCGGCGAGATAGCGACGCTCGAGGATCCTTACGATCTCCGCGGAGGATACATCCGGATGCCGAAGGCGAATGCTCCGCAGATGTGCGAGCACGACCGGGCGCTGGATGGCGAGCACCCGATCGAGTGCACGGATCGATCGAGGATGTTCGTCCGAGCCGGCAGGCGGCAGCCCGCCCTGCCACGGAGAGTCTTCGGGCAGGGTGTGGATACGGTGCACCTTGTCGGCCATCGCGCCGATCCTAACCGCCGCGGCTGTCGATCGACGGGGGTTGACACGCCCCGTGAGGGCCGCGCGACGGAGGCTCAGACGAACAGGTTCGCGCGCTCGAGGTCTTCGGCGAAATCGACCTCGACGGCGTACAGGTCCGAGATGTCCAGCGGCTGGAGGAGAAGTCCATCCTCGACGATCGCCAGCTCGAGGCCGCGCTCGAAGTAGTCCTGGTCGTCGACGCGGCTCAGCTGCCGCATGAACGCCTTCTTGTCGCGGCTCGAGATGTAGTTGATGCCGACGGCCTCGCCGATCCCGCCCTTGACGGTCTTGGAGAGCTCCTTGATGTGCCCCTCGGGCGTGACCGTGTACTTCACCTCTTCGTCGCTCACCTTGGACGTGTTCACGGTGACGAACGACTGATCGCGCTCGATGAGCTCGATCGCGCGCCCGAGGACGCGGGGGTCGAAGACGACGTCGCCGTTCATCCAGAGCACGCCACCCTTGCCGGTCTTCGCGAGGGCGCGAAGCAGGCTCTTGGATGTGTTGGTCTGGTCGTAACGGTCGTTGTACACGTAGTGAACATCGGGGAACGCCTCGACGATCGCCTCGGCGCGGTAGCCCACAACGGTGGTGATCTCGGCGTCACGGCCGAACGCGGCACGGATGTTGTCGTGCTGCTGCTGCATGATGCTGCGGCCGTCGCTGAGCTCGGTCAGCGGCTTGGGCAGGCTGCGCCCGAGCCGCGAGCCCATTCCGGCTGCGAGGATGACGGTTTGAAGGGTCAAGGTAACTCCTGAAGTCCGCGATTCACTGTCGGTTCACCGACAAGACACCCCTTCGTGCCTGGCCCATGGTAGCGATGACGCCTGGGAACGTGCAGAATGATCGGCCGCCGTTGCTGATTTGTGACATAACGCGGATGCCGAGATTCGGCGTCACCGACTTCCCCGTCTGACGGGGGCCCTTGATACGTTTGTTTGGTGACAGCCTCCCTCCCGGTGCCGAATGACATCGATCCGGAAGAGCCGGACGGTCACGCCAGTGCGCCGGTCGTCCGGCTTCCCGCAACGGTGAAGCCAGCCTCTGACGCGCATGAATCCCCCCGCAAGCCGCGGCCTAAGGGCGGGCGCAAGCCTGCAGCCAAGACCAAGCGTCCGACGCAGGCTGCGACTCCGGTTGCGGATCCGGGCCCGCCACCCCCGTTGCCGACGGACCTGGATGTCGCAGCGATCGTCGCGGCCGACATAGTTGTGCCCCCGAAGCCGCCGCTTCCCGCGCCGCCCACCGACCCACATCCTCCCGCGGCCGCGGAATCCGGGATCGGTGTCCCGACCGAACCCGAGACCGTTCCGGTCGAGCCCGAGATCAAGCCCGAAGCCGAGGCCGAGCCCCAGGCTGAAGCCGAGTTCCAGGCCGAGACCCATCCGGCGGACGCAGTCGCGGCAGAGCGTGAATCCGAGTCGGTTCCGGCGGCGGCCGTCGTCGAGGAAGAAGTAGCCGCGCCGGTCGAGCTCCCGACGGTGGTCGAAGCGGAAGACGCGTCGGCCGCGCCGGATATCGCTCCAGCACGCGAGTCCGAGCCCGAACTCGAGCCTGAGCTCGAGCTCGAGCTCGAGCCCACGGCCGTCCCGGTCGTGGGGCCGCCTGCGGCTGCGGCATCCGGTGATGTCCTCGTCCTCCGGGGCGTCACGAAGCGGTTCGGCGGCACGCATGCCGTCGAGGGCATCGACCTGACCATTCCCGCCGGCACGTTCTACGGTCTCGTCGGCCCGAACGGCGCCGGAAAGACCACGACGCTGTCGATGATCGCCGGACTGCTGAAGCCCGACCGCGGCACGATCCGGGTGGGTGGGGTGGATGCCGCGGCAAAGCCGGTTGCGGCCAAGAAGCTCATGGGCGTGCTGCCCGACCGCCTCCGCACGTTCGATCGCCTCACCGGACGACAGCTCCTCTATTACTACGGTGTGCTGCGGGGGCTCTCTCCGGCGGTGGTGGAAAGCCGCACGGCCGACCTGGCGCGCGCGTTCGATCTGGAAGGTGCGCTGGGGCGCAGCGTCTCGGACTACTCAGCGGGCATGCTCAAGAAGGTCATGCTCGCGGGAGCGCTGATTCACTCTCCACGCCTGCTCGTGCTCGATGAGCCGTTCGAGGCCGTCGACCCGGTTTCCAGCGCCATCATCCTCGACATCCTCTCCACGTACGTCGCACACGGGGGGACGGTGATCCTCTCCAGTCACGGCATGGAGCTCGTGGAGCGCGTCTGCACGCGCGTGGCCGTGCTGGTGGCCGGGCAGGTGCTGGCTGAGGGCACCGTCGACGAGGTCCGCGGCGAGCTGACCCTCGAACAGCGCTTTGTCGAGCTCGCCGGCGGCCTCAGCGACGTGGAGGGCCTGGAATGGCTGCACACGTTCTCCGACTGAGGCTGGCGCTGCTCTTCGGGACGCTGCGCGGCCGCCCGCCGCACGTGGTCCGCGTCGTCGCGGGGCTGGTGATCCTCGCCGCGGCGACCGCTGCGGCATGCTGGGCGATCCTGACCATGCGGGACGCCGACACCGACGTCGTCCTCGCCGTCACGGTCCTCGGCGGCTCGGGCGTCACGCTCGGATTCGCGCTCGCACCGCTCATCGGCGCGGCGGAAGACCCGCTGGACCCGCGACGATTCGCACTCCTCGCGCCGTCGCGAGGGCGGCTGGCCGCAGCACTCGCAGTGGTGGGCCTGATCAGTGTGCCCATCCTCGTTCTGCTCGCGATCGCCGTCAGCGCCGCCGTGGTGTGGTCGGAGCAGGGCGTGCCGCCCGTGTTCACGATCCTCGGGGTCGTCTTCGGAATCGTCACGTGCTCGCTTCTGGCGCGGGTGTGCATGGCCCTTGCGGCACTGTTCCTTCGGGAGCGCCGTTCTCGCGAGCTGTCGGGCGTGTTCGTTCTGGTGGTGCTCGTCGTGGTGGTTCCCGTCGGCGTCTTCCTGTCATCCCTCGAATGGGAGGGCACCGTTCCGCCCCAGCTGGTCGAGGCGGTCTCGACCCTTGCCGTGACCCCGCTGGGTGCCGGATGGGCGTTGCCGGGAGTGGTGGCGACCGGCGGCAACCTCTGGCTCACCGTCGCCGTCGCCGTCGCGACGGTTGCGGTCCTCGGCCTGCTGTGGGCGTGGGCCGTGCATCGGCTGCTCACCACCACCGAGCGCCCGCTGTCCACCCGCGACCGTGGCGGTCTCGGTTGGTTCGCCGTCGCGCCGGGCACACCGGGTGGCGCGATCGCCGCACGCAGTCTGCACTACTGGTTCAGGGATCGGCGCTATGTCGTCAACGCGCTGATCATCCCGATCGCCGCCGCGATCACGGTCGTCCCTCTGCTGATCGCGGGGGTTCCCCCCGAGATCGTCGTACTGGTGCCCGTGCCGTTCGCGGCGCTCTTCCTGGGGTGGCTGCCGCACAACGATGTCGCGTACGACTCGACCGCGGTGTGGATGCACGTCGCCAGCGGCGTGCGAGGGATCTCGGACCGCGTCGGTCGCCTCGTCCCCGTCGTCCTGATCGGGGTGCCCTTGCTGGCCGTCGCGATCCCCGTCGCGATCTCCCTGCACGGCCGGTGGGCGCTGCTGCCTGCGATGGTCGGCGTGTGCGCCTCGCTCTTCCTCGCCGGTCTCGGACTGTCGAGCGTTTCGTCGGTGCTGGCACCCTATGCGGTCTCGCGCCCGGGCGAGAGCCCCTTCCAGCAGCCGCAGCGCACCAGCGCCACGGGCGCCATCGCGCAGGCGCTCGTGATGCTCGGCGGGCTCGCGCTGGCGATCCCCGCGCTGTGGTGGTCGTGGCGCGCGCTGAACGGCGAGACGGATGCTGCGACCACCGCGATGTGGACGGGTATCGGTGTGGGACTCGGCGTGCTCGTGGTCGGAGTCGTCGTCGGATCGTTGGCATTCGAACGACGCGGCGGGCGGATCATGGAGTTCGCGGAGGCGACGTGACCCGGGTCCCGCGCGCTGCCGACGGGCTAAACTGACTCACCATGAGCACACCTGTCGAAGGCCCCGATCAGGGTGGACTCGCGACCCTCGACCGCGAGCTCGAAGAGCTCATTCGCGAAGAGAGCGTCGAGCCGGGCGATCATGAGCGCTTCTCGCACTACGTGAAGAAGGACAAGATCCTCGAGTCGGCCATCACCGGCAAGCCGGTGCGCGCGCTGTGCGGGAAGAAGTGGACGCCGGGCCGAGACCCCGAGAAGTTTCCGATCTGCCCCACCTGCAAAGAGATCTACGAGTCCCTCGGCGGCTGAGCACCCGGGCCGGTCCGGCTCACTCCGCGTCGACGTAGACGGTGGGGATCGCGGGGTCGGATCGACTGAGCGCGAGAGCCCGCACCGGCAGCTCTTCGCGCACGCGCGCATGATGTGCGCGCGCCGCCTCGACGCCCGCGGCTCCTTCGTACGAGGTATCCGGTTCTCCCGCGGCCATGAGCGTGACTTGCAACGCACGCGCTCCCGGGTGTGATGCCACAGTCTGGAGCTGTTCGAAGCCGTCCGAGACGGCGATCAGCTCGCTCGTGGCCGTGCCGTCGTCGAGAGTGCGGAAGGCGGCTTTGCGACCGCCTTTGGAGCTTTTGTCGGTCGAGGACTTGGCTACCGCGACCCAGCCGCCGGTGGCGTCCTGCCGCGCGACCAGCTTGTAGACCATGCCGGCCGTCGGGCTGCCGGAGCCGGTGACCACCGAGGTCCCCACCCCGTACGAATCGACCGGGGATGCCGCGAGCGACGCGATCGCGAACTCGTCCAAGTCGCTCGTGACGGTGATGCGGGTGCCGGCTGCCCCCAGGTCGTCCAACTGGGCGCGCACATCGGCGGCCACGGTCGGCAGGTCGCCCGAGTCGATGCGGACACCGCCCAGCCCGGTTCCCGCGACCCGGATCGCCGTCGCGACGCCCTCGCGGATGTCGTACGTGTCGACCAGGAGCGTCGTCTCCACGCCGAGCGCCTCGATCTGTGCGCGGAACGCTGCCTCCTCGCTGTCGTGCAGCAGGGTCCAGGAGTGCGCGGCGGTGCCCATGGTCGGGATGCCCCAGCGCCGTCCCGCCTCGAGGTTCGAGGTCGCGCCGAAGCCGGCGATGTAGGCCGCTCGCGCGGCGGCCACCGCCGAGGACTCGGCCGCACGCCGCGAACCCATCTCGGCAAGAGGCCGCTCGCCGGCGGCGACGCTCATGCGTGCGGCGGCCGTGGCGATCGCGGAATCGTGATTGAGGACGCTGAGGGCGAGCGTCTCCAAGACGACGGCCTCGGCGAAGGTGCCCTCGACAGTCAGGATCGGCGAGCCGGGGAAGTAGAGCTCGCCCTCGCGGTAGCCGGTGATCGAACCGGTGAAACGGTAACCCTCGAGGAAGTCGAGTGTTGCGGCATCCACCACCTTCTCGTCCCTCAGGAATCGCAGCTCATCGTCGCCGAACGTGAAGTCGCGGATGAGCTCCAGCAGGCGCCCCGTGCCCGCGACGACGCCGAATCGTCGTCCTCCCGGCAGGCGGCGGGCGAAGAGCTCGAAGACGCAGCGGCGCTCGGCGGTGCCGTCGCGCAAGGACGCGTCGAGCATCGTGAGTTCGTAGCGGTCCGTCAACAGGGCGGTCGAGGGGCCGCCGTCCTGAGCCTGTCGAAGGGTCATGCGGGTCAGCCTAGTGATCGGCTGGCGTAGGCTGGGGCATCGTGACCCTTCGACAGGCGCAGGACGGCCGATTGGATCGAGAAGGCACCGGCGCGCCGATCGGAATCTTCGATTCCGGTGTCGGCGGGCTCACCGTCGCCCGTGCTGTCTCGGCGCAGCTGCCGCGCGAGTCGATCCTGTACATCGGCGACACCGCGCGATCGCCGTACGGGCCGAAGCCCATCGCCGATGTGCGGCGCTACTCGCTCGAGATCCTCGACGCACTCGTCGATCAGGGCGTGAAGATGCTGGTGATCGCGTGCAACACCGCCTCGGCGGCGATGCTGCGCGACGCGCGGGAGCGCTACGACGTCCCCGTGGTCGAGGTGATCGGCCCTGCCGTGCGCACCGCGATGTCGACCACCCGCAACGGCCGCATCGGCGTCATCGGCACGGCCGGGACCATCGGATCGGGCGCCTACCAGGACATGCTCGAGGTCAACGAGCGGCTGACGGTGTTCGCGCAGGCGTGCCCGCGCTTCGTCGAGTTCGTCGAAGCCGGCGTCACCGACTCGCCCGAGGTGCTGGCGGTCGCCGAGGAGTATCTCGCGCCGCTGCGTCACGCCGGCGTCGACACGCTCGTGCTGGGCTGCACGCACTATCCGTTCCTCGAAGGCGCCATCAGCTATGTGATGGGTCCCGAAGTGAGCCTCGTCTCGAGCGACACCGAGACCGCGAAGGACGTCTACCGGCAACTCGTGTCACGCAACCTGCTCGCGGGACCGGATGCCACGCCCCGCCACGTCTACGAGGCCACCGGCGCATCGGCCGACGAGTTCCTCGACCTCGCGCACCGGCTCATGGGCCGCGAGGTGAGCTCCGTCCGGCTCGTGCAGACCGGTGCCATCGACCTTCCGACCGCCTGACCCGAGGAGCCCTTATGACCGAACTTGTGCGCGCGGACGGTCGCGCCGCCGACCAGTTGCGTCCCATCACCATCGAGCGCGGGTGGTCGAGCCATGCGGAGGGATCGGCGCTCATCTCGTTCGGCGGCACGAAGGTGCTGTGCACCGCGTCGTTCACGAACGGCGTGCCGCGCTGGCTGGTCGGCAAGGGCAAGGGCTGGGTCACCGCGGAGTACGCGATGCTCCCGCGCGCGACGAACAGCCGCAACGACCGCGAGAGCGTCAAGGGCAAGATCGGCGGACGCACGCACGAGATCTCCCGGCTGATCGGGCGCGCGTTGCGCGCCGTCGTCGACACCAAGGCTCTGGGGGAGAACACCATCGTCATCGACTGCGACGTGCTGCAGGCCGACGGCGGCACGCGGACTGCGGCGATCACGGGCGCCTACGTCGCCCTCGCAGACGCGATCGAGTGGGGTCGCGCGAAGAAGTTCATCGGCCAGAAGGCCACGCCCCTCCTGGATTCGGTCGCGGCGGTGTCGGTGGGCATCGTCGACGGTGAGCCGCTGCTCGACCTCGCGTACGTGGAGGACGTCCGCGCCGAGACCGACATGAACGTGGTGGTGACCGGCCGCGGACTCTTCGTCGAGGTGCAGGGCACGGCCGAGGGTGCGCCGTTCGACAAGCGTGAGCTCGATGCGCTGCTCGAGCTCGGCGTGAACGGCTGCGCAACGCTGCGCGGGCACCAGCTGGCGGCCCTCGAGCCGGTCGCTGCGGAGTGACGGACGGGAGCCGGTCGTTGAGCGAGCGAAGCGAGTCGACACGCAGCCTCGTGCTCGCGACACACAACCCGCACAAGGTGCAGGAGTTCCAGGCGATCGTCGCGGCCACCCGGCCTGACCTCCAGGTGATCGGCTACGACGGACCGGAGCCGGTCGAGGACGGCGTCACCTTCGCCGAGAACGCCCTGATCAAGGCCCGAGCCGCGGCCGCGCACACCCGCCTCCCGGCGCTCGCCGACGATTCGGGCATCTGCGTCGACGTTCTCGGCGGGGCGCCCGGGGTCTTCTCGGCGTACTGGGCCGGACACGCGAAGGATGCCGCCGCCAACCTGAACCTCCTGCTCGACCAGCTGTCGGACATCCGGGATCCCCACCGCACCGCACAGTTCGTGTCGACGATCGCCCTCGTCGTGCCGGCGGGGTCCGCCGGGTCGGATGCGGGCGTCGAACACGTCGTCGAAGGCATCTGGCCCGGACGCCTGGCCGCGGCGGCCGCCGGGGCCGGCGGGTTCGGGTACGACCCCGTGTTCGTGCCGGACGGCCAGCCCGCGGACGCCGAGCGGACCGTCGGCGAATGGACCGCTGCGGAGAAGAACGCGGATTCCCACCGGTCCCGTGCGTTCGCCGCCCTGGTCCCGCTCCTCGCTGGGCTGTGACCCGAGCCGGCTCAGCCGAGTGAGGTGATCGGCAGCTCGAGCGCCGAGGGATGCCCTGGTCCCGCGTGCACGGTGCACGTGACGCGCGGGCTCGACCGATAGAGCGCGGGGAAGGATCCCCACAGCGGATTGAGCGGCGACAACTGACGCCCGCCGACGTGAAGGCGCAGCTCGTCGCCCGCACGGAAGAGCGTCGCGGACGGTGCAAGGCCGATCTCCACCGGCTGCGGCTCCCGGGTCGCAAGGACCCTGCGAGAGCCCGTTGCGACGTAATCCCGCCCGAACCCGTAGGAGCCCTCGAAGGAGACGAAGCGGCCGGCGGTCCATTTCGACAGTCCGGCGAACAGCGACAGGGGTGCGTCGTCGGCTGCGCTGATCCAGAGCCGCACGCGAGCCTCGCCGGTGACCTCGGTGTCTTCGTCGAAGATCCACGAGAAGACCGCGGCACGGCGGCGTGCCCGGAACGTGACCCGGGAGGCCTCCCCGGGCACGGCAGCGTCGAGTGTGCCGTTGCTGCTCAGATGGAGCGCGCGGGTCTCGCCAGGCGGGGGCCATCGGTCTTCGTGGCGGACCGCGAGCACCTCGTCGCGCCGCTCCCGGACCTCCAGCCGCACGCGCGGCAGAGTGTGCGGAGCATCCTGGAGATGTGTCTGGAGAAAGGCGAGCTGCGCCGCCTTCGCCTCGTCGCCGTAGAAGGTCGCCCACTTGCCGCCGCGGTGCGTGTACAGGTGACGGACGGATGACGAGACCTCGTGGAAGGCCCGGAACGACCCCCTCGTGTGCAGATTCGCGTCCGAGAAGCTGCCGCATACGAGCATCGGCACCTCGATCCGCTCCAGATCGGGCACGAGGGCATCCCACCACGCGTCCTCGTCGGGACGCGCGACAGCCTCGGCACCGAGGTCGGGCACCATACGCGCCGATCGGCGCACCAGCGTCGTCCACAGCCGCGAGAACCCGATCTCGCGGACGCCGCCCGGATAGAAGAGATCACGGTACGCGTTCGTGAACCCCTCCCAGGGCACGATCGCCCGCAGGTGCGGCGGGCGGGTGGCGGCCACCTTGTACTGCGAGATGGCGAGATACGACACGCCCAGCATCGCCACGCCGCCGTCGCACCACTCCTGCTGTGCGATCCACTCGATCGCGTCATGGAGGTCCTGAGCCTCGGCGTCGCTCATGAGCGATCCGACGCCGTCCGAGCGGCCCGCCCCGCGCACATCGAGGTTGACGAGTGCGAACCCGTGCGGCACCCACCACGACGGGTCCGGCGCCTCCCAGCTCGTCTCGTCCGAGATGTGGAGCTGCTCGGTCTGGCGAAGAGCACGGAATTGCGGGTTGATGCGATACCCGCGCCGGGTGCGACGGGGAAGGACGTCCTTCCCATAGGGGTGTGCGCAGAGGATGGCCGGCACGGGGCCGGCGCCGGCGGGCAGATAGACGTTGGCCCGCAGGATGGTGCCGTCCCGCATCGGGATCTCGGTGTCCTGCTGCTTGCGCACGCGAGGACCCATCGGCGTCACGACCACCGGGGGTCGCAGCATCCGCGAGATCCGTTCGATGGCGTATCGCCCGGCGCCGGAACGTCGCCATGGGCGATCGGTCGTGGGCGTCGTGCGCTGCGTCACAGCGGCACGCTAGCATCCACCTGCATCGCCTCCGTGAGAAGGACACTCATTCCCGAGTAGGTGAGGTGCGCCGCCCGGGCGCAGTCCGCCGCCTAGCCTGGAGGCATGCACGACCATGCGCCGAGTGGCGTCCGCGAGGCGGGTAACCGTCGCCTGCTGGCGATCTCGCTCGCGATCACCACGGTCGTGATGGTCGTCCAGATCATCGGCGCTGCGCTCTCGGGTTCCCTCGCACTGCTCGCGGACGCCGCCCACATGTTCACCGACGCCGCCGCATTGGTGATCGCCCTCGTGGCGAGCATGGTCGCTGCGCGGCCGGCCAACGATCGCCGCACCTTCGGATACCAGCGCGCGGAGGTGTTCGGAGCCCTGGTCAACGGCATCATCCTCATCGCGCTGTCGGCGTGGGTCGCCGTCGAAGGCGTCTCGCGCCTCGTGTCGCCCTCCGATGTCGAGGTCGCCGGCGGGCTCATGCTGGGCGTCGCGATCGTCGGTCTGATCGCCAACGCGGTGGCGATGTGGCTGCTGAGCTCGGCGCAGCGCCGCAGCATCAACGTGCGCGGCGCCTACCTCGAAGTGCTCGGCGACCTCATCGGCTCGGCCGCGGTCATCGTCGCGGCGATCGTGATCCTCATGACCGGATGGGCACAGGCCGACGCGATCGCATCGCTGTTCATCGCGGCGATGATCATCCCGCGCGCGATCGGGCTGCTTCGTGAGGTCGTCTCGGTCCTCGCGGAATCCGCGCCGAAGGGCACGCACGTTCGCGAGATCCGCGAGCACATCCTCGGCACGCCCGGTGTCGTCGATGTGCACGACGTGCACGTGTGGCAGCTGACCCGCGGCGCCCCGGTGTTCTCGGCCCACGTCGTGGTCGACGGGGCTGCGCTGCAGGACGGCAGGGCCTCCGGCATCCTGAGCCAGCTGCAGACATGCCTGTCGCAGCACTTCGACGTCGAGCATTCGACGTTCCAGCTCGAGCCGGCCGGTCACGTCGAGCACGACGCGCACGCGTGAGGCGTCGGGTGCTACAGCTCGGCGGGCTGATCCTCGCGTCGTACTTCGTCAGGGCTCTTGTCGGGTCGCAGTCCGCGCCAGCGGGAGTGACGCAGGATTCCACCTGGGGTGAACTCGCCGTACTCGACCTCGCCGACCAGCTCGGGCCGCACCCAGAGTGCGTCGCGGGCGTCGAGCGCCGGCACCCCGATCAGGGGGTTGTCGTCCACCCGCAGCGGCAGCAGCTTCTTCATCAGCGACGCCAGGGTCGAGTCGCTGAAACCGGTGCCGACGCGGCCGGCGTAGCGCAGGCCGTCAGCATCCGGGATGCCGAGCAGCAGCGAGCCGAACGTGCCGCTGCGGCCGCCTTTGCCCGGCCGGATGCCGGCGATCACCACCTCCTGCGTGTGGGTGATCTTGACCTTGAGCCACGACTCCGCGCGAGCTCCCCGGACGTAGCGAGACGCGGGGTCCTTCACCACGATCCCTTCGAGCCGCAGCTGCCTGCTCGCTTCGAGCGCCGCGTCGACGTCGTCGAACACGGGCGGCACGGCGATCGCGTCGACCGTGTCGTCTGCGATCGCTTCGAGGACATCGCGGCGCTCGTGCAACGGCAGACCGGTGAGGTCATCACCGTCGTGCGCGAGCACGTCGAACAGGTAATAGCGCACGGGGGTGCGTCGTGCCTCGCGGGCGATGTCGCCCGCACGTTCGAGGTTCATTCGGGTCTGCAGCAGCGGAAAGCTCGGCCGCCCGTCCGGCTCCAGCGCGACGAGCTCGCCGTCGAGCACCGCGGGCTCATCGCCCAATCCCGCGTCGACGGCGGTCAGTTCCGGGTAGCGGTGAGTGAGGTCGTTGCCGCTGCGCGCGTACAGACGCAGACGCGACCCGTCCCACACTCCGACCGCACGGATGCCGTCCCACTTCGCCTCGACCCACGCCGGCTCGCCCCATCGCGCCGCCGCCTGACGGGCGAGCGCGGGAGTGGCCGAAGTCGAGAGCATCGGTTTGAGATCCTCGACCGTCGCCCGGGTGGCGGTGCTCTCGGAAACGCCATTGAACTTCCGGTTCACACGGGTCCCCGTCTGAGGATCCGGAGAGCTGTGTGAACCGGAGCTCACATGCGGTTTCTGAGCACCATCGCCCCGTGCGGATGCGTGTCGACCGTGATGCGGCGCGTCGGCCTGCGGGCTGGGCTCGACGGGTATGCCGTCCGGCTGCGGCCGGCCGTCGGCATCCGTCTTCATCCGATGCAGCAGCCAGCTGGACTTCTCACCCTCGCCCTCGGTGCGGATGAGGGCCAGCCGGACGCGTCCGAGCGGACCGCCGGGCCGCCCCTCGAGCGTCGCGATGATCTCGTCGTCCCGCCACTTCTCGAGGTCATACCGACCGTCGTCCCAGATCGTCACGGTGCCGCCGCCGTACTCGCCCGCGGGGATCGTGCCCTCGAAGGCGGCGTACTCCATCGGGTGGTCCTCGGTCTGCACGGCGAGGTTGTTGCGTTTGTACGAATGCGGTACGCCGCGGGGCACCGCCCAGCTCACCAGCACGCCGTCGCGCTCGAGGCGGAAGTCCCAGTGCAGTCGCGTGGCGTGATGCTCCTGGATGACGAACCGCGGCTTGTCGTCCGTGGGGGCCGCCCCGAGCGGGTTGCGCGGCACCGGCTCGGGCGTGCGGTCGGCGCTGCGCTTGGCGATGTACGGGGCGAGCGGCCCGGTCTCGGCTTCGCGACCGCCCGCGTGGAAGCCCAGCGGCGCCATCGGGTCGCCGAGGTCCTCGATACGCTCGAGCACCTCGGTGAAGTCCAGGTGGCGCAGGTCGGGGTCGTCCAGCTCCTCCCACGTGCGAGGGGCGGCGACTGTGGGATGCATGCGACCCCGCAGGGAGTACGGTGCGATGGTCGTCTTCGAGCCGTTGTTCTGGCTCCAGTCGATCAGCACCTTGCCGCGTCGCTCGGACTTCTTCATGCTGCTGACGACAAGGTCGGGATGGTCCGCCTCGATGGCGCGGGCCAGCTCATTGGCCAGCGCCGACGCCTGCTCACTCGATTGCCCGGGCGGCAGTGCCGCGTACAGGTGGATCCCCTTGCTTCCGCTGGTCACCGGGTAGGGCTCGAGCCCCATGCCTTCGAGGATCGTCCGCGCCCAGCCGGCGACCGTGGCGCATTCGGCGAGGCCGACGCCGGGGCCTGGGTCGAGGTCGAGCACGAGGCGATCCGCGTCGCCGCGTTCGCCGTCCGGAGCGAAGCGCCACTGCGGCACGTGCAGCTCGAGGCTCGCGACCTGCGCGAGGTAGACCAGGGTGGGCACGTCGCCGACGAGCGGATAGTCCTTCGCTCCGGTCGAGTGGGGGATCGGCATCCGTCGCACCCAGGAAGGCGCACCGCGCTCGAGGTCCTTCGCGAAGAAGACCATGCCGGGATCGTCCTCGGTGCCGACGCCGTCGGGCCACCGCTTGCGGGTGACCGGGCGCCCGACCACGTGCGGGATCATGACCTCGGCGATGCGCGTGTAGTAGTCGATCACCTCGCCCTTGGTGGTTCCGGTCTCGGGGTAGAGCACCTTGTCGAGGTTGGTGATGCGCAGTCGCCGTCCACCGATGCGCACCAGTTGCTCTCCGCCGGGCATGGGTTCAGGGTAGCCGTGACCGGTGTTACCGGTGTGTACTTGTGGGATGAGGGCGATCTGGAAGGGTGCACTGACATTCGGGCTCGTGAACGTGCCGGTCAAGGTGTACTCCGCGACCGAGGACCACGATGTCTCGTTGCATCAGGTGCACAACAAGGACGGCGGACGCATCCGCTATCAGCGCGTGTGCGAGATCGACGGCGAGGTCGTGCCGTACTCCGACATCGACAAGGCGTACGACGACGGCGAGAAGACCGTCGTGCTCACCAAGGACGACCTGGCGTCGCTTCCGGCCGAGAAGAGCCGTGAGATCGACGTCGTGGAGTTCGTGCCGAGCGACCAGATCGATCTGCTCACGCTCGATCGCGCGTACTACCTCGAGCCCGACTCGGCCTCTCCGAAGGCCTACGTGCTCTTGCGCAAGACCCTGGAGCAGACCGACCGGACCGCGATCGTCCGCTTCTCGCTGAGGCAGAAGACGCGCCTGGCCGCTCTGCGCGTGCGCGGTGACGTGCTGGTGCTGCAGACGCTGCTGTGGGCGGACGAGGTGCGCGAGGCCGCGTTCCCGGCTCTGGACGAGTCGGTGCGCATCTCGGCGAAGGAGCTGGAGTTGTCGGCATCCCTCGTGGAGAGCTTCGCCAGCGACTTCGATCCCGAGGAGTTCACCGACGAGTACCAGGCAGAACTGCGCACCCTGATCGAGGCGAAGCTCGAGAAGGGCGACGCCGTCGACACCGCCGAGACCTTCGGCGACCACGAGGAGGAGGAGACCGGCGGTGAGGTCATCGACCTCATGGCAGCCCTGCGCGCGAGCGTCGAGAAGTCACGCGCGGCGCGCGGCGGCTCTGACGCGAAGGAGTCCACGAAGAAGGATGCCGGGTCCTCCGCGAAATCCGAGAGCACGGCGTCCGGCTCGTCGGCCAAGAAGCCTGCAGCCAAGAAGGCCGCCGAGAAGAAGCCGGCAGCCAAGAAGAAGGCTTCCTGACGCGCCGACCCGATTCCGGGTCCCGGCTCAGCCCTTCGGGGCCTCGCCGTGCTCGGGTCCGCGCTCGAACACCTCGGGGTCGAGGACGAGGGCCTCGGCCTCGGACTCGTCGGTGACGACGTCCTCGCCGGCCGCGGCGGCCTTCTTGGCCTTACGGCGCTCGCGGAGGTAGTGCCACAGCGTGACGAGGGCGGTGCCGCCGACGGCGATCAGCAGGATGACATCGATGTACTCGGTGACGAGGTCGCGCACGAACGGGATGAAGCCGATCGCGTAGCCGAACATCGTGAGCCCGAAGCCCCACAACACGGCGCCGATGAGGTTGTAGAGCGTGTACTTGCCCTTGTGCATGTGGCCGACGCCGGCCGCGACGGGCGCGAAGGTGCGCACGATCGGCACGAAGCGGGCGAGGATGATCGTCAGGCCGCCGAAGCGTTCGAAGAACGCGTTGGTGCGCTCGACGTTCTTGACGCTGAACAGACCGCTCTCCTTGCGCTCGAACACCGCCGGACCGGCCTTGTGGCCGATGAGATAGCCGACCTCCCCGCCGACGAACGCGGCGAGCCCGATGAGGAGCGCCACCCACCACACACTGATTCCGAAGACGCCGTTCGGCGCCGCCGCGGTGGAGTGCGACAGCAGCCCCGCGATGACCAGGAGGGTGTCACCCGGGAGCAGGAAGCCGACGAGCAGGCCCGTCTCGGCGAACACGATGAAGCAGACGACGACGAGCGCCCACGGGCCTGCCCATGCGATGATCGCGGCCGGATCGAGCCAGGGGATCAGGGCGGTAGGAACTGCGTGCACGGTGGGATTCCCGTCGGTCGAGGTGTCGGCGGTCGGCGAAGTCTGCGAACGTCCGCGTGCGGAAGGTGGGACTTGAACCCACACGCCCGGAGGCACAGGAACCTAAATCCTGCGTGTCTGCCAATTCCACCACTCCCGCGAGTGGGATCAGTCTACTGACGCCGCTGGGGGTCGGCTGTGGGGCCGACCCCCGTATTCGTGCCCCGGTCAGCGGGATAGCACCGCGTTCCCCTCCGCCGCGAGAGCTGCGCGCACCCGGTCGGCGCGTCGCGTGTCCTTGACGAGCCACCGGTGCGCGCCTGGCCTGCGCGCCTCCGTCTTGATCTGCGAGATCGGGCTCTTGCAGGCCTCCTCCTTGAGGAGTGCGCCCAGGCGTCCGGGCACGTGCAGGCGGATCGCCGTGTCGTCGAACCGCGCGAACTGGAAGACGCCGTACTCCCGTCCGAGGCTCACGCACATCGCGCCGATGCCGCGGTCGAAGCCGGCCGGTTCCCCGCCGGCGATGCGGCTCAGCACGGTGTCGGCCGCGTGCGAGCCGAGCGGCAGCGCCGCCTGACAGCTCATGCGCAACGGCACGTGCGACGGGGAAGCGGCGTCCCCGGTCGCGACGATGCGGTCGTCGTCGACGCTGGTGAGCGTCTCGTCGGTGACCAGCCGGCCTTCCGCGTCGGTCGTCAGCCCGCTGTCGCGGGCGAGACCGGCGGCGGCGAAGCCCGCGGTCCAGATCGTCACGGCACTGGTCACCGAACGCCCGTCGGCCAGTTCCACCGCGTCGGGCGTCACGGCCACGGCGGTGGCGCCCTCGCCCTCGAGCAGGACCACGTGGAGGGCCTCCAGGCGGCGACGGATGGTTCGCCGCGCGCTGGGATGGCTGTACGGGCTCAGGATCCGACCGCACACGAGCGTGACGCGGCGGCCGAGCTCGGCCAGCTCTGCGGCCGTCTCGATACCGAGGGGCCCCGATCCGACGACGACGACGGGCGCATCCTTCGGTGTGCCCGCGAGGACCCCGCGGACGCGTTCGGCGTCCTCGAGAGTCGAGATCGGCAGCGCGAACTCCGCCGCGCCCGGCACCTCCATCGCGGCGCTCGAGCTTCCCGCCGCGTAGACGAGATAGTCGTACGACAGCGGTCCGCCCCTCTCGAGAGCGACGCGTCGCCGCGCTGGGTCGATCGCCGTTGCTGTGTCGACCACCAGCTTCACGTCGCCCGCCAACAGCTCGTCGAATGGCATCACGGCGTCGTCGGATCCACCGACGAGCTGGTGCAGCCGAACCCGCTCGACGAAGCGGTCGCGCGGGTTGACGAGCGTCACCGACACATCGCTCCGCTGCGTGAGGCGATTGGCCGTCATCACTCCCGCATAGCCGCCGCCGATGACGACGACGTCGATCCTGTGTCCTGTTGCGCCCAGCATGGGTGCCTCCTTCGTGTCGATTCCTTCGACATGGAGACACCGCGCGGCGGGAGGATGTGACATCCCCCGCCGCTGGTGGGCGCTACCGGCGGATGCCGAACACGAAGTAGCTGGCCGGGCCGATCCAGTTGACGAGGATCGCCGGGATCCATGCGGCCTTCGGCCCGCGCACGTCGTCAGGGTGGCGGTTCGCGAGGTCCCAGAACGCCAGGAAAGCGAACACGACCTGCACGATCCCGGCGATGCCGAGGCCCGCCTTCGCGCCGGGGGAGAGCTCCATCTTGGTCCTGCTCATCATGGTCCTTCCGTCTCTGAGACCATCCTGCCCCGCGCTCGCTCGGCGCGCATCTGTGGATAACTTCCGGATGCCTCCGCCCCGACTTGCGAGGATGCTTCGGTGACCCTCGCGCCCACGCCCGTCTCGACGCTCGTCGCCGAGCGCGTCCGCGAGCGGCTCCGGGCTGAGCGCGCCGATCCGTCGCGGGACCCGGATCTGGCCGCACAGATCGCCCGTGCCGAAGTGCGCAGACACAACGACTTCGCACTCGCGAGGGGTTTGGCTCCGGTCGACGACGAGGCCGCCTGCGTGCGGGACGTGCTCGCGTCGGTCGCCGGATACGGTCCGTTGCAGGCGTACCTGGACGATCCCACCGTCGAGGAACTGTGGATCAACGCGCCCGACCGCATCTTCGTGGCGCGCGGGGGAGTGCCGGAGCGCACGCCGCTCGTGCTCACCGAGACCGCCGTACGTGATCTCGTGGAGAGGATGCTGCAGTCCAGCGGCCGTCGAGTCGACCTCAGCCAGCCCTTCGTGGACGCCTCGCTTCCTGACGGCTCCCGCCTGCACGTGGTGATCCCCGACATCACCCGGCGCCACTGGGCCGTCAACGTCCGCAAGTTCCTGCCCGCGTACCGGGATCTCGGCCGCCTCGTCGCGGCCGGCTCTCTCGATCCGTCTGCGGCGCATCTGCTGCAGGAGGCGATGGTGCAGGGTCGCTCGGTGCTCGTCTCGGGCGCGACCCACGCGGGCAAGACGACCCTGCTGGGAGCGCTCATCGCCGCCTGTCCGGCCACGCACCGGATCGTCACCGTCGAGGAGACGTTCGAGCTCGCGGTCGGCGCCGCCGACATCGTCTCGCTTCAGGGCCGGCAGGCGAGCCTCGAGGGAACCGGCGAAGTCACGCTGCGGCGCCTGGTCAAAGAAGCACTCCGCATGCGCCCCGATCGTCTTGTGGTCGGAGAGGTCCGCGACGCCGAGGCACTCGACCTCCTGCTGGCGCTCAACACCGGTGTGCCGGGTGCGGCGACCATCCACGCGAACTCGGCCCGCGAGGCGGTGCGCAAGCTCGCCGCCCTGCCGCTGCTGGCCGGACGCAACATCGACTCGTCCTTCGTGCTGCCGGCGGTCGCGGCATCCGTTCATCTCGTCGTCCACTGCGAGCGCGATGCGTCCGGCGCTCGCCGCGTCGTCGAGATCGTCGCTCCGACCGGGGTGGACGGCGGCGTGATCGCGGCAAGGACGCTGTACCGAGCGGGCGCCGCATGACGTTCGTCTGGGGAGCGGTGCTCGCGGCAGGCCTCCTGCTCGCGTTGTCGCCCTGGCTGTGGCCGTCGGTGGCGCGCGGTGCGTCCGAGGCGAAGCCCGGCCGGCTCTCGCGGCTGCTCGAGGACTCCGGGATGGCGCGCATGTCGCCGACATCGGTCGTCGTGGTCGCCGGGTGCTGCGCGGCCGTGGCTGCTGCGACAGCGTGGCTCGTCACCCAGGTGGCGGTCCTCTCTCTGGTCGCTGCGGCAGCGGGCGCACTCGCCCCCTTCACATGGCTGCGCGCTCGACGTTCGCGACTGCTGCGCACGCGCCGCACGCTCTGGCCGGACGTGTGCGACCTGCTGATCGCATCGGTGCGGGCGGGCATGTCGCTCCCCGACGCCGTCGCGAGCCTCGCCGACTCCGCCCCGGCGGAGCTGCGGCCCGCCTTCGCCGCGTTCGCACGCGATGTCTCGGCCTCGGGCCACTTCGATTCCAGCGCGCAGCGACTCAAGGCGAACCTCGCGGATCCGGTCGCCGACCGCATCGTGGAGACGCTGCGGATGGCTCGTCAGGTCGGCGGCACGGAGCTCACAGCCGTGCTGCGGGCCTTGGCGACATCCGTCCGCGCCGACGCCGCGCTGCGCGCCGAGGTCGAGTCGCGTCAATCGTGGATCCGTGGCGCTGCAGTGCTCGGCGTCGCCGCGCCGTGGGTGATCCTGGCACTCCTGGCCATGCGTCCCGAGGGCGCGAGGGCGTACGGAAGCCCCGAGGGCATCGCCCTGATCCTCGCCGGCGCCGCGGTCTCGTTCGTCGCCTACCGCGTGATGATCCGGCTCGGCCGGCTTCCCGAGCCGAGGCGGTGGTTCGGTTGATCGGCGGCGTCACGGGAGAGCTCGCCTACGCGGTCGTGCTCGGCACCGCGCTCGGAGTCGGCGTGTGCCTGCTGCTCTCGCTCGCCCCGCGCTGGGGTGCACCCAGCCTCGCCCGGCGCATCGCCCCGTACATCCGGGACGTCACCGATCCGCGGGGGCTCGATGTGACGACTGGGCCGGGCTATGATCCGACTCTGGCGTGGGTGGCGCTGCAGCGCCGGTTCGCCCGGGTGATCGGCGGGGATGAAGCGGTGACCCGGCGCCTGCAGCAGGCCGGGTGGACGATGGATGCCGCCCGCTTCCGTGGCAGGCAGCTCGCGTGGGCGGTGGTCGGGCTCGCGGTGGGCGGTGCGCTCGTCGTGGGGCTCGTGCTGCTGGGCAGGGGCTCACCGGCGCTGGGCCTGCTGCCGCCGCTGGCGGCGGTCGGCGGCGCATTCGCGTGCGACGCGTGGCTCACACGCGCCTCTCGGGCGCGGGTCGGCCGCATCGAAGAAGAGCTGCCGACGGTGCTCGAGTTCCTCGCGCTGTGCCTCTCGGCGGGCGAGGGGATCCTCGACTCGCTGCGGCGCGTGGGCGACGTCGGTGCGGGGGAGCTCACCGCCGAGCTGCGGGGTGTCGTCGTCGCCGTGGGAACCGGATCGCCCCTGTCGGAGTCGCTCGGGCGGATGGCGGTCCGCCTCGAGATTCCGGCCCTCTCGCGGTCGGTCGACCAGTTGGTCGCCGCGATCGACCGCGGCGCGCCTCTCGCGCACGTGCTCCACGCACAGGCTCTCGATGCGCGCGAGGACGCCAAGCGAGGCCTCATCGAGCGGGCAGGCCGCAAAGAGATCTACATGCTCGTGCCGCTGGTGTTCCTGATTCTGCCGCTGAGCGTGCTGTTCGCGGTGTTCCCGGGGATCTTCATGCTTCGACTGGGTATCGGCTGACCTCACGGTCGGAAGGAGAAGAGATGAACACGATGTGGATGCGTCGCGCGATCGACAGACTGCGCGCCTCGGGGCGGGACCTCGTGGACGACGAACGAGGCGATGTGCCGGGCTGGGTGCTGATCACGCTCATGACGGCGGGGCTGGTCGTGGTGATCTGGGCGCTCGCCGGCCCGGCGCTGGCCGGGCTGTTCGAGCAGGCCATCGAGCGGGTCTCGGGCTTCTAGCGCGTGCGCTGTTTCCGTGCCCGTCTCGCGACGGGCCTGCGCGCCCGATTCGCGGCGGCGAGTGCGGGTGAAGAAGGCTCCAGTCCGGTGGAGTTCGTGCTCGTCGGCACGCTCTTGACCGTGCTGACGCTGGGTGTGCTGCAGTTCGGTCTCGCCGTGTACGTGCGCAACGTCGTGCACGATGCGGCCGTCGAAGGCGCCTACCACGCGGCGCTGGCAGACACGTCGCTCGATGAGGGAGCAGCGCGCACGCGCGACATCGTGACGCGGACCGTCGGTGCCGAGTACGCCGCCGACGTGAGGGTGCGCGAGACCACCGACCTCGGGCATCCCACCGTGGAGGTGCGGGTCGCCGCGACCCTGCCGCTGGTCGGCCTGCTCGGGTCGCCGAGATCGATGGAGGTGATCGCGCATGCGCCCATCGAGTCGTTCGACTGACACTGACACTGACACTGACACTGACGCCGACCCGGACCGCGCGGACGATCGCGGGTCGGCAGCACTGGAGTTCATCCTCGTGGGCCTGCTGATGCTGGTGCCCTTGGTCTATCTCGTCGTCGCACTCGGGTCGATCCAGCAGCAGTCTCTCGGCGCCGAGGCCGGGGCGCGGCACCTCGCGCGCGCGATCTCGACCGCGGCCGACGCCGCCGATGCCGACGCGCGTGCCGAACGCGTTCTCGCCTCGGTGCGCGACGAGTACGGACTCGACGACGTCGACGTCGATATCGCCTGCCGGCCGGCCGGCGTGTCGTGCCCCGCGGCGGGCGCGACCCTGATCGTGACTGTCCGCAGCGCCGTGACGCTGCCCCTTGTACCGCCGGTGCTCGGGCTCGACCAGATCGCGTCGATCCCGGTGGAAGGGTCGGCCGCGCACAAGGTATCGCGATTCTGGGGTGCGTCGTGACACGTCTGTGCGACTCTCGCGCCGGGCAGGGGCAGGGGCAGGGCGACGACGAGGGCAGCATCCTGATCCTGACCCTCGGCTACGCGGTGCTCGCGCTCGTCGCGATCCTCATCTGCGTCGCCGCGACGAGCCTGTACCTGTCGCAGAAGCGCTTGGATGCGCTGGCGGATGCCGCCGCCCTCGCTGCCGCGGACGGCTTCGAGGTGACCGTCGTCGACGGTGCACCGGTCGCAACCCTGACGGATGCGGCCGTCCGGCGTCAGGCGCAGTTGATGGTCGCCGAGGTCGGTCGGGACGCGGTGCTCGTATCTGCCGAGACGCCGGACGGCGTCTCGGCGCGAGTGACGGTCGCCGGCACGTGGCATCCGCCCGTCGTCACGCTGTTCGTGCCGGACGGCGTGGCTCTCGAAGCGACCGCCACGAGTCGCACCGCGCTGCGCTGACACCGGTGCTCGGCGCAGCGACCCGTCGAGACCATCACCAGCCGTGCAGGTTGAACCATTCGCGTCGACTGCTGGCCTCGGCATCCGTTTCGAGCGCATCCGTCGTGTCGTGCTCGACGAGTCGTCCGGCACCGTCGAGGGGCACGAACCGCTGGCAACGCGCACACAGCGCTCGGCCGTGGGGGTACCCGTCGCCGAGTTGCGCAGCGGGCTCGCCAGGTTCGCCGGAGCCCGGGCATTGCGGCGGGTCGGCGGCGGCATCCGTCCACATGATCGTGCGGTGACGATGCAGACCGGGGTGCCCGAGTGGCCGCGTGCAGCGACGGCCCGCACTGCTACTGCGGCAGAACCGGACAACCCCGCCGTCGGTCGAATCCGATCCGCTCATGTGGACGAAGGTAGCGCGACCGCTGGTGCGCGGGAGCGGAATGTCGCTAGATTGAACGCCGCACCGGTGCGCCGCACCCCGGCCGGAAGGAGGAACACGATGGCTGTCTTCGCCATGTCTCGCGTCAGTTCCGCTTCCCGCGAGGCCGCCGGCACCCACTGAGATCGGCGGCCTCCAGCCACTGGAGTCTTCCCCGATGTCACCTCTGCGCTTCGACGCAACGTTCGCTTCCGACGCCCCGCTTCTCGAGCCGGGGCCCGATCAACGCTGGACCACCCGGCCGGCATCCTCTCCCACCCAGCGCGGACCGCTCCCGTATCCCGACTGGGTGGTCACCGAGGCCGGTGCCTTCGACACCGAGCTCGGCATCGTCAAGACCGGCAAGGAGGCCGACCTCTTTCTGATCGAGCGGGCCGTTCCCGGCACGACGGGCACGCTGCTCGCGGCGAAGCGATATCGCAACACGCATCACAGCGACTTCCACCGCTCCGGCAGTTACGAGGAGGGGCGCGTGATGCGCAACACGCGCGACGCGCGCGCCGTCAACAGGAAGTCGGCGCACGGCCGCTCCGTGGCCGCGGGGCATTGGGCCGCGAGCGAGTTCGCGGCGCTGTCACTCGCCTGGCGGTCGGGCGTGCCGGTACCCTATCCCGTGCAGGTGAGCGACACCGAGGTGCTGATGGAGTTCATCGGCGACGGGCGCGTGGCCGCGCCGCGGCTCGCGCAGTCGCGGCTGCACGGCGGTGAGCTCGCCGATGCGTACCGCCAGGTCGTCGAGATCCTCACGACGTTCGCTCGCGCGGGGTTCGCGCACGGCGACCTGTCGCCGTACAACCTGCTCGACCACCACGGCCGCGTCGTGGCGATCGATCTGCCGCAGATCGTGGATGTCGCCGCGAACCCGCAGGGCATGGACTTCATGTACCGCGATGTCGTGAACGTCTCGACGTGGTTCGCGCGCCGTGGCCTCGACAACGACCCCGAGGCATTGTTCGCCGACCTCGTCGCCACGATGTGGTGACGCGGGCGGCTTCCAACCGTCGCAAGTGGTCGCTCGGATCACCGGAGTACGGCCGTTTGCGACGGTTCGGCAGGGGGAGGGCAGGGGGAGGGAGAGGGGGGAGGCGGGGAGGCGGCGCAGGGGCTCCACCCGCCGAAGCGGATGGAGCCCCTGCCGGCCTGCGGATCGGGTCAGCCCCGGCCGTTGCCGCCGCCCTTGACGGGCGTCGCCTGGAACGCCTTCTCGATCTCCTGCGAGAACGTGTTGCCCGCGGCATCCGTCGCCGTCACCCGCAGGTCGACCCAGCCGCCCTTGTCGGACACCGGGATCTGAGCGGCGTAGCCGCTGACCCACGCGCGAGAGGTCACGAAGATGTCGCCGTCGCCCTCGACCGGGCCGGTCGGGGCGTCCGTGGTGGCCGGCGCGAGGGGAACCGGCACCCACTCGCCTCCGGCGGTACGGGCCTCGAGCGTGGCGGCGGTGATGGCTCCCGCGGGTGCCGTGCCGGCGACGTGGCCCAGTTCGAGACCGAGCGGGATGCTGGAGCCCTTGCGTCGCCTCTCACCCACCAGGTTCTCGTCATTGACCTCGACGTCGTAGAACGCCTGGATCATCGGCAGGAGCCGGTTCTCCCAGTCGCCGAGCTGCCCGGCCGAGCGGAAGGTCCACTCACTGACGGTCTTGGTGGATCCCGCGAGGTGTGCGCCGTCGTGCGTCGCGGTGCTCACGACGCGCCAGTCCTGCTCGCCGTCGGGAAGCGCATCGATCATGGCGCCCTGCCCTCGGGTCTGCTTGACCAGCTCGCCGTCGAGATAGATGTCGGTCAGCTGCTCGACGGTGGAGGGTTCCATCCAGGTGTCGAACGCTCCGGTGTGATCGGCGCTGCCGCCGTCCGCCCAGCTCGGAACGTTGATCTGGGCGTAGTCCGACACTCGGTACGGCACCCAATAGCCGAGCCCGACGTAGGGACGCACGATCCCGCCGAAGTATTCGGCTTCGAGATGCTCGCCCGGCTCGTAGGTGCGGAGGATGTCGCGCATCTCCCATCGGACCGCTTCGACGCCCACGCCCTGGTTCCACCGCAGATCCTCGGTGTTCACCCACTCCTCGCGCGTCACGCCCCGCTCGGCGATCATGAAGTAGCCCGCCCCGTACTCCGCACCCGGTACGAAGTCGTACCGGAACTCGCCCAGCGGCTCGGTCTGACCGTGATAGGTGGTGTCGATGCGGGTGAGGTCCTGCGGCGCATACGCGAGGTCATCCGGGATCTCGCCGGCGCTGTAGCGGGCGATGTCGTACACCACGTCCGCGTACTCGTCGCCGATGGCCGTGACTGTCACCTTCTTCTTCGCGATGTCGGCGCGCAGCTGGCGACCCTCGACTCCGCTGATCGCGGCAACCGGGATCGGTGCGTTCGACTCGAAGTCGTCGGAGCCCACCCACGTGCTGAGCTCGCCGTCGGCGTCGTTGGCGAGGATGAGGAGCCTCGCGCCCGCTGCGCCCGCGTTGGCGGCGGCCTGGCCGGGCGTGACCGCGTCCGAGCGGGTCACGACGGCGACCCTTCCGGCGACGTCCACCGCCGCGAACTCCTCAGCGCTGCCCTGTCCGGCGTCGACGGCCACGGCCTTGATCTGCCCGGTGAGGTACTTCGACCCGACCTGGAGCACGATGTCGAGCGGCTTCTTGCCGGCCGCGACCGTCAGCATCGGCTCCCACAAGCGCCAGCGCGTGGTGAAGTCGAACTCGGCGTCGTCGACCTTCATGGGCTGAGCCCACAGCTCGTCGACGAGCACGGGCACCATCGCGCTCGCGGTGAAATCGTCCGCCTGGAAGTCCATGCGGGCGAAGGACTGCTCGAGGTCGTCACGGCCGACGTCGACCGTCACCTCCTCGGCCGCGCGGGCATCGAGTGCGACCGTCGAGTCCTGTGCCAGCGAGAGCTTGGGGTCACCCGTCAGCACCATCGCGACCGTGTCGGGCGTCCGGTTGACCTCCATGTAAGACATGACCGAGTAGTCGCCCTTCCGCAGGCGCAGCGTCGTCTCGCCCTCGACCAGCACCGGCTCGGCCCACTGGGCGGCGGCATCCCACAGCATCGCGTACGCGTTCACCGGGTTGCCCTCGAAATCCGTCGCCGTGATGGTGAGGTCGTAGCGCTCGGCCTCGGCGATCGTGCCGAGTGCCGTGCGCGTGACGGCCACGCCGTCCACCGACCCGACGAGCGCGCCCGACAGCTGCGTGCCTGCGGGGACCTTGGCGGGGTCCACGGTCATGGTGACCGTGGCGGTGCGGCCGGCGGGAATGGTCAGCGACTCGGCGTCCAGTGTCAGCGCCTCGCTCACGACGGCCGACAGCGGGCCCGGCCCCTCACCGGAGCCCGGCGTGGTGTCGGTGAGCGTCGCGGTGAGCGCGACCGTGAGCTCGGCATCCGTGCGGTTGGTGTATTCGACGGTGCGCTGCACCGGGGTCGGCTCCTCGCCCCACATCAGCATGCCGAAATCGCCGGAACCGGATGCCACGACCGGAGCCTCGATCGCAGCGTCCACGTCGATGACCCCGGTGCCGCCCTGGTACGAGGTGTAGCCCAGGTCCGTGGCGGTGCTCGCCAGTGCGGCCTTGAGCTGCTCGGTCGTGTAGTCCGGGTTCGCGCTGAGGAGGATCGCCGCGGCACCCGCGACGTGCGGCGTCGCCATCGACGTGCCGCTCATCGCGATGTAGGCGCCTTCGCCGCCGCTGTCCGCCGAACGCGCAGCCGTGACGTCATTGCCGGGGCCGGTCACATCGGGCTTCAGCGCGCCGGAGCGCGACAGCGGACCCTGGCTGGTGAAGTACGACAGTGCACCGGACGGGTCATCCACCGAACCGACCGTGAAGGCCTGCGCGGCCGATCCCGGGGCGCCGATCGACTCGGGCGAACCGGCGTTCCCGGCCGCCACGACGAACAGCGAGCCGGTGGACTCGGCGATCTGGTTCAGCGACTCGGCCATGAGGTCCTTGCCGTCGGAGGGCGACATCGACCCGAGGCTCATCGACACGATCGGCGCGTTCTGGCCCGCCCACTCCATGGCGTCGATGATCCAGGAGTCCTGACCGTAGCCGTCCGCCCCCAGTACCTTGCCTATGAGCAGGTCGGCGCCGTCGGCCACGCCACGATGGGTGCCGTCCGAGGCGGCGCCGGTGCCCGCGACGGTCGAGGCGACGTGCGTGCCATGACCGTTGGGGTCGTCGGCGACCTCCTCCCCAGGAACGAAGCTCTGCGAGCCTTCGAGGATGCGACCCTGCAGATCGGGGTGGGTGTCGTCGTATCCGGTGTCGAGCACCGCGACCGTCACGCCGTCACCGGTGTAGCCGTCTGCCCACGCCTCGGGGGCGTCGATGTACCCGACGCTCCCGTCGAGTGAGGCCTTCACCTTGCCGTCGAGGTGGATCGCCTCGATGCCGTCCGCGAGGGAAGGGCTGGCAGAGAACGCACGGGCACTCGGAGCAGTCAGCGCGTCCCAGGCGGCCGCGGCTTCGGCGTGGCCGAGGGTCGCGGCGGCACCGCCGATGCTCGGCAGTTCGGCTCGCACCTCAAGACCCGGTGCCGGTGCCGAGAAGCCACGAGCGGTGGCGGCACCCTGTTCCAGAATGATCGGCGTCGCGTCGACCGAGGCGTCGTCGTAGCCGAACTCGATGAGCAGCGAGACGTTGAAGAGGTCGTGGTCCAGCGCGCCCGAGGTGAGGTACGGCAGTGCCGCGTCGGGCACGACGTGCAGCTCGTCGCCCACTTGGTACGTCCGGACGCCGGCGCCAGGTGTGACTGTCGCGACGTCGACGGTGTGCGTGCCGTCGGACAGGTCGGTCACGGTAACGCGGTCGCCGGTGATCAGCGTGACGGAGTGGGAACTGCCGGCGACCGCCGCGGCGACAGCGGGGGGACCGTCGACATCGGAGACGGCGGTCGCCGGCAGGGTGGCGAGGCCGATGCCTGCGATGCCGATCGCCAGACCGCTCGTGGCGGCGACGATCGGGCGCACGCGGCGGCCGATGGGCTGGAGTCGTGACATGCGTGAGCCTCTCTGGGGGTAGGGGTCGATATCGAGCATCGCCCTCTGCGGGCCTAGAGTGGTGGCGGAGAAATGCCATGGCCACCATCCGCCACGGTCGGCAGGCGACGATGGACGCATGGGGAAGGTCACCGTGCTCGAAGCACTCGGACTCGATGAGGCGCACACCGCCGTCTACCGGCGCGTGCTGCAGCAGCCGTCCGCCTCGACGGTCGAGATCGCCGGCAGCCTCAGCATGTCGCTGCCACGCGTGCAGCCGATCGTCGACGAGCTCGAGCGTCTCGGATTGCTCGCACGTCAGGCCGCGAGCAGCGATCGCTTCACAGCATCCCCACCCAACATCGCCCTGCGCCCCTTGCTTCTCGAGCGCGAGCGCGGCATCAGCCGCGCGCACGAGGCTCTCCTCGAGCTGAACGACCTGTACCGCCGCTCGACAGAGCAGCGCAGCGTCGCCGACGTGGTCGACGTGGTCATCGGCGACGACGCCGTCCGGCAACGCGTCGCCCAGCTTCAGGCGGCCTCGACCGCGCAGGTGCGGGTGCTGGTGCTGAACGAGATCGCGCTGCTCAGCGGCGAGGAGAACATCGAGGAGGATCGGGCTCTCGCGCGCGGCGTGCGCTACCGCGTGATCGTCGAGAGCGCGGTGCTCGAACGCCCCGGCTTCCTGGCCGCGGCGCGCGACATGTCGCAGATCGGCGAGGAGATCCGCGTCCTTCCCACCCTCCCGACCCGCATGTTCATCGCCGACGATCAGATGGCGCTCGTGCCGATGCACACTCAGGGCGAGGACGACGGGTTCGGCGCGCTCCTCATCCACCCCAGCGGCCTGCTCGATCTCGTCGTCTCGATCTTCGAGGAGTACTGGCGCGCCGCGACGGAATTCCTGCCGGTGGCCGCCGCCCACGTCGCCGAGGACGTCGACCGCGATCTGCTGCACCTTCTTCTCATGGGGGTGACGGATGCCGCGGCGGCGGGGCAGCTGGGAATCTCGTTGCGCACGGTCCAGCGCCGGGTCGCCGACCTCATGGACGTCGCGGGTGTGACCACGCGCATGCAGCTCGGAGCCGAGGCCGTGCGCAGGGAGTGGGTCTGACCCGCACCGGCGACGCGGTCAGTCCCGGGCGCGCGGAACGAAACGCGGCACCCATCGCACGAACGCGAGGGCGCCGACCAATCCGATCGCCCCCGTGACGCCGCTCGCGACCGCGAGCGTCGCGGTCGCGGCGATGGCCGAGACGAGCAGCGGCGCCACCGCGCCGCCCGCGTCGGTGAGGGTGCGCCACGAGCCGAGGAAGGGCGCCGGGTCGGCCTTGGGCGCGACGTCGGCTCCGAGGGTCAGCAGGATGCCGCTGGAGAGCCCGTTGCCGACGCCGAGCACGGCGGCGAACATCGCGAACCACATGGCGGCCTGATCGGTGTCGTGGGTGAACGACAGCGCGATGAATCCGGTGCCCATCAGCAGCATCGCGGGCAGCGCCGCCCACAACCGGCCGAAGCGATCCATGACCTGGCCGCTCGCGTAGAACAACGCGAAGTCGATCGCTCCCGAGATGCCGACCACGAGTGCGATCGTCTGCGCGTCGAGACCGATCGAGACGCCCCACAGCGGCAGGACGACCTGGCGCGCCGAGCGGACGGCGGAGAGGGATGCTGCGGCCAGACCGAGCCGTGAGAGGACTTCGCGGTGGCGCCACATGGTCCGGAACACACCGGTGCGCGGCGCACGGCTCGACGCAACCGGGATCGTGCCGGTGACCGGCTCGCCGGTGTCTTCGGTGAGGGCCGCGTCGTCGGCATCCCGTGTCGCGGCCGGCGGCAGGAAGTGCGTCTCGGGGTCGGGGCCGAGCAGCACGAGCAGGATCGTGGCGACGAGGCAGACCCCGAAGAACCAGATCGTGACGTGCTCGTCGCCGAAGACGGCGATGAGCGCGGCGGCGACGAAGGGGCCGACGAACATGCCGAGACGGAAGGTTCCGCCCAGCAGCGACAGTGCCCGTGCGCGGAATGCCAACGGCACTCGCGTCGTCATGAAGGAGTGACGTGCCAGCCCGAACGCCGCGGCACAGAACCCGATGAGGAACACCGCGACGGCGAACAACCCGAGCGAGGGTGCGAGGGCCATTCCGAGGATGCCCGCGAGCGAGACGACACCGGCGATCGCCATCGTGAGCCGCTCGCCGATGCGTGCCACCGCCCAGCCGGCCGGGATGTTGCCGCACAGCTGGCCCACCACCAGTGCCGAGGCGACCAGCGCCGCCACGGCGACGTCGGCACCCAGGTCGGCCGCGATCACGGGGATGATGGGCAGCACCGCCCCCTCGCCGAGCGCGAAGAGGACGGTCGGCCCGTACACCATCGGCCCGAACCGCCAGAGCACGTCACGTGCGGTGGGGGAGTCCGGGCGGTCGGCCATGTCCAACCACGTTAGTCTGGAGTGTCATGCTCGACTTCGATCCTTCCGCCGACATCCAGGCGCTGCGTTCCACGTTCTCCGACATCAAGTCCGTGGTCGACGTCGACGCACTCACCACCGAGATCGCGCGTCTGAGCGAGGAGGCCGGCGCTCCCAACCTCTGGGACGACGTCGACAAGGCTCAGAAGGTCACCAGCGCCCTCAGTCACCGCCAGACCGAGCTCAAGCGCATCACCGATGTCGAGCAGCGCCTCGACGATCTCGACGTGCTCGTCGAGCTCGCCAACGAGATGGACGACGAGGACTCCGCCGAAGAGGCCCGCCACGAGATCGCCGAGCTCGAAGACATCATCGGTCAGCTCGAGGTGCAGACCCTCCTGGACGGCGAGTACGACGATCGTGCGGCCGTCGTCACGATCCGCTCCGGTGCCGGCGGAGATGACGCGACCGACTTCGCCGAGATGCTCATGCGCATGTACCTGCGCTGGGCCGAGCGCCACAAGTACCCGGTGAAAGTCCTCGACACGTCCTTCGCGGAGGGCGCCGGAATCAAGTCCGCGACGTTCGAGGTCGACGCGCCCTATGCGTACGGCACGCTGTCCGTCGAGGCCGGAACGCACCGTCTCGCGCGCATCAGCCCGTTCGGCTCGGCGGACAAGCGTCAGACGAGCTTCGCCGCCGTCGAGGTCATCCCCGTGATGGAAGAGGCCGTCGAGGTCGACATCCCCGAGGGCGACCTGCGCGTCGACGTCTTCCGTTCCTCCGGTCCCGGCGGCCAGTCTGTCAACACGACGGACTCGGCTGTGCGCCTCACGCACCTTCCGACCGGCATCGTCGTGTCGATGCAGAACGAGAAGTCGCAGATCCAGAACCGCGCAGCGGCCATGCGTGTTCTGCAGACCCGCCTCCTCCTGCTCAAGAAGGAAGAAGAGGCCGCCAAGAAGAAGGAGCTCGCCGGGGTCATCACCGCGAGCTGGGGCGACCAGATGCGTTCGTACTTCCTCTACGGCCAGCAGCTCGTGAAGGACCTGCGCACCGGCTACGAGGTCGGCAATCCCGCGGTCGTCTTCGACGGTGATCTCGACGGCTTGATCGCCGCGGGCATCCGCTGGCGCAAGCGCAAGACGGACGACTGACCCGGATGCCGCGGCACCGGGTGTCGCAGGCGGGTCGGGCGGGGCATCCGCATAGGCTCGATAGGCCATGATCCGGTTCGAGAACGTCACGAAACGCTTTCGCGGCACCGCGAAGCCTGCCCTGAGCAACGTCGACTTCGAGGTGCAGCGCGGTGAGTTCGTGTTCCTCGTCGGAGCCTCCGGCTCGGGCAAGTCCTCCTGCCTGCGTCTGATCCTGCGGGAGGAGACCCCGTCGGAGGGGCGCGTCATCGTGCTCGGGCGCGACCTGCGCACGCTGTCGAACCGCAAGGTGCCCTACTTCCGCCGTCACGTCGGCGCCGTCTTCCAGGACTTCCGGCTGCTGCCGACCAAGACGGTCTTTCAGAACGTGGCGTTCACGTTGCAGGTGATCGGCTCGTCGAGGGCGTTCATCCAGCAGGCGGTCCCCGAGGTGCTTGCGCTCGTGGGCCTCGCCGGTAAAGAGAAGCGCTTCCCGCACGAGCTGTCCGGCGGTGAGCAACAGCGTGTCGCGATCGCCCGCGCGCTGGCGAACCGGCCGCAGGTGCTGCTCGCCGACGAGCCGACCGGAAACCTCGACCCGGGTACCTCGGTCGACATCATGCAGCTGCTCGCGCGGATCAACGCCGGTGGCACGACCGTCGTGATGGCGACGCACGAGGCCGGTTTCGTCGACCAGATGCAGCGGCGCGTCATCGAGCTGAGCTACGGCGAGATGGTGCGCGACGAGCGACACGGCGGCTACGGCGACACCTCGGGCCTGCCGAGCCTCGCACCCGAGCCCGAACGCGGTGCCGCCGCCGTGGCCGCGCTGACGGCCGTGCTCGAGGTGCAGCGCGAAGCAGCCCTGGCGGCCGCAGCGGGCCTTGACCCCACGGTCGTCGATGCCGACGACGACGACATGACGGATGCCGCGGCCCTCGCCGCAGCGCCGCGCACAAGCGCACCCGAGCCCCGCGTCGCTCCGGAACGGCCGACGCCCGAGCCAGCGGGCCCCGCCGAGGCCGTTGAGCCTGTGCCGCCTGCGCCGGTGGAATCCGTTCCAGCGTCGGGATCGGAAGACGAGCGGATTCCCACGCCGCCTCAGGTCGAGGCATCCGTCCCGCCCACGCAGACGTCCAGTCACACCCAGCCGATCCCGGTCGCCGACCTCGCCGAGATCGACGTCGCCGAACTCGGGCTCGCCGACCGGCTGGGCCTGGGCGAGACCGATCCTGACGACGAAGTGGGGCCCACGTCATGAGGTTCGGTCTGATCATGTCCGAGGCCTTCACGGGGCTGCGGCGCAACCTCTCGATGGTCGTGTCGGTCGTGCTCGTGACGTTCGTATCGCTCACGTTCGTGGGCGCCGCGATCCTCATGCAGATGCAGATCGGCAAGATGCAGGACTACTGGGCCGATCGCGCCCAGGTGCAGATCTTCATGTGCACCTCGATCTCGCAGACCGACACGTGCGCGGCGGGCGTCGCGACCGAGGAGCAGGTGACCGCGGTGCGTGAGCAGCTCGAGGGGGAGGCGCTGTCGCCGCTGATCCGCGACCTGCGCTTCGAGAGCAGCCAGGAGGCCTACGAGAACGTCGTCGAGCTGCTCGGCGAGGACTACGCAAGCGTCATCACGCCCGACCAGATGAACCAGACGTTCTGGATCAACCTCGTCGATCATCGCCAGTCCGACGTCATCAGTGAAGCGTTCACAGGGATGCAGGGCGTCGAAGAGGTCAAGGACGAACTGCAGTACCTGGAACCGCTGTTCTCGGCACTCACGATCGCGACGTACATCGCGGTCGGCATCGCCGCGCTCATGCTCGTCGCCGCGGTGCTGCTAATCGCCACGACCATCCGGCTGTCGGCCTACGCGCGCCGGCGAGAGCTCGGCATCATGCGCCTGGTGGGCGCGTCCAACCGCTTCATCCAGACGCCGTTCATCCTCGAGGGCGTGTTCGCGGCGTTGATCGGGTCTCTGCTGGCCAGCGCGGCGGTCATCGCCGGCGTGCACTTCGGTGTCGATCAGTACCTGCGCAACCGTGTCGAGTTCGTGACCACGTGGGTCGGCATGGGGGAGGCGTGGCTCGTCGTTCCCGCCATCATCCTCGTGGGTGTCGCGCTGGCGGCGCTGTCGGCGGGCTTCGCGATCCGGCGCTGGCTGCGCGCGTGACGCGTGGCGCACGTGGCGAGGTAGACTGACAGGCTGCCGCGCGACGGGTGCGGTCCGGATCGAGGAGCAGTCATGCCCAAGGAACGCGGTGAGAAGGTCGTCGCGACCAATCGTCGCGCGCGTCACGAGTACGCCATCGAGAAGACGTACGAGGCCGGCCTCGTGCTCACGGGCACCGAGGTGAAGTCGCTGCGCGAGGGCCGCGCCAACCTCAGCGACGGCTACGCCTACATCGACGGCGGCGAAGCGTTCCTCGACGCGGTGCACATCCCGGAGTACTCCCAGGGCCATTGGACCAACCACTCCGCCAAGCGCACGCGCAAGCTGCTGCTGCACAAGGACGAGATCATCAAGCTCTCGCACGCGGTGTCGGCCGGCGGCTACACGCTCGTGCCGTTGAAGCTGTACTTCTCGGACGGTCGGGCGAAGGTCGAGATCGCCGTGGCGAAGGGCAAGCGAGAGTTCGAGAAGCGGCAGACGATCCGCGAGCGCGAAGACAAGCGCGAGGCCGAGCGCGCCATGCGTTCGCGCAACCGCCTGGGCGAGTAGCGCGACGTCTCAGCGGGCGCTGAACCGGGCCTCGACGGCCGCCGAGACGACGATGTCTTCCGGCTGCAGCTGCACAGCCGGTCCCGAGCCGGCATCCGCGGCGAACGACGCCTTGGCCATGAGTCCGCGAGGCGCGGGACCCGACTCCGGCCGGTCCTGACGTGACAGCAGACCGACGTCGGCGATCTCGAGAGGCGTGACGTTCTCCAGGCGCAATGCGTTCGCATACGCGGTCGCGCGGGTCACCGCCACGCCGACGGCCTCGGTGGCGACGTCGCGTTCAGTGACCGCACGCGTCTCGGGCGTGAGCTGCCACTCGATCCAGCCCAGCTGCACGCCCTCGCGCTCGGCGACGTCACCGGCCCACCAGGACAGGACCGCGAAATCCGTGAACGTCGCCGAGAAGTCCACACTCGCGTAGTGCACCGGCGCGAGGCGCTTGCCCTCGTTGTTCCACGGGCGCTCGGACCACACCGAGACCCGCTGGCTCGTCCACTCGACGACCGTGCCGGCGGACTTGCGGGAGGCGAGATCGTCTCGGACAGGCTCGGTGAGGGCGGCCATGCGCTCGACGACGGCGCCGCGCTCGGGACCCTCCGTCTTGATGGTGAGGTGCGCGATCGCGCGCTCGGGGGCGACACGGGTCTCGTGCTCGCCGCGGACCGTGATGACGACGTCGTTCATGACGCCGACTCTACGCGGGCGGGACGCGGTCGATGCGAAGCGGAATGGTGGGGCCGAGGCATCCGTTATAGACTGATGTGCTCGGATGCCACGGCGTCCGGTTTGGAAACTCCACAGTGTGACAGCGGCCCCTTCGCAAGAAGGAACCTTCCTCCAACGAGGATCACGGGGATGATCGGTTTCGACATCGCCTGCGAATCTGCGTGCAGCGGGCCGAGGATGCAGGGTTATCTCGTGAACGCTCCCTGCAAAACAATAACTGCCGAAAAGAAGCAGTCCGCGTTCGCCCTCGCTGCCTGAGCAGCGAGCCCGACGCCGTCAATCCGTGACTGATCCCGTCACGGGTATTGGCGTCATTTAGGGATCTTGCTGTGTGACGTCGCCTGAGCGTCACACGGGACTTTCTTCAGGCTGGGCTTGTCGACTTAGGTGTCTGTGACAAAGGTCGGAGCCGAGTAGAACGCTTTCACAGACTGCGCCCGGAGAAACCGCAGTTACTCAGCGATGGACGGGGGTTCGATTCCCCCCATCTCCACCAACCGCTGTCACAGAACGAGGCCCCGAGATCTGCGTGACAACGCAGGGCTCGGGGCCTTGTTCTTTGTCGAGGTGCGCTAGCCTAATGGTGAGCGAGCGAACCGTGTCAAAGCCTCCGCAACCGCGCGACATCGTCACCGCATCGGACTTGAGGCCGAGTAGGCCATGGACGGCTTTCACGTACCGCCGGATTGACCGGTCTCGGGCATGCTCGCTTCAGTGCGAATGACAAACGCACCCTCCGGGCATCCTGAAGGGGGCGGGCTCACCGGGCACCGAGGGCGTGCGTCCCTCGGTGGACCTGGCCGCGGCTGGCAAGCTCTCGCGTGAGGACGTCTAATGATCGATTCGGTCGGGACGTCGTCGTTCCAGGAGGAACTCGTTGATGCGGAATCCCGCGCTCGCGTAAAGCGAGACGGCCGCCTCATTCGCGCTGACAGTGACTCGATCGATCCCTTCAGCGTCGGCTACCTCGAGGAGCGAAGAAACGAGGGAGTACGCGATACCAGTGCGTCGAAACGCCGGCACGACGAAGACGCTCTGGATGTCTCCCGTCTTGCGGACTGGCTGGTCGATGTTCGGCACCCGGTCGAACACGACGAGCCATGCCATCCCGACGAGCAGGCCTTGGTAGTCCGCCACGCGGGTTATGAGCGACGCCCCCTGCGATTCCATCCATGTCGCAAGAGTCTGAGCAAACCTGCGACGCTGTTCCGGCGTCGCAGGTTCGGGAAGCCCTGCCCACTGCTCCTTGAGTTCGGCCAGTGCCAAGCCATCCTTCGCCGTCGCAGGCCTCACCCGAACGTCCGACACACTAGGAGCCTGACGACGTTCGGCCAGTGGCACAAGGGACCGGCATCCGCACGGCCAGCACTATGCTCTCGAGTCGTGGGTCACATCCTGATCACGGGCATGTCTGGCGTTGGAAAGTCATCGGTGCTGAACGAACTCTCGTCGCGGCCATCGAACCGTCGACGCCTGCTCGAGGATGCAGCGAAGTCGGGCTCCCGGGTGGATCACGAGCGCCTAGGGAGCTTGGCCGCATTCGTCACCCGTGCCGACGGCATGGATGCGCTTGACACTGAAGAGTCGGCATCTGTGTGGGGAACCACCGATGCGAATTGTGTCAACGCGGGCATATACCCCACCGAGCAAGCGGAGGGCGGATGCAACGGCGCTCCGCCTCCATCAAGCTTGGCGTCACTGGAGCAGTACTCTGCGTTGCCGCGATAGGAATACTGATCGCTTTGTGGTTGGGGGCTGCAGGACAAATCCAGTGGAGCCCATCCGGGTCTCTGTGGGCATTCAGCCATGAAGACCTGCCGGAGAGCGGCAAGAAAGCCTGAACCTGCTGAACGCATGTCGCAGGTCCGCCTGATAGCACGCCGGCGCGCTACCGACGGCGCGCTCGTCACGCGAAGATTGCGGCGCCGCCGGACTTTCCACAGCGCCGATCGCGGGCGCCCGCTCATGGATCGAGCTTCGTGCGCCCCTTTGCGGAGCTCCACATTGCAGGACAGAATGTCACCGTGCGTTACATCGGTCCCGCGATCGTCCTGGGTCTCGCTTCAGCGGGTTCCCTCGCTGCGATCTGGCTTGCAGCTGGGGCGCTCTCCCTTGGAAGGACCGGGCCAACGCTTCTCCTCGCGGTCGCCCTGACGATCGCCTCCTTCGTCATGGCTGCGTGGGCTGTCGGCAGGATACGTCTGACTCGAGCGATAACACCCGAGGCGACCATCTCGCCACCTGACGAATCCAGATAGCAACCTCGCCCGCCGGTCCGCCGTCGGCGGGCCGGCGGGCGCTCATCGTGCAACGAGCGTCAGCGCAGGGCGGCGAAGAACTCACGGAGGTCGCCGCACAGTGCCGCGGGTACCTCCATCGCGGCGAAGTGACCGCCCACCTCATGCTCCGCCCAGAACACGATGTTGTCGTTGTCGCGCTCGGCGAACGCGCGGATCGTGCGGAAGTCGTTCGCGAACACCGAGACCCCCGTCGGGGTGTGGTTGACCGGCGCCGGCTGGCCGTGCTGCGCCACACGGGCGTCCTGGAAGTACTGGCGGGCAGCCGATCCCGAGGTGTTCGTGAACCAGTAGACCGAGGCGTTCGCGAGCACCTGCTCGGTCGTGAGCAGGTTTCCGTCGCCGAAGCCGACGATCAGTTCATTCCATGCGAGCAGTCCGACCGGTGAGTCGGCGAGTGCGTGCGCGATCGTCTGGGGCCGGGTCGACTGCATCGCCGAGAACCCGGCACGGGCCTGGAAGTTCGCGAGGATCGCGAGCGCTTCGTGGTCCTTCGGGGTCAGGCGTTCGAACTCGGCCGGGTCGCCTGAGGGGAACGAGAAGAGCTGCAGCACATGCGTTCCGACGAGCCCCTGGGGCGCGAGTAGCCCGAGCTCGCGCCCGATGAGCGAGCCGCCGTCGCCGCCATGCGCCCCGTACCGCTCGTAGCCGAGGCGCGTCATCAGCGTGTCCCACGTGGCGGCGATCTTGGCCGAAGACCATCCGCCCGAGGTGAGCGGTGAGCTGAAGCCGTACCCGGGCACCGAGGGGATCACGACGTGGAACGCGTCTTCGGACCGCCCGCCGTGCGCGACCGGGTCGAGGAGAAGGTCGATGAGGTCGATGTACTCGAGGAACGATCCGGGCCAGCCGTGGCTGAGCACGATCGGCAGAGCGTCGGGCTCTGCCGAACGGACGTGGAAGAAGTGGATGCGCTGCCCGTCGATCTCGGTGACGAACTGCGGGTACGCGTTGATCTTCGACTCGACGGCGCGCCAGTCGAAGTCGTCTCGCCACTGCTCGGCCATCTGCTGCACCCAGGACGTGGGTGCACCGTACGACCAGTCGTCGCCGGGCGCCGGCGGCGCGAAACGGGCGTTCGCGAGCCGCGCGCGCAGATCGGCGAGCTCGGCCTCGGGGACCTCGACGCGGAACGGGCGGATCGAGGCATCCGTCTCTTCCGTTGCGTGGGCGTCGAGGGCGGTGGTGGACAGGACCGGTGTGATGGTTTCGCTCATGATCCGACGGTAGAAACGAATCCGGAGAGGATGCTTCCTGTTTCGCATGGCATGCTCGAGAAATGCCCACGACCGCCGTGCGCCTGCTGGCCCTGCTGTCGCTCATGCAGGCGCGGCCCACCTGGACCGGCCCCGAGCTCGCCGAACGTCTCGGCGTCTCGGACCGCACGATCCGCACCGACGTCGATCGACTGCGCGAGCTCGGCTATCCGGTCGCCACCGACCGCGGCGTCCACGGCGGCTATCGCCTCGAAGCGGGGGCGCGGATGCCGCCGCTGCTGCTCGACGACGACGAGACGACCGCGATCGCGATCAGCCTCTCCACGCTGGGGCCGCAGCTGATCGCGGGCATCGATGAGAGCGCGGCGCGCGCGCTCGCAAAGCTCGAGCAGGTCATCCCGTCGCGGCTCCGGCAGCAGGTGGCGGCGTTGCGGGATGCTACCGAGACGCCGCAGACGCCGGCGCGTGCGCGCCGGGACGAGACGCCTGTCGCGCCCCAGGTGCTCGCCGCGCTCGCGACCGCGATCCAGGAATCCGAGTGGTGCCGCTTCGATTACGTCAAGGCCGCCACGGGCCACGCGCCGGGAGCGTCGGAGAAGCGTCGCGTCGAGCCTTGCCGCCTGGTCGCGTGGAACGGCCGCTGGTATCTCGTCGCCTACGACCTCGACCGAGATGACTGGCGCACGTTCCGTGTGGACCGCATGGCACTCGGGGCGCGCACCTACCGCCGCTTCGACGCCCGGACGCTGCCGACGGATGCCTCGACGCTGGTGCTGCGCGGCGTCGCGGGCGCCAGCTGGCGCGCCCACGCGCGCGTCATCGTCCAAGCCCCCGCCGCCGAGGTGCTGGCTCGGATCGACGCGACCGTGGGCACCGTGGAACTGCTCGATGAGTCGACCTCGGCGCTGGTCACCGGGGCCGACAGCCTCGAGCGCATCGCGGCCTACCTCGGCATGCTCGGGCTCGACTTCACTGTCGACCGGCCGGCGGAGCTCAGGACGCACCTGCGCGCCCTCGGGCAGCGCTACCTCGCTGCGGCCGATCCCGGCGTGGCCCCGGCCACCTGGTCGACGACGACGCGCCGCACCGACTTCTGAGCTGGCCACAGGTTCGTGCGGCGTCCCTCATGCCCGTCTCCACGTGCCCGCGTGCCACCAACCCGCTGCCGTTCGACTACCTTCGAGGCGTCAAGTCCCGCGACTCAGCCGAAAATCGGCACGGTGAGCGACCGGCATCCGAGCGAACTCGAGTAGTTTCAACGTATGGCGAGAAAGCTTGGGCTGATGTTCAGCGGCGCGGTCCTCATCATGATCTTCCTGGTCTGGATGCTCTTCAAAGGCACCGACGTCGTACGATCCTGGATAGAAGCAAACCAGGTGCTGGGTCTGGTCGCATGGGGAGCTGCCTGGCTTTGTCTGCTCGGTGGCGCCGCCCTCGTGGTGCGCGCCCTATTCCCCCAGCGCAGGGAGCCGGTAGCCGAGGGCGAGTAGTAGCGAAGTTCCGCTGGTTCCCGTCGTGCTTCTGTCGACCGTCGTCCCGACCCTATCCGCTCGCTGAAGGGTCCGAGGTGAACGGTGGGAAGAGTCGTTGAGGTCCGTCAGGCGTTGAGTTCCAGCCATTTCCCTTCGGAGACCACTCGCACCTCGCCTTCTTGTATCGCGAGCGCCGTGTGGTCGTCGATCGCGAAGGAGTGTCCCTCGATCTCCGCCGCCCAGCGTGCGGCGCTGTCGGAGGAGTTGGAGTCCCAGCCGGGGTAGTCCAGGTGCGGGAAGATCGAGAAGTCCACCAGGCCGAGTGCCTCATCACTGCCCTCGACATCCCATTCGACGAACTGTTTGCCGATGCGTGGCGTCATGACCATGCTGCCCGCACTCACCCCGACCCACACGGTATCCGCAAGCGAGGGCAGCAGGTCCGCCAGCCCCGACTCGCGCATCCAACGGCTGAGATAGATGGCCTCGCCACCGTCCACCAGCAGGGCGTCAGCAGCGGCCACCCACGACTCCCAGCGTTCCCGTCCGATGGTCGGCAGGGCGCTCAACTCGAGAACCCCGACCGATCTCCAGCCGAGCTCCGTCAAACCTTGCTGATCTGGCCATCGCCCGGCTGTCGACATCCACACTGTCTGCGGAGAGCACATCGGGTGTCCCCATTGCGCCGTGGGAATGAGGAGCGCGTGGCATTCTTCGATCGGTTTGCCGAGCAGCTCGACGAGTGCTGAGCGGATTGAGGAGTTGGTGACGCCTCCCGACGTCAGCAGCATCTTCACGATCGAGTCCTCCGTGCTGAACTCGTCGTAGTCCACACCACCACCGGATACGGGCGCAAGTGGTTCACGGACTTCGGAATGGCAATGCTCGGATCTGCTGAGAGGCGCTCTTCCCTGTGCTCACGGAACGTTCCCGGCGGCGACGTCAGCCCTCGGTCCAGAGGTCGTCGATGGGGATCTCTCGCTGAAGGATGCGGGACGCGGCGCGGTGACCCGAGAGCATCGCCGCAGGCACGGTCGCGGGATCGTCGGTCCAGGTGGCCTCTCCGGCGATGTGCAGCACGCCCCCGACCGGGTTCGCGAGGTCGTCGTGATCGCTGGTGTTCGAACCCACCGTCATGTACGCGTACGAACCCCGGGCGAAGGGATCGTCCTGCCACGCCGTCACGTGCACCTGTGTCGGCTGCTCCACCCGGGCGCCGTACAGCCGCCGCAGCTGCGCCAGGGCCGACTCTGCGATGCGATCGTCCGACCAGCCGCGAGTCTGTACGGCCGCCTCTCCGGAGAGGAACGTCAGGAGTGTCGGGGTGCCGTGCAGCCGCGTGAGGTCGTACCAGGAGTGCCACCAGCTTCCCTCGGGGCCCTGCTGCCGGATCGCGTAGACGCCGTCGTCCCAGAACTTGGTGGGGAACCGCAGCACAACCTTCTCAAAGGCGTTCATCTTGAGTCGACGCAGCGCACTCGCCTGAGGCTCGGGCAAGGCGGGCTCGATCGCGAAATCCTCGGACCGCAGGACGCCGACCGGAACTGTCACGACCACATCATCGGAGGTGGCCGTCGTGCTGCCACTCGAGACCGTGGCACCGTGCGCGGACCAGGCCACGCGCGAGACGACGTGCCCGAGCCGGATGTCGAGACCCGTTGCCAACCGTGCGGCGAGTTCGTCGTAGCCGTCGGGGAAGACGACCTCGTCACCGTCGATGGAGTCGTCGTCGAGGCCGTGTGCAGCCAGCTGGTCGCGCTGAACCCCGTATTGCTCCTCGGCCCGGTGTTCGAGGAACTCGCGGACCCGCAGCGCCCGCTCGTGGTCCCAGCGCTGGGCATCCAGCGCCGTCTCGGTCACGTCCCGGTACGAGGCATCTGCCTTCGAGTCCGCGATCACCCGGGCGAGCGCGACGTCGATGGCGTCGAGGTCGTCGACGAAGCGTCGGACGGCGGCATCCGAGAGCCGTTCTCCCGACGGTCCGTAGTAGGCGATCGGGCGGCTCGCAGGCTGGTAGCCGCCGACCGTGAACTCCATCATCGGCATCCCGAAGGCCGCCGCCGCGGCGGCAACGGGGCTGCCGGTCACGCCATGGATCCACGAGGCGCCCAGATCGGTGATGAGCCCGTGCGAGCGATCCGTGAGCACCCGTCCGCCGATGCGCTCTCGCGCCTCGAGCACGACGACATTCCGGCCGGAGCGGGCCAGGAGCCGTGCGGTGGTGAGACCGGCGATACCCGCGCCGATCACGATCGTGTCGAAATGATCCACACCGACCTCCTCTTCAGCGCGGCGCGCCGGTGGCGTCGACGCTATCGGCCTCTCGGCGATTCCGTGCGAGCGGGGAGTTGATAGCGGAGGTACCCGCTGCGGCTCGCGACGCCCGAGCGGCGAGGTCTGCGAACGTCGCGCTGAGCTCCGGCGGCTCGACGACGTCGATCTCGGCGTCGAAGCGCGCCAGAAGGGCGGCCAGCGCCGGCCACGACCACGCTCCGGTCTCGAACAAGCAGGAGTCGGCGTCGATCGGGGTGACGACACCGTCGCCCGCGAACGGAAGGACTCTCGCGGCCGCGGCGTGCACGACCACGGTCGCCCGGCAGGGCCAGGCATCGGCATCCGTCGCCCCTCGGAATCGGGCGCGCAGAAACCGGTGCGGGTCGCCGCCGGGCACTGTGCGCGGAGCGAAGCGTGCGCCGCGGTGTGACCGCAGACGCATGCGGTCGACGCGGTAGACGCGCCAGTCCTCGCGTTCCGTGTCCCAGCCGACGACGTACCACCGGCCCCTGGTCGCCACGAGATGGTGCGGCTGCGTGCGCCGAGGCGCGGTGACCTCCCCGGCCGCGGCCTCGAACTCTTCGCCTACCCGGGCGTAGTCGAACCGGAGCTCTTCGCGGGCGTGGATGCCCGCCGAGATCCCTTCGAGAACCGCGGCGTCGACCGGTTCGCGATCCTCGGCTGCGGCAGTGAAGTCGATCGCGTCGTACCGATGACGCAACCGCGCCGGCATCACCTGTCTCACCGTTGCCAGCGCACGCAGCGCGGCCTCTTCGATTCCGGCCGACGACAACGCCGCCGCACGAAGCGCCACGGTCACCGCGACCGCCTGCTCGTCGTCGAACAGCAGGGGCGGCAGCTCACTCCCTGCCTCGAGCCGGTAGCCGCCGTCGGGACCCATCGTCGCCTCGACCCGGTATCCGAGTTCGCGCAGCCGATCGACGTCACGGCGCACGGTGCGCGGACTCACCCCGAGGCGATCCGCGAGACGTGCGCCCGGCCAGTCGCGCCGCGTCTGCAGCAGCGACAGGAGGGTCAGCATACGAGAAGACGCCGTGGGCATGAATCGATGATGCCTCGGGTAGAGGACACATCCTGGCCGCCACCTTCCGAATCATCGATGACGTGGCCGCCATCCGGAGGCCCGTAGACACAGACAGGACGAGTTCCATGACCATCGCAGTGACTCCCCACCTCAACTTCCGCGGCGCAGCACGGGAAGCCCTCGAGTTCTACCGCACCGTCTTCGACGGCGAGCTAGCGATCATCAGCTACGCCGATATGGGCACGGCCGACGCCGACACCGCCGCCCTGGTGGTGTGGGGTCAGGTGTCGGCTGAGAACGGGTTCCGCATCATGGCGTACGACGTGTATCCGCACCTCCCGTGGGATCAGGGGCACGACCCCTTCTTCGTCTCGGTGCGGGGGACGGATGCCGCCGAGCTGACGCGCTACTGGAAGAAGCTGAGCGACGGGGCCACGGTGCGTCAGCCGCTCGACGCGTCGCCGTGGGCACCGCTGTACGGGCAGCTCACCGATCGCTTCGGCGTCACATGGGTGCTCGACATCGCGGCGACGCACCCCGCCGGCTGACGGGTTCACGCGGGGCCTGGCCGTCGCCGGGCCCCGCGCTCACGACACTCGCAGGCGCGGTCGACCCGCAACGGCCGCGATGATCCCCAGCACGGCCAGCGCGAGCGGCACCCACAGCGCGGCGCGGTACGCGCCCAATGGCTCGCTGCCGGCGTTCACGGCGATGGTGAGCACGGCACTCGTGACGGCGAGGCCGATCGCAGCGCCGAACTGGAAGAAGGTGTACAGAATGCCGCTGGTCAGTCCCTGATCGCGATCCGCGATGCCGTCGGTGGCGGCAATCGTGAGCGGTCCATAGGCGAACGTGAACGCGAGGCCCAGCGCAAGGAAGCTCGGGAACATCAGGGCATAGGTCCAATCGGGCCCCACCGGGAGGAACAGCAGGTACGACAGGGCCGCGAACATCAGTCCGCCGATCGCCACCGGCCACGTGCCGAACCGAGCGACAAGCCGCGGCGTGACGGTCGGCGCGAGGATCGCATCGATCGCCATCACGACCATTGCCAATGCGGTTTGCAACGCGGTCCAACCCCGCAGCTCCTGCAGATACAGCACGACGACGAATTGAAAGCCCATGAAGCCGGCGGCCAGGGAACCTGCGCCGAGGTAGGCGCGCAACAGGGCGCGTGAGCGAAGGAAGGCGGATGGGATGATCGGCGCGGCCGCCGTGCGCTGGCGCACTCCGAAGGCGACGAGTGCGATGATCGCGCCCACCGCCGCGGCGATCACAATGGGCCACGCGCCATGGGAAGCCTGCTCGACGGCCAGCACCGTCATCACGATGCCCGCGGTGAGCGCCACCGCCCCGATGGCGTCGAAAGGACTCCGATCGCGCTCGGCGGTGTCGCGCGGGATGAGCGTGAGCGCACCGACGAGGATGAGCGCCCCCAGCACGACAGGTGCGAAGAAGACCCACCGCCACCCGATCGCTGTGAGAAGGCCGCCCGCGACGAGGCCGAGGGAGAAGCCGGCGGCGCCGATTCCCGCATAGATGAGCACGGCACGATTGCGGGCCGATCCTTCGGCGAATCCAGTCGTGATGATCGAGAGACCCGCGGGCATCATGAACGCGGCCGCGATACCCGTCGCGAACCGCGCAACGACGAGCATCCAGCCGTCTTCTGCGAATCCGCCGGTCATCGAGAAGACGATGAAGACGCTCAGAGCGATCAGGAACACCCGCCGCCGGCCGAATCGGTCGCCGACGCGGCCACCGAGGATCATGAACCCGCCGTACGCAACGACGTAGCCGCTGAGGATCCACTGCAGCTGAGTGGTCTCCAGCCCGAGATCGGCGCGGATGACCGGCAGCGCCACGTTGAACATCGCGATGTCGATGCCCTCGAGGAACGCCGCGCCGCACAGGGTGATCAGCAGCAGGATCCCGCTGCCGCGCAGCTGAATGCCCGTCGAGCCGGCTTCGGTGGTCGTAGTCACAGTGCTCCTCAGGTGGTCGGTTACTTCTTGTGCCTGACAGCATCGTGCGTCATCATGGGCGCATGACGGAAGTACGCACTTCGGAGTACGTCGGTTCCTGCGAAGTCACCGATATGCCGAACGACCCGTTCCAGTGGGATGCGCGAGAAGACTGCGAAGTCCGCCAGATCCTCGATCGGATCGCCGACAAGTGGTCGCTGCTGGTCATGGCGCTGCTCGAGAACGGCACGCTTCGGTTCACGGAGCTGCTGCGCCTCGTCGACGGAGTGAGTCAAAGAATGCTCACTGTCACACTCCGGCAACTGGAGCGCGACGGGCTGGTGTCACGCACCGTGCACCCGGTCGTCCCTCCCCGTGTCGACTACTCGCTCACGGACCTCGGTCGTAGTCTCAACGCGACAGTCCTCGCCCTCGTGACCTGGACCGAGTCGCACCAATCCGACATCGCCGTCGCGCGCGCCCGGTACGACGAGTCTGCCGCGAGCTGATCCTCGGGCGGCCAGCGTGGATGCGCCGTGTCACCGCTCGTAGACGGCGACCATGTGCGCGAACGTCTCGATCGCACCTTCCAGTTGCGCTGCTGTGAGTGGCCCGATGATCCGAGCGGCCGACAGGAGTCCGATCGTCGCGCTCGACAGCGCGATCGCAAGGTGCTCCGGGTTGACGCCGTTCGCGAGTGCGTCCCGTCGCTCCAGCTCGCAGAGCCACGCGACGACGGAGCGATGGCGCGCGCGGTACCGGCCGTCGGCCACGGCGTCGACGTGGGATCCCAGAATGCCCCGATCATCCAGGAATGCCGCGCTCATGAGCTCATCCGCCAGGAGTGCGCGCGCCGCCGCGCGATACGCCGCCGACAGAGAGGGACGGATGCCGAGCTCCGCGTCGACACGAGCCTGAAGGCGCGCAGTGGCACGAGTGAGGACTCCATCGAGGATGTCGTGCTTGCTCGCGAACTCCAGATAGACCGCGCCCTTCCCGATCTCGGCTCTCTCGGCGACCCGCGCAACGCTCATCGCGTCGAATCCTCGGTCCAGGACGAGCGCCTCCGCGGCGTCGAGGATGCGTTCCCGCCGGTTGTCGATCAGGGGGCGTGGCATCAGCGAAGCCCGTCGAGGAAGCCGTGTACAGCCGGGAGCACGACGTCCGGACGGTCCCGCTGCACCCAGTGCCCGGCACCCTCGACCGGCAGCAGCCTGGCATCGGGAAGCAACCGGGCTGCCGCCCGTGCGCGGGCGATCGGCACGCCGCTGTCACGCGAGCCGTGGACGAGGAGGGTCGGCGTGTGGATCGAAGCCAGCCGCGCCGTGTAGTCGGTGCGCAGGGTCGACCATCGGACCTGATCGCGCTGCCACTCGCCGAACGCCCGCATGCCGTTCCCAGAGGCGGCTTCGGCGATGACAGCGTCGACGAGCGCCGGCGTGCGTGCGCCGGGATTCCGTACGATCTCGCGCAGCCCGCGCTCCATGGCCGAGGCGCTGCGGGAGTACGAGCGCGTGAGGGCGGCGAGCATGCCCGTGCGCAGCATCATCGCGGTCGCGAAGTGACCGAGGCCCCCCAGAGGGCCGTCGTTCAAGCGCGGCATGATCCCGAATGAGCCGAACAGCATCGCGCCCAGGGCGTCGCCGGGACGCTCGAGGAGATGCCCGAGGGTGAGTCCGCCGCCCAGCGACAGGCCGCCCAGCACGTAGTCGCTCGGAGCCAGCGCATCGATGAGTTCGCCGACGTAGCGGACGAGATCGGCCTGCGTGAGCGGCCAGTCCGCCGGTGCGGAGCGTCCGAAGCCCGGGTGGTCCGGTGCGATCACTCGATACCCGTTGTCTGCCAGGACTGCTCCGAACAGCCCCCACGACAGCTCCGCGTTGTCTGCGCCGCCCCCGTGCAGCAGCACGACGGTCAGCCCGATCGGGCGCGCCGGCGCCCACTCGAGATACGAGACGACGGCACCCGTCAGCTCGATCGTGTTGCGCGCCGCGTTCATCCGCCTCCGCTCGTTGTGACCAGTGTAACGAGTCTGGTCACTACGGCCAAGTCAGGGGGAGTCAGGCGACCTGCTGCTCGTGGATCGGCGACTCTGACGTCTGTCCGTTGAGTTCGAGATACATGCGCCGCTCGGTGAGGGAGAGCGTCATCGCGTTGCGGCGCTCGAGCGCCGCCACAGCCTGGTCGATGAAGCCGGGATCGAAGCTGTAGAGCGAGATCTCGTCCGAACGGTGGATGCGCTTGCCGGCCCATGGCGCGGCCACCTTCGCGGGGTCGCGGTGCGTGTAGACCACGGTGCGAGCCGCCTGCATGCTTCCGAAATGCAGGCGCGCGGCATCGGGGGCCCCCACTTCGATCCACGCGGTGATCGTGCCGGTGAGATCGCGCACGAGCACGGCGGGCTCGTCGGTCGACGAGATCCCCTCGCTGAACGCGATGCCCTCGTCGAATTCGAGGCAGTACGCCAGGACCCGCGTCAGCATGAAGGCGTCCGTCTCGGACGGATGACGCGCCACCCGCAGCGTGAAATCCTCGTAGACCCCGCGGTCTACGTCTGCCAGCTGGACTGCGAAAGTGTGGATCGTCGCGCCGGCTGCCATGAGGTCCGAGCCTACTCGGCGGTCAGTGAGCCGCGCGCGCGATGACGGCGAACCGCGTCGCGATTCGCGCATCGGACGGAGCAATACCGCTGCCGCCCGTTCCGGGTCACATCGACCACGACGTTGCGGCAGTCGTCGCCCGGCGCGCGACCGGCGGCGCATCGCGACAGCCGGTGCATCCCGCGCGTTGTCAGGTGCAGCGCCGTGCCCACGCTGATGACCGCATGGAGCACACGCGAGAGCGTGTCGTCGTCGTCGCGATAGTGCAGATGCCAGCCTTCGCCGTCGTGATCGGTGAGCCGGGGGTAGGCCGCGACGGTCGCCATGTGGGCGTTGAGAAGCGTCGCGCGCTCGCGGGCATCGTCGGTGTCGACGACGCGCAGCCAATCGTCGATCACGTCGCGGGATCGCTCGTGGTCCTCGGGCGACTGGGCGAACTGCATCGTCATGCCGAAATCGCGTGTGCGCGAGACGATGCCACCACGGTCGGCGGGCCACTCGTTGGCGAGAGAGGCGGCGAGCAGGACCGCGTACTCACCGTAAGGGTTGAGATGCATAAGACCATTACAGCATCGTGTCGGGTATGACGACACTCCCCACCTCGCAGAACACTGGATCGTGCGACCTGCGCGACGTGCACGAACACGGTTGGATGGTCGAGTCCGCGCACTCCACCTCGGAGGGACGCGTGCTGTACGTGAGGTGTGCGGAGTGCGGGACCAGGCGTGTCGACCTGCAGCAGTGGTCCGCGACACCACCGGAACCGCTCACTCGGACGGTCCCTGCTCCTGAGACGCAGCCGGCACCCGCGGCAGCGGCCAGGACCGACATCGTCGCGAAGGCCGATGACCGGGCCTAACCACAGGCTCCCGCGGCGCGCAAGTGCCTCGGCCGCGGCATCCGGCTGACATATCGTCGTGCGCAGAACACCGAATGCCATTCGAGCGAGGGGGAGACGATGTCACGCAATGCGCGCGAGTTGCGCTGCAGCCCGGAGGACGTGTTCGAGGTGCTCGGCGACGGGTGGCTCTATCCCTCATGGGTGGTCGGCGCGTCACGAATGCGGGAGGTCGATGAGAGCTGGCCTATGGCGGGCGCCGAGCTTCACCATTCCGTCGGCGTGTGGCCCGTGCTCATCGATGACAAGACAGTGGTGGAGGAGTTCATCCCCGCCCGGCGCATGGTCATGCGCGCTCGCGGCTGGCCACTGGGCGAGGCGCGCGTGACGCTCGACGTGAAGCCGCGTGGTGACGGCTGCGTCGTGCGGATCCAGGAGGAAGCCGTCGCCGGCCCGGGGCGGTTGATCCCGGCACCGCTGCTTGACCTTCCGTTGGCGTGGCGAAATGCCGAGACGCTGCATCGGTTGGCGTACCTTGCTGAAGGACGGGGGTCGCGAACCAGCGGCGAGACCACGGCCGAACAAGAGATCGACGCGGCGGGAGAGGGCGGGACGAGCGAGACGTGAGCGACGACACGCGCAGCACCGCCGATCTGGATGCGGTGGTGGTGGGGGCAGGGCCGAACGGCCTTGCCGCGGCGGTGACCCTCGCCCGCGCGGGTCTGAGAGTGCGCGTCTACGAACGTGCGGATCAGGCAGGCGGAGGCGCCGCGACGAAGGAGCTGACCTTGCCCGGCTACCGGCACGACGTGTGCTCGGCCGTGCACCCGCTGGCGTTCGAATCGCGATTCTTTCGCGAGTTCGGTCTGCGCGAGCGCGTGAAGTTCCTCACCCCCGAGGTCTCGTTCGCGCACCCGCTCGATGGCGGTCGCGCCGGTATCGCCTATCACGACCTCGACCGCACACGCGAGAGGCTGGGGCGTGACGGCGGCGCATACGAGCGACTGATGAAGCCGCTCGTCGAGCGCTCGACCGCGGTGGCGGAGTTCACCGGAGGCCCGCTCCTGCGTGTGCCGCGCGACCCTGTCACCGCGCTCGCGTTCGGGCTGCGCGCCCTGGAGCAGGGCAGTCCGCTGTGGAACGTGCGTTTCGGCGATGATGTCGCACCGGCGATGCTCACCGGCGTCGCGGCGCACACGATCCTGTCGCAGCCGAGCCTCGCTGCCGCGGGCGCCGGGCTCGCTCTCCACGCCTATGCTCACGCCCGTGGGTGGCCCATCCCCGTGGGCGGCAGCCAGGCGATCATCGACGCGTTGGTCGAAGACCTGCAGGCACATGACGGCGAACTCGTCCTCGGTCACGAGGTGGCGTCGCTGCGCGAGCTGCCGCGGGCTCGGGTCACACTGCTCGACGTCACTCCCCGCGCGCTGGTGCGCATGGCCGGCGACGCGATGCCGCCACGATACCGCCGTGCCCTCGAGCAGTTCCGGTATGGCGGTGGCGTCGCGAAGGTCGACTTCGCACTGAGCGAGCCGGTGCCGTGGACCGAGCCGGAGATCCGAAGGGCCGGGACGGTGCATGTCGGCGGCACCAGGGCTGAGATCGCCGACGCCGAGAACGACGTCAACCGCGGCAGGCTGCCCGAGCGTCCCTACGTGCTGGTCTCGCAGCCTTCGCTGTTCGATCCCAGCCGTGCTCCGGCCGGAACGCACACGCTGTGGACATACACTCACGTGCCGGCGCGGAGTCCGGTGGATCGGCAGGAAGCGGTGATCCGCCAGATCGAGCGGTTCGCGCCCGGCTTCCGCGACACGATCCTCGCCATGAGCTCGCGCAGCGCCGTCGACGTCGAGCGGCACAACCCCAACTACCCCGGCGGGGACATCGGTGCCGGGGCTCCCACGCTGTGGCAGATGCTGCGCCGTCCCGTGCTCAGCAGCGACCCGTGGCACACGCCGATTCCCGGCGTGTATCTGGCGTCGGCGTCGGCGTCGCCCGGTCCGGGCGTCCACGGCCTGGCGGGCTGGTTCGCCGCGCGGAGCGCGTTGCGTCACGACTTCGGCACACGGGCGTTGCCCGACCTCTCGCCGCGCGGCTGAGAGCGGGCTTTCGAGGCGGACCCGACGGCATCCGTTACAACGCCCCGCTGACGCGCCGCGCGTGCGAGAATTCCGGGCAGTGGACAATCTCACCGTCATCCAGCGCTCACCCGATCCCGAAGAGGTCGACGACCGCTCGCGCACGCGCCGCTCGATCGCCGACAAGATCCGGGCCGTCGGCCAGAATCGCATCGGCGCCCTGCTGCTGCTGCTCGCGACCTTCGCGGCCATCGTGTGGGCGAACGTCGCCACCGGATCCTACGAATCGTTCTGGGAGACGCACCTCACTGTCGGTGTCGGCGACATCCAGCTCGACTTCACGCTGCACGCGCTGGTCAACGATGCGCTCATGGCAATCTTCTTCTTCACCGTCGGTCTCGAGGTGCGTCGCGAGTTCGCGATCGGCGAGCTGACGAGCTGGTCCCGCGCCATGGTGCCGGTCGTCGCCGCGATCGCAGGGCTCGCCCTTCCCGCACTGCTGTTCGTGTTCATCGCCCGGGGCTCCGGCTATGAGCACGCGTGGGGCGTCGTGATCTCGACCGACACCGCTTTCCTGGTGGGCGCGCTGGCGCTGGTCGGTCCGCGCGTGCCAGGTAGGCTGCGCGTCTTCCTCCTCGCGCTGGCAGTCGTCGACGACATCGGAGCGCTCTCGATCATCGCTGTCGTCTACACCGAGAACTTCCAGCCGCTGCCGCTCCTCATCGCAGCCGTCGGGCTGGCGGGGGTGTACTTCACCCGGTACCTGCCCACAGGGCGAGGACCCGTCTACGCGACCCTGGCCATCATCGTGTGGCTGGCATTCCTCGCGTCGGGCGTGCACCCTACACTCGCCGGCGTCGCCATCGCGCTGCTCGTGCCGGTCTACCGCCCCGATCGCCGGGACGTCGAGCACGCCCTCGAACTCGCACGCACCTTCCGGCAGTCCCCGAACAGCGAATACGCGCGCGCCGCGGCGAACAGTCTGCGCGAGTCGATCTCGATCAACGAGCGGCTCCAGAGCGCCTACGCGCCGTACATCGCGTACGTCATCCTGCCGCTGTTCGCCCTCGCGAACGCGGGGGTGGTGCTCAGTCCGGAGATCTTGTCGGGCGCCATCGCCTCGCCCCTCACGTGGGGGATCGTCGTCGGCCTCGTGGTCGGCAAGATGCTCGGCGTGTTCGGCTCCGCCGCCGTCATGAAGCTGCTGCGGATCGGCGAGTTCGGCCCCGGACTGACCTTGGACCGCATCGCCGGCGGCGCGGCGCTGTGCGGCATCGGCTTCACGATCTCGCTGTTCATCGTGGATTTGTCGATCAGCGACGAGCAGGCTCAGAACGAGGCGCGTGTGGGTGTGCTCGCGGCATCCGTCATCGCATTCCTCTTCGCCACGGTCATCTTCCGGATCTCGGATGCTGTCCGCCCGGGCGGCGACACGCGCCAGACGCTCGCCCGCCCGGTCGACCCTCGCCGCGACCACGTCTTCGGGCCGGCGGATGCGCCGTACACGATCGTCGAGTACGGCGACTTCCAGTGCGGCTTCTGCCTCAAGGCCTCGGGATCGATCCAGGAGGTCCACGGGGTGCTCGGCGACCGGCTGCGCTACGTGTGGCGACACGCGCCGCTCACGCAGTACCACCCCAACGCGCTCGCGGGGGCGGAGGCGTCGGAGGCCGCGGCGCTGCAGGGCCGCTTCTTCGAGTTCGAACGCGGTCTGTTCGCCGACCAGGAGAACCAGCGCCCCTCCGACATCGTCCGGCTGGCGCGCGACCTCGGTCTGGACGTCGACCGGTTCGAGCGCGATCTCACCTCACCCGAGGTCACCGGCAGGGTGCAGGACGACATCCTGGATGCCGAGGCCATGGGAATCACGTCGGTGCCGACTCTGTTCATCAACGGCCGCCGGCACACCGGTCCGTACGACGCGCAGTCGCTGATCCGCGCGCTCGAGCGGACGGCGCCCGATTCCGCGAAGATCAACCCTGAAGCCCCTGCGGCTCACTAACCTTGGTCGCGATGGAAACCCACACGCTGGACCCGCTCCAGAACCCCGAGATGTCTGACGCGCAATGGCAGCGCCTGTGCGGCTTCGGAGTCGCCGACTCGGTCGCCGCGGGCGACTACCTCTTCCGATCCGGCGATCGAGACTACGACCTCATCCTCGTCGAGGAGGGCGAGGTCGAGGTCGTGCGCGATTCGCTCTTCTGGATCGAGGAGGCGGTTCTCGCCCGCATGGGACCACGCTCGTTCGTCGGCGAGCTCGGACTGCTCAACGGGCAGGGCGCGTTCCTGTCCGCGCGCGCGACCGAGCCCACGCGAGTGCTGCGGGTGTCCCGCACCGAGCTGCGCCGGCTCATGGCCGAAGACGACGACCTGTGCGACCTCGTCCTGCACGCACTGTGGGCGCGGCGCGAGACGCTGCGGCGAGGTCCTGCCGCCCTCACGCTGAAGTTCATCGGCGAGAGCTCGTCCCGCGAGTTCCTGGCATTGCAGCGGTTCGCGGAACGGCTCGATCTGGTGCACAAGTCGGTCGCTGTCTCGCCGGTCGAGATGGGCCAACACGCGAAGCTCGGTGTCACGGCCGAGGACCTGCCGATCGCCTACATCCAGGGTGAGCCGATCATCCGTGCGACACCGGGTCTGGTGGCCGACCGGCTGGGCTTGAGCTATGAGCCCAACGGCGACGAGATCGTCGACCTCGTCGTGATCGGTGGCGGACCCGCCGGCCTCGCGGCCGCGATCTACGGCGCCTCCGAAGGCCTCAGCACCGTCCTGCTGGACGCAGTCGCCCCCGGCGGCCAGGCCGCTTCGACCTCGCGTATCGAAAACTTCCTCGGCTTCCCCTTCGGTGTCAGCGGTGGAGACCTCATCGGGCAGGCGAGCCTGCAGGCGCTGAAGTTCGGCGTACGCGTGTACGCACCCTGCGAGGCGGTGGCCCTCGCGTCGGTCGACGACGACCTGCTGGACGTCACTCTGGCGGATGGGCGCGTGATCCGGGCGCGGAGCATCATCGTCACGTCCGGTGCCGCCTACCGGCGATTGAACCTCGACCGATGGCCGGATTTCGAGCGGTCGGGCATCTACTACGCGGCGACCCAGCTCGAATTGCGTCAGGTGATGCAGTCTCCGGTCGTCGTGGTCGGCGGGGCGAACTCGGCGGGCCAGGCGTCGCTGTACCTGGCCGCGAACGGATGCCCCGTGCACCTCGTCGTGCGCGGCGACGACCTCGGCCGCCGCATGTCGTCGTATCTCGTCGACCGTCTGCTGGAGGACCCGCGGATCCAGGTGCACACCGGCGCGAACGTGGTCGGACTCGACGGTGGGGACCTCCTGGAACGCGTCCACATCGACCGTGTGGGTGAAGTCGACGCGCGAGGCCTGTTCTGCTTCATCGGGGCCGATCCGGCCACGGGATGGCTGTCGTCGCTCGACCGTGATCCCGACGGGTTCCTCCGCACCGGCACCGACATCGCGTGGCAGCCGCTCGCCCACTGGCAGCGACTGGGGCGAGAACCTCTGCCGTTCGAGACGTCTACGCCGCGTGTCTTCGCGGCGGGCGACGTGCGACGCGGATCGATGAAGCGGGTGGCCGCCGCGGTCGGCGAAGGCTCCAGCGCGGTCGCGTCGGTGCATCGCGCCCTCGCCGGCTGATCGCCCGGCGTCGGACGAGAGGAGAACGGTGTCGGACGTGATCGACGTGTCGGCGGAGCCGAGCGGAACCGGATGCTTCGAATGCGAGCGAAATCGATCCTGGTGGGTCCACCTGCGCCGATGCGCCGCGTGCGGTCACATCGGCTGCTGCGACTCGTCGCTGGGGCGACACGCTTCCGCGCACGCGCGTGAGACCGGTCATCGTCTGGTCCAGAGTTTCGAACCGGGCGAGGACTGGTGGTGGGACTACTCGAGCGGGGACTGGGCGAGCGGTCCACCTCTCGCGCCTCCGACGAGCCACCCCGACGATCAGCCCGCGCCGGGACCCGCGGGGCGGGTGCCTGAGGGCTGGCGTCGATTGCTACGCGACGCCGGTCGGTGAGGGTGCCGGGTACCGTGGATCGGTGACTCAGAACGCCATCGACGCGTCGCGGATCGACTCGGCCCTCGCGCGCGAACTCGTCGCGACGCAGTTCCCGCATTGGGCAGATCTACCGCTGCGCCCGATCGAGCGTGGCGGCAACGATCACCGCATGTTCCGGCTCGGGGACGACCTGCTCGTGAGGCTGCCCGCCGCGCCGGGCTACGTGCCGCAGGTGGCCAAGGAGCAGCAGTGGCTGCCGCGTCTCGCGCCGCTTCTGCCGCTGCCCGTCCCGGAGGTGCGCGGTGTCGGCGCACCGTCTGACGAATTCCCCGCGCCGTGGTCGGTGTACAGATGGCTGGCAGGTGAGCCCGCTGCGACCGCTCGACTGGACGATCCGGTGGCCCTGGCCCGTGATCTTGCCGATTTCCTGGTCGCCCTGCGCCAGGTTCCGGTGGCGGCGGATGCGCCTCAGCCTGGTCTGCACAGCGCATTCCGGGGCGGCTCGCTCGAGCACTGGGACGACGAGATGGGCGACATCCTGCACCGCGTGCACGGGCGTGAGCGCGACATCGCCGCCGGCATCTGGCGAGACGCCCTGGACGCGACGTTCCTCGGACCCGACGTCTGGTTCCACGGCGACGTGTCGGTGAACAACCTGCTGCTGACGGACGGCCGCCTGTCGGGTGTGATCGACTTCGGCTGCTCGGCGGTGGGCGACCCGGCGTGCGACACGGTCATGCGGTGGACGCTCTTCCGGGGTCGGGCGCGCGAGGAGTTCCACCGACGGCTCGACCTCGACGAGGCCACGTGGGCGCGAGGCCGGGGGTGGGCACTGTGGAAGGGGCTCATCATGATCACCAACGAGCCGCCGGGGCAGGCGGAATTCGCCCGTCGCGTGCTCGATGAGCTGATCGCGGGCGTGTAGCGGCCGATCTGTCAAGGGTCGGGTGCGAGCGGGTGAGGGCCCGTACCGTCACGGGGATGGGACCTTTCCGGATGACACGCGCCGCCCCTTCGGAGAACTCGCCGGTGGTGGTGATCACGGGCGCGTCCAGCGGCATCGGCCGTGCGACGGCGCGCGAGTACGCTCGGCGCGGGAGCCGGCTCGTGCTGGCCGCGCGGAGCGCCACTGCGCTGGAGCCCGTGGCCGCGGAATGCCGCGCCCTCGGCTCCCGGGTGCGCGCGATCGCGACCGACGTCGTGCGCGAAGAGGCGGTGAACGCCCTCGCAGCCGAGGCGATCGCCGAATTCGGTCGCATCGACGTGTGGGTCGGCAACGCCGGGGTCATGAGCTACGGCGCCTTCGAACGGACGCCGCCCCGCATCTTCCGCCAGGTCGTCGAGACCAACCTCATGGGACAGGTGCACGGAGCCCGCGCAGTCCTGCCGCACTTCCGCCGACAGGGCCGCGGAACGCTCGTGATCGTCGGGTCGTTGTACTCCCGCGTCGGCTCTCCCGAGATCTCGTCCTACGTCACGAGCAAGTTCGGTCTTCAAGGCTTCGCCGAGTCTCTTCGTCAGGAGCTGCGGGGGAGCGGCATCCGTCTGCGTCTGATCCTTCCCGCGACGATCGACACGCCCATCTACCAGCACGCCGCGAACTTCACGGGGCGGCGCGTGCACCCGCTACCTCCGGCGACCTCGCCGCGACGGGTCGCTCGTGCGATCGTGCGCGCACCGCGCCGCCGCCGCTTCACGACGTTCGTCGGCAACGCACAGCGGGGCGGCCTGGTGCTGCACGGCGTGTGGCCGCGCGGCTATGACGCGGTCGTGTCGACGCTGAAGCACCGCGTCGAGCTGCGTGCGGGTGGCGCATCGCCAACAGCCGGCACCGTCCTGGCGCCGAATGGCGGCGGAGATACGGTCACCGGCGGCTGGCGGTGGTGGCCGGGCCGAGTCGTCGGGGGAGTGCTCCTGGCAGGCACGGTAGTGCTGACGGCCGCTACGCTGCGGCGTGGTTGAGCTGGGCGCACGCGTCGCAGACCGTGCGGGCTCAGCGGAACCCCTCGGCCTGCGTGCGTTCGTCCGCCACCCGCACGCCGTAATGGTAGGCGAGCTTGCCGCCGAGCCATCCTGAGACGCCGAGCGCGCCGAGTGCCACGATGCTCAGGATGAAGCCGACGATGCTCACCTCGTCGTCATCAGCCGACCACCGCAGCAGCAGATTCACGAGGAAGAGCACCGTCACGCCGAGATTGAGCGCCATGTGCACGGTCGCCGTCTTGCGGGCAGCGGTGCCCCGCGCGAGCTGGGCGTAGTCGACAAGTCCGATCGCCGCGGCGAGCACCGCGCCGACGATTCCGATCAGGATCAGGACCCGCGCTCCCACGACGAAGGGGGCCGGGTCGTCCGACGCCAGCCCGATGATGTCGAACACGAGGCTGGCCGCCCACGTGCCGATCGGGATCGTCACCAGGATCGGATGGAACGGGTGCCCGTATGGTCCGGCGATCGCCGAACGAGGGCGCTTGGCGCGCTGCTGTGGCGTGGTCTCGGACATGAGGGCTCGTCCTCCTGGAGCTGGTGCGGTCTGGTCGATGGACCCAGTGAAGCGCTCGACATCGAAATCGCCAGGGGGCTTGCGCCCTCCGGTGTCGTCATGGCAGGAGCCTCCGCGCGATCGCGCCCGCGGAGGCTACTCGCTTGAGTGACCGGATGCCACCCCCTGAGAGCCTCGGATCGTCCTGCCTACTCTCGCCGGACGGCGGCCGGTCCGGCCGGCGATGGGGGATGAGTTCGACAAGGAGCGATGGATGTTCTTCCACAAGCAGGAGCTGCAGTTCTCGGCGTCCCCGGCCAAGCCCGACGCCGTCTACGCCCGGCGGATGCAAGAGGTCCTCGGTGGCCAGTACGGCGAGATCACCGTGGCCATGCAGTACGGGTTCCAGTCCTGGAACTGCCACATCCCCGGCAAATACCGCGATCTCCTCTACGGCATCGCCGCGGAGGAGTTCGGTCACGTCGAGATGCTGGCGATCATGATCGCCCAGCTCCTCGAGAAGGCGCCGGTGGAGCAATCGGAGCAGGCGGCGGCGTCCGACCCCGTGCTGGGCGCCGTGATCGGCGGCATGGATGTGCAGTCCGCGATCGTCGCGGGTGCCGGTGTGCGCCCCGTCGACAGCAATGGCAACCCTTGGCAGGGCTCCTACATCACGGCGAGCGGCAATCTGCTCGCCGACTTCACCGCCAACGCCAACGCCGAGATGCAGGGGCGTCTGCAGGTCGCCCGCATCTACAACATGACCGACGACCCGGGCGTTCGGGAGTTGCTGTCGTTCCTCCTCGCACGCGACACGATGCACCAGAACCAGTGGATCCGCGCCGCCCAAGAACTGCGCGACGAAGGAGTGGAGGACCTCCCAGTGCCGAGCAACTTCCCGCTCGGACGGGAGCAGCGCGACGTGGCCTACGAGTACATCAACTTCTCCGACGGCGCCGCTGCTGCCGAGGGATCGTGGGCATCGGGGCCGACTCCCGACGGGAAGGGCGAGTTCACCTATCTCGACGGGCCCGAGACGTCGGTTCCGATGCCTCCGCCGACGCAGCCCGATCCGCGGCTGTACGGCACCGACGCGAAGCCGAACATCGTCGACAAGGCGGCCGGGGTGGTCAAAGACAAGCTCAGCGACAAGTGAAGGCGGCGCTGACCGCTGGTGTCAGCTCTTCGGCCACTCGATCAGCAGCAGGTTCTGCTTGGTGTCCGCGAGCTTGACCCAGCCGTCCGCGAACAGGTAGGTCATGCCATAGCCTTCCGCGTCGGCGGAGATCGTCGTGTCGGGGCTCTCCGTGATGTAGGTGCCCTCCGGGCCCTCTTCACGGATCCAGCCCTGCTCGACGAGCTTCGACTGGGCGTCGGCGGCATCGCCGTCAGAGATCGGCGCCCAGCCGAACATCTGGCCGTGATCCCCGGCGGGACCTTCGAAGTCGGCCCACACGCACTGCAGCCCTTCGGCGACCTCGATGCTTCCGATGTAGAAGGGCTCGGCCTGCGAAGTCCAGCCGAGGCTCTCGAAGTCCTTCGAGACGGCTTCGCTGATCAGCGTCTCGCACGTCGGTTCGTCGGTGTCGGCGGGTTCCGGCTCGGAAGTCGCCGACGGCTCCGGCGACGGTGCCGACGGCGTGGGCGCCACGTCGGTCTGTTCGAGCGGGGCCGCCTGCGGCGAGCCCGCGCACGCGGTGAGCGTCAGCGCGGCGAAGAGCGCGACCACGGCTGCGGTGCCGAGGCGGGAACGTGCGGGGAACGTCACGGGGTCTCCGGGGAGGTCGGGGGAGGGTGGGGGTGTGGGGTTGTGGGGTTGGTGGGGGTTTGGGGTAAGGCGGGGTAGAAGCGGGGAGCGGGCGGGGTCAGTCGGAATGGAGGAGATCGAGGTACGCGTCGTGCAGCAGGCGATTGGTCGCGAGTGAAGAGCGCTCCGAGATCGAATCGCGGCCGTCGAATGACGTGAAGCGGCCGCCGGCCTCGGTGATGATCGGCACGAGGGCGGCGATGTCGTACTCCTGCACCCCGAACTCGGCGACGAACTCCAGGCGTCCCTCGGCCAGCAGCATGTACGGCCACGCGTCGCCGTAGCCGCGATCGCGCCACACGGCGGAGGTCAGGCGTTCCAGAGCGGCGAGCCGGCCGGCATCCCGCCACTGCGCGATGCTCTGGAAACTCACACTGGAATCGGCGACCGAGTCGACGCTCGAGACGGCGAGTCGCCGCGGTCCCGCCGGTGTGTCGGTCCAGGAGCCGAGACCGGTCGCAGCCCACCAGCGACGCCCGATCGCGGGCTGGCTGGCGACTCCGACCCGTGGCACGCCGTCGATCGCCAGCGCGATGAGCGTCGTCCACATCGGGATGCCCTTGAGGTAGTTCGCGGTGCCGTCGATCGGGTCGATGATCCACTGGCGATTCGAGTCGCCGGTGACGCCGTATTCCTCGCCGAAGACGCTGTCGTGCGGGCGCTCCGCCTCCAGCAGGGCGCGGATCGCGCGTTCCGTCGCGAGGTCGGCCTCGGTCACGTGCGTCGAGTCCGCCTTCGTGCGGATGTCGAGATCGGCGGCATCGAAGCGGGGCATGGATGCCGCGTCCGCCGCATCGGCCAGCAGCAGCGCGAGAGCGAGATCGGCCGTCAGATCCTCCTCGATCGGCGCGTCGAACGTCGGGTCGGGGAGGGCGGAAGTCACATCAGCCAGGATATCCGGCGCGCGCCGACCTCGATTTTCGTTGACGCAATCGTGATGGTAATGTTGACCCTCGGTTCGCCACGTTGCGGATCACGCACCTCTAGCTCAATCGGCAGAGCAACTGACTCTTAATCAGTGGGTTCTGGGTTCAAGTCCCAGGGGGTGCACCACATCGCGAAGGGCGGCCCGGCGGGCCGCCCTTCGTCGTTCCGGCTCGTCGCGATTCGGTAACGACACCGCTTGGAGAGCCTTCTCGACTTGACCGGAGAGCCGCCGGCTTCGTAGATTGCAAGAACCTGAATCAGATTTCAGGTTCTGCCTCCCGAGGCACCAGATCCTTCCAATGGGGAAAGGCACGCACATGCGGGTTACGAAGAAGTCGCTCCGAGGTTCCGTGATAGCTTCCGTGGTCGCCACGGCCGCGCTGGCGTTGGCCGCCTGCGCACCGACGGCAGCCCCCGGCGGGGGATCCGACGGGGAATCGGCTCCCTCCGAGGTGACCGTCGGCATCGTCACCAGTGAGTCCGGGCCGCTCGCCGGTTACGGCAAGCAGTACCTCGACGCCTTCAAGGCCGGGCTCGACTACGCCACCGACGGCACCAGCGAGATCGACGGCACGACGATCACCGTGGAGTACCGCGACGACGCGGGCGACCCCGACAAGGCCGTCACCGCCGTCAAGGAGCTGATCGGCGAGGGCGTCAACATCATCGCCGGCACCGCCTCGTCCGGGGTCGCGCTCGCGGTGGCCGAGCAGGCCGCACAGAACCAGGTGCTGTACATCTCGGGGCCGGCTGCAGCCGACGCCGTCACCGGCGTCAACGAGTTCACCTTCCGCTCGGGGCGCCAGAGCGCACAGGACGTGGCCACCGCCGGAACGTTCCTCGACGACATCGAGGGCAAGACCATCGCGGTGTTCGCGCAGGACAACGCCTTCGGCCAGGGCAACGTGGCGGCCGTCGAGGCGATCCTCGGCAGTCAGGGCGCCACGGTCACGCCGGTGCTGGTGGCCGAGGACGTGACCGAGTTCACACCGTTCGCGCAGCAAGTGCTGTCGGCCTCGCCCGACCTGGTCTTCGTCGCGTGGGCGGGAGCGACCTCGGGAGCGATGTGGCAGGCGATGAGCCAGCAGGGCGTGCTCGACGAGATCCCCGTCGTCACGGGGCTCGGTGACGCCGCGACGTTCGGCGCCTACGGTGAGGCATCCGAGAAGATCAACTTCCTCAACCACTACTTCCCGGGCGCGCCCGACAACGACGTCAACACCGCGATGGTCGAGGCGATCGAAGAGGCCGGCGGCACGCCTGACCTCTTCAGCCCCGACGGCTTCAACGCGGCCATCATGATCGTCCACGCGATCCAGGAGGGCCAGGGCGACGTCGACGCCATGGTCGCCGCACTCGAGGGCTTCGAGTTCGAGGGCCCCAAGGGTGCCATGGCGGTCCGCGCGAGCGACCATGCCCTCATCCAGCAGATGTACCAGGCGCGCCTCGTCGCCGACGGCGACACCTTCGTGCCGGAACTGGTCGACACCGTGCCGGCCGAGGACGTCGCGCCGGCCGAAGCCGAGTGACGCGGAGCGCCGGCCCAGCATGAGCACTCCCGTTCCGCCCGCGCCCCGCCGCGGCTCACGTCTGCAGGTCGAGGCCCTCGGCCTGCAGATCGGGGGCGCGACCATCCTGAAGGACGTCGCCCTCGACATCGCCGCGGGCAGCCTGGTCGGGGTCATCGGCCCCAACGGCGCCGGAAAGACCACGCTCTTCAACGTGATCTCTGGCCTGGTCAAGCCGACCGCCGGCCGCGTGCTGCTGGACGACCGCGACATCACGTCGGCCTCGGTCCCGGCGCGGGCGCGGGCGGGACTGGGACGAACGTTCCAGACCTCGAGCATCTTCCCGCGGCTGAGCGTGCTCGAGAACGTGCGCCTCGCGGCGCAGGTGTCGCTGGGCGGGTCCGGGTCGCTGCTGCGCTTTCCGCGGCGAACGGATGCCGCCACCGAGCTCGCGCTCGAGAAGCTCCGGATCGTCGGACTCGATCACAAGCACGCAGCCGCGGCGGGCGACATCTCGCACGGCGACAAGCGCAAGCTCGAGATCGCCGTGCTGCTGGCGACGGAGGCGAGCATCGTGCTGCTGGACGAGCCGATGGCAGGCGTCGCCTCCGGCGATGTGGCGGGGCTCGTGGAGAACATCCGCGACCTGCACCGCGAGAAGGGCTGTACCGTGCTCATGGTCGAGCATCACATCGACGTCCTGATGGGACTGGTCGATCGCGTCGCCGTGATGTACTTCGGCAGCATCATCGCTTACGACGTGCCCCAGAAGATCATGGAGGATCCGCTCGTGCAGAGCGCGTACCTCGGGACGGCGGCAGCATGACCGCCGGCGAGGCGATCCTGAAGGTGGCGGGACTGCGCTGCACGATCGCGGGCCAGCAGGTCGTCGAGGACGTGTCGTTCGAGGTTCCGGCCACGGGCATCACCGCGGTGCTCGGCCGCAACGGCGTCGGAAAGACGTCGACTCTTCGCGGCATCCTGGGTCTCATCCATCGCCGTGGCACCGTGACGCTCGCCGGCGAGCGCATCGACGGGCTGCCCACCCACCGCATCGTGCGGCGTGGCGTGGGCTACGTCCCCGAGGACCGCGAGGTCTTCGCCAAGCTCTCCGTGGCAGAGAACCTCGCCCTCGCCGAGCGTCAGAAGAACCCGCGTCGCGAACTCGTCGCCGAGCTGTTCCCCGACCTCGTCGCGCGCCGCGACCAGGCCGCCGGCACCCTCTCGGGCGGTCAGCAGCAGATGGTCTCGGTCGCCCGCGCCCTGATCAACGACAACCGGCTGCTGCTGGTCGACGAGCCCACGAAGGGGCTGGCACCGAAGATCGTGACCGAGGTGGCCGCCGCTCTGGAACTGGCGTCGCAGACGGTCCCGATCCTCCTGGTCGAGCAGAACCTCGAAGTGGTGCGCCGCCTGGCCGACGATGCGATCGTCATCGCCGGCGGGCGCGTGGTGCACGTGGGCAAGGCCCGCGACATCCTCGACGATGACGACCTGACCCGCCGCCTCCTCGGCGTGCACGCGGAGGCAGCGGCGTGAGCTCCATCGTCCTGACCCTGATCACCGGCGTCGGCCTCGGCGCCCTGTACTTCCTCGTCGCGAGCGGGCTCAGCCTGATCTATGGGCTGATGCACGTGCTGAACTTCGCCCACGGCGCCTTCCTCACCTTGAGTGCCTTCGCCGGCTGGATGGTCGCGCAGGCCCTCGGCACCGAGTCGTGGGGATCCTTCCTGCTGTCGGTGCTCGTCGGCGCCGGAGTCGGCGCTCTCTTCGCGACGGTCACCGAGCTCGTGCTCATCCGTCCGCTGTACGAGCGCCACATCGAGCAGGTGCTCGTGACCGTCGGCCTCTCGATCGCCGCGGTGGCACTGTTCGAGGGGATCTGGGGCACCGACCCCATCCACATCGCCGGGCCGGCGTGGCTGCGCCAGACCACCGATGTGCTGGGCGCCCGGATCCCCAACACCTACTGGGTGCTCATGATCGCCGCAGTTCTCGTGCTGCTGGCGCTGGTGCTGTTCCTTCAGAAGACGCGCTACGGCATGATCATCCGCGCGGGAGTCGAGAACCGCTCGATGGTCACCGCCCTCGGCATCGATGTGCGCCGGTCGTTCACCCTCGTGTTCGCGATCGGTGGCGCGGCCGCGGGCATCGGCGGCGTGCTGGCCATGCACTATTCGACGTTCGTGTCGGCGCACCTCGGCCAGACGCTGCTGATCTTCGCCTTCATCGTCACGGTGGTCGGTGGCCTCGGCTCGCTGACGGGCGCAGCCGTGGCATCCGTCCTCGTCGCCGTCCTGCAGCAGTTCGCCAACTCGTACCTGGGCGGCACGGGCGACTTCATCGTCGTGATCCTTCTCGCGCTGGTGCTGCTGGTGCGACCCACCGGACTCCTGGGGAGGAAGGCATAGTGTCTCGACACACTCGACAGACGGCCCGGTACATCCCCGCGATCGTCGGTGCCGCGCTGGTCGTCTTCATGGCGATCCTGCCGCTGCTGAACATCTCCATTCCTGGGATCCTCCCCACGCCGACCTATATGCCCGGCACGCTCGCACTGCTGTCGCTGTGCATGGTGTTCGCGGCACTCGCTCTGTCGTACAACCTTCTGCTCGGATCGGGCGGGATGCTGTCGTTCGGCCATGCGCTGTACTTCGGTGCCGGTGCGTACGGGCTGGGCATCGCGCTCGAGCACTTCGGCGTGCCGCTGTGGCCCGGCATCTTCGTCGCGCTCATCGGCGGCATGGTGATCGCCCTGGTCACCGGAGCGGTGTCGATGCGCGTCTCGGGCATTCCGTTCGCGATGGTCACGCTCGCCTTCGCGCAGGCCGGCTCGGTGCTGGTGCGTCGCAACTCGCAGGTCACCGGGGGCGAAGAGGGGCTGAGCCTGAACACCGAGATGGTGCCGGACTTCCTCATCGGCGTGGTCAACACGCGCAACCTCTATTGGTTCACGCTCGTGGTGCTGGTCGTGGTCTACCTGGTGACTCTGTGGGTCGACACCTCGCGACTCGGGCACCTCGCGCGGGCCACGCGCGAGAACGAGCAGCGCGTGCGGGTTCTCGGACTGTCGCCGTATCGCGTGAAGCTCATCGTCTTCGTGATCGCCGCGATCCTGGCGAGCCTGGCGGGCGTGGCGTACATGCTGCTGCAGTCGGGCACTGTTCCGCGGGCGGTCTCGGCCGATCTCACGATCACCATCCTCGTCATGGTCGTCCTGGGTGGCGCCGGGTTCCGCTGGGGTGCGATCGTTGGCGGTGTGCTGTACACGCTGCTCGACCAGCGCCTCACGGTGCTGGCGGGGTCCGAGGCGATCGCGGGGCTCCCCGACGTGCTGCGCATCCCGTTGTCGGAGCCGCTGTTCCTGTTCGGCGTCCTCTTCATCCTCGTGGTGATGTTCCTGCCGGGCGGGATCGCCGGAACCATCGATGCCGCCGTCCGCCGGCATCGCGGCGAGAAGGTGCGCGACCCGCTGCGTCAGATGGACGACGCCGATGACACGGCAGACGCGCCGGTCGAGGCCCGCGTGTGACGGGGGTGAGCACATGATGTGGGATGCGGATGCCGTTCTCGACCCCGACGTCGAAGACGGGCCTCACACGATCGGCCGCTGGCTGATCGATCGTGCGGCGACGTCACCTCAGCGGACCGCGGTGGACGACCGTGGCGTCACGACCGACTACGGAACGCTCGCGGCACGAGCGTCGGCGCTTGCGGAACGACTGCGCCGAGCCGGCTATGCGGCGGGCGACCGCATCGCGACGGTGTCGGGCAACACGACCGATCACGTCGTGGCGTTCTTCGCGTGCGCGCTGGCGGGCATCGCATTCGTGCCATTGTCGTGGCGGTTGACCACGCGCGAGCTGGCCGACGTCCTCACGCGGACGGCGCCTTCGCTCGTGCTCATCGAAGACGAGCACGTGGCACTCGCCGGTGAGGCGATCCGCGCCGTCGACGCGAGCGCGCAAAGCGGCGCTGAACGGATGCTGCAGGTCGCGGTGCTCGGAACGACGGGAGTCGAAGCGACCGTACCCGTCTCGCTCCGGCCGAGACCCTGGCGCCCCGTGCGCGACGACGATCCGCTGCTGGTGATCTTCACGTCGGGCAGCGAAGCCGCCCCGAAGGGCGTCGTGCTCACGCACGCCAACTGCTTCTGGAACAACCTGGCGCTCGCCCAGGCGCTGCCCCTGCACCACGACGATGTCGTCCTTGCGATGCTGCCGCAGTTCCACGTGGCGGCATGGAACTGCCAGCCGCTGCTGGCGTGGTGGGCGGGCGCGACGGTCGTCCTCGAGCGTTCGTTCCAGCCTGCCCGCGCGCTGCGTCTGATCGCGGAACGCCGGGTGACGGCCATGATGGGGGTCCCGACGCAGTACGCGATGCTGGCGGCCGACCGTGAGTGGGAGACCACCGACGTGTCGTCCCTCCGACTGGCACTGGTCGGCGGCGCCACGATGCCGACCGCGCTTCACGCGGCCTGGACCGGACGCGGCGTCCCGCTGACCCAGGGCTACGGACTCACCGAAGCCGGCCCCAACGTGCTGCACCTGCCCGCCGACGAAGCCGCCGGCACGCCGGGCGCTGTCGGACGCCCGTATCCGCACGTGACGGTGCGAGTGGTCGATCCCGACTCGGGGCTGCCGCTCGAGGGCGAGGCGACCGGTGAGCTGTGGGTGCGCGGGCCGAGCGTCTTCGCCGGCTATCTGGGCGACGACGATGCGACGGCACGCGCGATGAGCGGTGGCTGGCTGCGATCGGGCGACCTCGTCGCCCGTGACGCCGAAGGCCGCTACCGCGTCGTCGACCGGCTGAAGGACATCTTCATCTCGGGCGGCGAGAACGTCGCCCCGGCCGAAGTCGAGTACGCACTGTGCCTGCACCCGCTCGTCGCGGCGGCGGCGGTGGTCGGCGTGCCCGACCCGGTGTGGGGCGAGCGCGGGGTCGGTTTCGTCGTGCCCGTCGCCGGCGCGGCCCTGTCGAGCGATGAGCTGCTGGCCCACGCCCGTCGCAATCTCGCCGCCTTCAAGGTGCCGGTGCGCATCGAGCTGGTGGACGAGCTGCCGCGTTCGACGATCGAGAAGCTCGCCCGATCCCGGCTTCGCGAGCGGGCACGGGCCGTCATGGCACGAGATCGCGCGGGGGAGCGCGAGCACACTACGAAGGAGGTGCGGCGATGAGCAGTTCCGGCGAACTCGTCGACGACGCGCAGGCCCCGGTCTCATCGGCGACGGGCCGTCCGCTGACCAAGCGCGGTGAAGCCACGCGACGCCGCCTGCTCGAGGCGGCGGAACTGGTGTTCGCCGAACAGGGCTACCACGAGGCATCCATCGTCAAGATCACCGAGCGCGCCGGAATCGGTCTGGGCACGTTCTATCTCTATTTCGACAGCAAGCAGGCGATCTTCGAGGCGCTCGTGCTCGATCTGAACCGGCGTGTACGCCACTCGATGTCGGAGTCCATGGAGGGTGCGTCGTCGCGCCTGGAGGCTGAGCGTGCCGGGTTCGCGGGCTTCTTCCGCTTCACGGCCGAGCACCCGGCGCTGTACCGCGTCGTGCGCGAGGCGGAGTTCGTCTCTCCCGAGGTGCTGCGCCTGCACTACACGCGCATCGTCGAGGGGTACGAGGCCGGATTGCGCGCCGCGCAGGCGGCGGGCGACGTGGACCGGGCACTCGATCCCCAGACCACCGCGTGGGCGCTCATGGGCATGGGCGAGCTGATCGGCATGCGCTTCCTGTTGTGGGAGCGGGACGCCGACGGCCGGCCGCCGTCGGAGCTGGATCCGGTCGTCTTCGCGGGCATGACCCGGTTCATCGACAACGCGCTCGCGCCGAGGACCGGCGCGGCGCAGGGGGAGGAGCAGGGATGAGCGACAACGATCTGGCCGGCAGGCGGGCTCTCGTCACGGGCGGTGCCAGCGGGATCGGGCTGGCGTGCGCCCACGAGTTCGCGGCGCGCGGCGCGCACGTGATCATCGCCGACCTGAACGCGCAGGCCGCGATGGATGCCGCCGCCGAGGTCGGTGGGGAATCCTGGGTCGTCGACCTCTCCGTGACCGCGGCTCTCGACGAGCTCGCGCTCGACGTCGACATCCTGGTGAACAACGCGGGCATCCAGCGAGTGAGTCCGATCGCGGACTTCGATCCCGACGCCTTCCGCCTGCTGCTGCGCCTGATGCTCGAGTCGCCGTTCCTGCTCATCCGGGCGGCGCTGCCGACGATGTACGAGCGCGGCTGGGGGCGGATCATCAACATCTCGAGCGCCCATGGGCTGCGCGCCAGTGCCTTCAAGTCCGCCTACGTGTCGGCCAAGCATGGCCTGGAGGGCCTGTCGAAGGTGACCGCACTCGAAGGTGCGCCGCACGGTGTCACGAGCAACTGCATCAATCCGGCCTATGTGCGCACGCCGCTGGTCGAGAAGCAGATCGCCGACCAGGCGAAGGTCCACGGCATCCCGGAGTCCGAGGTGGTGGAGAAGATCATGCTCACCGAGACCGCGATCAAGCGGCTCGTCGAAGCCGACGAGGTGGCCTCGCTCGCCGGATGGCTCGCGTCCGACAAAGCGGGCATGGTCACCGGCGCCTCGTACACGATGGACGGCGGGTGGACAGCACGATGAGCGGCAGACGGATGCCGGGCGCCGAGCCGTCGACGGCCGACCTGGCACGAGCGGGTCACGGCTACCGGACCGCGGACATCCCGGTGTCAGGCGGCGCGCTGCGTGTCGGCATCTGGGACCCGGATCCAGCGGTGGCGGATGCGCCGAACGTGCTCCTCATCCACGGGGTCACGTCATCGCACCTCGCGTGGCCGTTCGTCGTGGACGGACTGCCCGGGGTCCGCGCGATCGCGCCGGACCTGCGCGGGCGTGGTGCCAGCAACACGCTGGCGGGGCCCGCGGGCATGTCGGCGCACGCCGCCGACCTCGCTGCGGCGTTGGACGCCCTCGGCGTCGAGCGCACGGTCGTGGTCGGGCACTCGATGGGCGCGTTCGTGGCCGTGGTGCTCGCGCATCAGTATCCGGAGCGCGTGTCACGGCTCGTGCTCGTGGACGGCGGGCTTCCGCTCGACGTCCCGGCCGGACTCAGCACCGACGAGCTGGTCGCGGGTATCCTGGGGCCGACCGCCGCGCGGCTGTCGATGCGGTTCGCTGACGCGGGTGAGTACATCGAGTTCTGGCGGCGGCATCCCGCCTTCCGCGCGGATTGGACGCCCGAGCTCGAGCGGTACCTCGCGTACGACCTCGTGGCCGACGGGCAGGGGGCGCTGCGTCCGGCGACAAGCTACGACACCACCGCCGACGACACGCGCGACATGAACACCGGTGGCGCGCTGCCGGCGGCGCTGGCCGGGCTGCAGCACCCCATCCGTATGGTGACCGCGCCTCGCGGACTGCAGGACGAGCCGCCGGGCCTCTACGCGCCCGAGCACCTGGCCCGCGTGCTCGCCGCCCATCCCGGGATCGCGCACGAGAGGCTCGAGGGTCTCAACCACTACACGATCGTGATGTCGCCGGCCGGGGCGGATGTTGTGGCCGCGGTCGTGCGCGAAGAGCTCGCCCGGGCCTGAGCGGTTCGAAGGCGGGGTCAGCGACCAGCCGCGATGCGGGTGGTGAGCTGGTGCGCGTGCGCGAGCAGCGTGCGCCCGAGCTCGGGCAGGCGGTCGGCTCCGAAACGGAACTCGACGCCCGTGAGGCTGAGCGCCCACTGCGGATGCCCCTCCTTCGTGAACACCGCGGCGCCCAGTCCGAACGAGCCCTCGACGATGAGGCCGGGGTTGACGGCGTAGCCGCGCTCCTGGGTGTCGCGCAGGCGCGCCCTCAGCCGCTGCTCACCGTGCGGCGCACCCCACTCGGACCCCAGCTCAGGGTGGCGGGCGAAGTACGCGTCCACATCGTGGGGTGGCAGGAAGGCGAGGATCGCCAGGCCCGCCGAGGCGACGCCGAGCGGGAACCGCACGCCTTCCGACAGGACGAACGAGCGGATCGGAAAGCTGCCCTCTTCGCGGAGGAGGCACACCGTCTCGTCACCACGGCGCACCGAGAGGAACGCGCTCTCCTCGGTCCGCACCGCGAGCGACCTCACGATGTCGCGCGCGATCGCGGTGATGTCATAGCGGGATGCCGCCACGGTGCCCATCAGGAAGAGCTCGGGTCCCGGCATCCATCGCCCGCTCTTGTCGTCCTGGTCGACGAGGCCCTCGTGGCGCAGTGCGGTCAGGAGCCGATGCGTGGTCGGGCGTGTGAGATCCGCACGGCGAGCCAGATCGGCGACCGACATGCCCTCGTCGCCGGCGGAGGTGACCAGTCGCAGCAACTGTGCAGCCCGCGCCACCGACTGGGCGCCCGGAACGCTCCGCTTGGCGACGTTGTCCACGATATGGACGCTACGCCCTCGTCTCTCCACATGGCAAGCCGCACCGTGGACACCGGGCCGCGATGCTCGCAGGATGGTCGAAGACATCACGAGCGAAGGAGCAGGATGATCGACAAGACGTGGGGCTCGGCGGCCGAAGCCGTCGCCGACATCCCCGACGGCGCCTCCCTCGCGGTGGGAGGGTTCGGGCTCTCGGGCAACCCCATCGCGCTCATCGAGGCGCTCCTGGCGCAGGGGACGACCGACCTCAGCATCGTCAGCAACAACTGCGGGGTCGACGACTGGGGCCTCGGGATCCTCTTGAACGCCAAGCGCATCCGCAAGATGACGTCGTCGTATGTGGGGGAGAACAAGGAGTTCGAGCGGCAGTTCCTTTCGGGCGAACTCGAACTCGAGCTGACGCCGCAGGGCACGCTGGCCGAAAAGCTCCGCGCCGGCGGTTCGGGAATCGCCGCCTTCTTCACGCAGACCGGCGTCGGAACGCAGGTCGCCGAGGGCGGCCTGCCGCGCCGCTACGACGGGCACGGCGGCATCGCCGTCGCATCGCCGGTGAAGGACGTCCGCACGTTCGAGTTCGCCGGCGCGCCCCGCGAGTTCGTCCTGGAAGAGGCGATCGTCACCGATTTCGCACTGGTCCACGCGCTGCGGGGCGACCGCCACGGCAACCTCGTCTTCAACAAGTCCGCGCGCAACTTCAACCCGCTGGCCGCCATGGCGGGGCGGGTGTGCATCGCTCAGGTCGAGGAGCTCGTCGAACCCCGCGAACTCGACCCCGACAGCATCCACCTGCCAGGCATCTACGTGCACCGCATCGTGGAGGTCGGTACCGACATCGAAAAGCGCATCGAACGTCGCACGGTCTCGGTCGCCCAGGCGGCCGCGCGCGAGATGCCGGAAGGAGCCTGACATGGCGCTCACCCGCACCGAGATGGCCGCCCGTGCCGCACAGGAACTGGCTGACGGAGCATATGTGAACCTCGGGATCGGCCTGCCCACCCTCGTGCCGAACCACGTGCCCGAGGGCGTGACGGTCGTGCTCCAGTCCGAGAATGGGATCCTCGGCGTCGGACCCTACCCGACCGAGGAGCACGTCGATCCCGACCTCATCAACGCCGGGAAGGAGACGGTCACGACTCTCCCCGGCGCCGCGTTCTTCGACTCGGCGACCAGCTTCGGGATGATCCGCGGCGGCAAGATCGATGCCGCCGTCCTCGGCGCGATGCAGGTGGCGGCCACCGGTGACCTCGCCAACTGGATGATCCCCGGCAAGATGGTCAAAGGACCGGGCGGCGCGATGGACCTCGTTCACGGAGCGGCGAAGGTGATCGTGCTCATGGAGCATGTCGCCAAGGACGGCAGCCCCAAGATCGTCCACGAGTGCTCGCTGCCGCTCACCGGTCGGGGCGTGGTGGACCGCATCATCACGGATCTCGCGGTGATCGACGTCACCGACGACGGCCTCGTGCTCGTCGAAGTGGCGCCCGGCGTCACTGTGGCGGACGTGATCGCCGCGACCGAGCCGGACCTCGCCGTCGCAGAAGAGCTGAAGGTGGAAGCATGAACCAGGACATCGTCATCGTCGCCGCCGCGCGCACCCCGCAGGGGCGACTGAAGGGTCAGCTCGCACCGCTCACCGCGGTGCAGCTCGGAAGCGCCGCCATCCGCGGCGCCCTGGAGCGGGGCGGCATCCCGGCGGACGCCGTCGACGCCGTGCTCATCGGCCAGGTGCTCGCCGCAGGAGCCGGGCAGAACCCCGCCCGTCAGGCGGCCGTGGGCGCCGGCATCCCGTGGGACGTGCACTCCGGCTCGGTCAACAAGGTCTGCCTGTCGGGACTCACCGCCATCATCGACGGCGCCCGCATGATCTCCGTCGGCGACGCGACCGTCGTGGTGGCCGCCGGCATGGAGTCCATGACTCGCGCTCCCCACCTGCTCATGGGGTCGCGCGACGGCTGGGCCTACGGCTCGATCGAGGTGCTCGATCACATGGCCTTCGACGGGCTCACCGACGCGTACGACCGCGAGAGCATGGGGGCCTCGACCGAGCGGCACAACGGGCGACTCGAGGTCACGCGCGAGATGCAGGATGCGGTCGCGGCACGGTCGCATCAGCGCGCCGCCGCGGCGCAGGCCGCGGGCATGTTCGACGCCGAGATCGTGCCGGTGCAGATCCCGCAGCGCAAGGGCGACCCCGTCGTCGTGGCGAAGGACGAGGGCATCCGTCCCGAGACCACCGTCGAGACGCTCGCCGGGCTGCGGCCGGCCTTCGCCGAAGGCGGCTCGATCACGGCGGGCAATTCGTCGCAGATCTCCGACGGCGCGTCGGCGGTCGTGCTCACCACGCGCGCGCACGCGGACGCGAACGGCTGGCCGGTGCTCGCCGCCCTTGGCGCCTCGGGACAGGTCGCCGGACCCGACAACTCGCTGCACTCGCAACCGGCGCGCGCGATCGAGAAGGCCTGCGCCAAGCAGGGGATCGCGGTCTCCGACCTCGACCTCGTCGAGATCAACGAGGCGTTCGGCGCCGTCGTCGCCCGATCGCAGACCGAGCTCGGCCTCGCCGATGACGTGGTCAATGCGCACGGCGGCGGCATCGCGATCGGGCATCCGATCGGAGCATCCGGCAATCGCCTCGTCGTCCACGCGGTGCACGAGTTGGTTCGTCGCGGCGGCGGCACGGCGGCGGTCGCCCTCTGCGGCGGCGGCGGTCAGGGCGACGCGCTGATCCTCACACGGTGAGCGTCAACCCTTGATACGGCGCTTGACCAGCTTCTTCTCGCGTCCGTGGACGGGGGAGTCGTTGGCGATGAGCTCACCACGCGATGCCCGGCGCACATCGACGATCGCACCGACGGCGAGGGCGATGGAGATCCCCCAGCTGAGCCAGGCGAGGGCGGTCCGCCACGTGAAGGGCTCGTTCTCGCGGAGGCCGCGCAACAGCGTCATGCCTCCGGTGAAGGCCGCGATGATCCCCGTTCCGAAGAGGTATTTGCGCATACGTTCACGCTATCGCGCGCGGCGCGCAGCCACGGCCCCTTGACATCCGGCGTCTGCCGCGTCAAGGGGCCTCGGCCGATTCTCAGGGCGCGCTAGCCTGGGGGTGCCTCGTCCCCCGCACCGTCAGGAGCCCGTGTGACAGCCCGCGCGACATCCCCGCAGACCACGCCTCGACGACAGGCCGAGCTCGTCGTCGTCGCAAATCGACTGCCCGTGGACCGTGTCGTCGACGGTGACGGCGAGCCTTCCTGGAGGCGGTCGCCGGGTGGCCTGGTCACGGCGCTCGAGCCGGTGATGCGCCGGGCAGACGGCGCGTGGGTCGGCTGGCCGGGCCAGCCGGATGTCGACGTCGAGCCGTTCGAGTTCGAGGGGACGCACCTGGTTCCGGTGGCGCTCAGCGCCGAAGAGATCGAGCTGTATTACGAGGGCATGTCGAACGACACGTTCTGGCCGCTCTACCACGACGTGATCTCAGAGCCGCGGTATCGCCGCGTCTGGTGGGACGCGTACGTGCGCGTCAACCGGCGCTTCGCCGAGGCAGCGGCCGCCGTCGCGGCGGACGGGGCGACGGTGTGGGTGCAGGACTACCAGCTTCAGCTCGTGCCGCGCATGCTCCGCGAGGCCCGGCCCGACCTGACCATCGGCTACTTCCACCACATTCCCTTCCCGGCATACGGCCTCTACTCGCAGTTGCCCTGGCGGCGTCAGGTGCTCGAGGGGCTGCTCGGCGCGGACGTGATCGGCTTCCAGCGCGTCGCCGACGCGGGCAACTTCGCCCGCGCCGTGAGGCGCCAGCTGCGGTACGAGACCAAGGCGTCGGGCATCACGGTGCCCAATCCCGACGGGTCGAGCCGCCGCGCGCTGGCGAAGGCCTACCCGATCTCGATCGACGCCACCTCGTACATCGAGCTCGCCCGGCGCGAGGATGTGAAGGCTCGCGCCGTCGAGATCCGCGAGAGCCTGGGCAACCCGAAGAAGATCCTGCTCGGCGTCGACCGGCTGGACTACACCAAGGGCATCCGTCACCGGATGAAGGCGTTCGGCGAACTGCTGGAGGACGGCAAGCTCTCGGTCGAGGACGTGACCCTCGTGCAGGTGGCCAGCCCGAGCCGGGAGCGGGTCGGGGCCTACATGCAGCTGCGCGACGAGATCGAGCTGACGGTCGGTCGCATCAACGGCGATCACGACACGATGGACCACACGGCGATCCGCTACCTTCACCAGGCGTACCCGCGTGAGGAGATGGTGGCCCTGTTCCTGGCCGCAGACGTGATGCTGGTCACCGCGCTGCGCGACGGCATGAACCTCGTGGCCAAGGAGTACGTCGCCTCTCGCATCGACAACCGCGGCGTGCTGGTGCTGAGCGAGTTCGCCGGTGCCGCCGACGAGCTGCCCAGTGCGGTGCGCATCAACCCGCACGACATCGACGGCATGAAGGACGCCATCATGCGCGCGATCGAGATGCCCTCGGCCGAGCAGGGCCGCCGCATGCGCGCGCTGCGCAAGAAGGTGATCGACAACGATGTCGCGCGCTGGTCGCAGTCCTTCCTCGATGCCCTCGCCGACGCGCGCGACCACCACCGGCCGACGGCTCCCGGCCGTCTGGAGGGACCCGGACGATCGGATGCGACCACGGCGAGAGGGGCGCGCTCATGACGGAGGTCTCGGCCGATGAGCGCTCGGCGATCGCCGGGATCACGGCATCCGCTCTCCTGCTCGTCGCCCTCGATTTCGACGGCACGCTGTCGCCGCTCGAGGACGAGCCGATGGATGCGCGGATGCTGCCGGCCGCGCGGGCCGCGGTCGACGCGCTCGTGGCGGCGCCGCGCACCCTCGTGGCGTTCGTGTCGGGCCGGAGCCTGGTCGATCTGCGCCTGATCGCCGAGCACGACGACTACTCCCAGGTGCTTCTCGCGGGATCCCACGGCGCCGAGTTCTGGCTCCCCGGGCGCGGCGTCGTCACGCACGCGGAGGATCACGGCGACGTGCGGCTGCGCGATATGCTCCGCACCCACGCCGAAGAGGCGACCGCGCACCTGGAAGGCGTCTGGATCGAGCCGAAGACGTTCGGCTTCGGCGTCCACACCCGCCGGGCCGAGCCGGCCGCGGCGGATGAGGCGAACCGGCTCGTCGACGCGATCGTGGCCGCCGAGGCGCCCGAGTGGCGCCGGCGCACCGGCCACAACATCGTCGAGTACGCGTTCCGCCACGAGGGCAAGGATTCCGCGATCGCCGAACTGCGGGAGCGGACGGATGCCTCGGCCGTCCTCTTCGCGGGTGACGACGTCACCGACGAAGACGCGCTTCGCAGCCTCGGTGCCGGCGATCTCGGAGTTCACGTCGGGACCGGCCCCACGGCGGCCTCGCTGTGCGTGCCCGACATCGAGGCGCTCGCGCGGCTGCTGAGCGTCATCGCCGCCGAGAGGGCCGCTCGGCGGCAATAGACTCGCAGTCATGCCCCAGCCTGACAACTCCATCGACATCAAGCCGCGCAGCCGCGTGGTGACGGACGGCATCGAAGCCACGACCTCGCGCGGAATGCTCCGTGGCGTGGGCATGGGCGACGAGGACTGGGACAAGCCGCAGATCGGCATCGCGTCGAGCTGGAACGAGATCACCCCCTGCAACCTGAGCCTGGACCGCCTGGCGCAGGGCGCCAAGGAGGGCGTCCACGCGGGTGGCGGCTACCCGCTGCAGTTCGGCACGATCTCGGTGTCGGACGGCATCTCGATGGGCCATGAGGGGATGCATTTCTCCCTCGTCTCGCGCGAGGTCATCGCCGACTCCGTCGAGACCGTGATCATGGCCGAGCGGCTGGACGGATCGGTGCTGCTCGCCGGCTGCGACAAGTCGATCCCCGGCATGCTGATGGCCTCGGCCCGCCTCGACCTGTCGAGCGTGTTCCTGTACGCCGGCTCCATCGCACCGGGCTGGGTCAAGCTCTCGGACGGCACCGAGAAGGAGATCACGATCATCGACTCGTTCGAGGGCGTCGGCGCGTGCCTGGCCGGTCGCATGAGCGAGGCCGACCTCAAGCGCATCGAGTGCGCGTTCGCGCCGGGAGAGGGCGCCTGCGGCGGCATGTACACCGCCAACACGATGGCCTCCGTCGCCGAGGCGCTCGGGCTCTCGCTGCCGGGTTCGGCCGCGCCGCCGTCGGCCGACCGCCGCCGCGACTACTTCGCCCACCGCTCCGGTGAGGCCGTGGTCAACCTGCTGCGCCTGGGCATCACGACACGCGACATCCTGACCAAGGAGGCGTTCGAGAACGCGATCGCCCTGGCGATGGCGCTCGGCGGCTCGACGAACGTCGTGCTGCACCTGCTGGCGATCGCCAGAGAGGCCGAGGTCGACCTGAGCCTGCACGACTTCAACCGCATCGGCGACAAGGTGCCGCACGTGGCCGACATGAAGCCGTTCGGCAAGTACGTCATGAACGACGTCGACCGCCACGGCGGCATCCCGGTGATCATGAAGGCGATGCTCGACGAGGGCCTGCTGCACGGCGATGCCCTGACGGTCACGGGCAAGACGCTCGCCGAGAACCTCGCCGACCTCGATCCCGACCCGATCGACGGCACCGTCATCCACACGTTCGACAACCCGATCCACGCCACCGGAGGCATCACGATCCTCCACGGTTCGCTGGCGCCCGAGGGTGCGGTCGTCAAGACAGCCGGCTTCGACGCCGCGGTCTTCGAAGGACCCGCGCGCGTCTTCGAGCGTGAGCGCGCCGCGATGGACGCGCTCGAGGCGGGGCAGATCGAGAAGGGCGACGTCGTCGTCATCCGCTACGAGGGCCCCAAGGGTGGTCCCGGCATGCGCGAGATGCTCGCGATCACGGCCGCCATCAAGGGCGCAGGGCTCGGAAAAGATGTACTACTCTTGACGGACGGACGATTCTCAGGCGGCACAACCGGCCTGTGCATCGGCCACATAGCACCCGAAGCGGTGGACGCAGGTCCCATCGCCTTCGTGCGCGATGGTGATCTGATACGGGTCGATATCGCGGCTCGCTCTCTCGACCTACTCGTCGACGAAGCTGAGCTCGACTCCCGCCGCTCTGGCTGGGAGCCGCTTCCCCCGCGCTATACCCGTGGCGTCCTTGCCAAGTACTCCCGACTCGTGCGCTCCGCTGCGGAGGGCGCGACCACGGGCTGAACGCGGCTACCGACACATCCCTCCGACTGATCCGAGGACTCACCATGCCCGCCGAAACCGCTGCGGCCGTTCCACGGCCACCCGCTCGCACCGCCACCGCGCCCGTGCTCACGGGCGCAGAGGCGGTCGTCCGTTCGCTCGAGATGCTCGGCGTCACCGACGTCTTCGGGCTGCCGGGCGGCGCCATCCTCCCCGTCTACGACCCGCTCATGGACTCGACCGCCCTGCGCCACATCCTCGTCCGTCACGAGCAGGGCGCCGGCCATGCCGCCGAGGGCTATGCAGCGGCGTCGAACCGGATCGGCGTCGCGATCGCGACGTCCGGCCCCGGCGCCACGAACCTCGTCACCGCGATCGCCGACGCCTACATGGACTCTGTGCCCATCGTGTGCATCACCGGCCAGGTCTTCTCCAACCTGATGGGGACGGACGCCTTCCAGGAGGCCGACATCGTGGGCATCACGATGCCGATCACCAAGCACTCGTTCCTGGTCAAGGACGCCGCCGAGATCCCCGCCGCGATCGCCGCGGCGTTCGAGATCGCCGGCACCGGACGCCCGGGACCTGTCCTCGTGGACATCACCAAGGACGCCCAGCAGGCCGAGGCGCCGTTCGTGTGGCCGCCGAAGATCGACCTGCCCGGCTACCGCCCGGTGACCAAGGCGCACGGCAAGCAGATCCAGGCCGCCGCGCAGCTGATCGCCGAGGCCAAGAAGCCCGTGCTCTACGTCGGAGGCGGCGTGGTGCGGGCTCAGGCGTCGGCCGAGCTGCGGACGCTCGCCGAGTCGACGGGCGCGCCCGTGGTCACGACGCTGATGGCGCGTGGGGCGTTCCCCGACTCTCACCCGCAGCACCTGGGCATGCCGGGCATGCACGGCACGGTGCCGGCGGTGCTGGCGCTGCAGGAGGCCGACCTGCTCGTCTCGCTCGGTGCCCGGTTCGACGATCGCGTCACCGGCAAGGCGGCGCTGTTCGCACCGAACGCGAAGGTCGTGCACGTAGACATCGACCCGGCCGAGATCTCGAAGATCCGCACCGCGGATGTGCCCATCGTGGGCGATCTGAAGGACGTGCTGGTCGATCTCGATGTCGCCTTCCGCGCGGTCAGTGCCGGGAGCACTCCCGACACCGCGGAGTGGTGGTCGTTCCTGGACGGACTGCGCGACGAGTTCCCGCTCGGCTACACCCAGCCCTCGGACGGTCTCATGTCGCCGCAGTACGTGATCCAGCGGATCGGCGAGCTCACCGGCCCGGAGGGCATCTACGCCGCCGGCGTCGGACAGCACCAGATGTGGGCGGCGCAGTTCATCAAGTACGAGCGTCCCAATGCGTGGCTCAACTCCGGCGGGGCCGGAACGATGGGCTACTCGGTGCCGGCCGCGATGGGCGCGAAGGTCGCGGAGCCCGATCGTCACGTGTGGGCGATCGACGGCGATGGCTGCTTCCAGATGACCAATCAGGAGCTCGCGACCTGCGCGATCAACAACATCCCGATCAAGGTCGCGATCATCAACAACTCCTCGCTCGGCATGGTGCGCCAGTGGCAGACGCTGTTCTACAACGGGCGCTACTCGCACACGGACCTCAATACCGGCCATGACACGGTCCGCATCCCCGACTTCGTGAAACTGGCCGAGGCGTACGGCTGCCTCGCGATCCGCGTCGAGAAGGAGGAGGACGTGGATGCCGCGATCAAGACCGCGCTCGAGACGAACGACCGGCCCGTGGTCATCGACTTCGTCGTGAGCGCCGACGCCATGGTGTGGCCGATGGTGCCGCAGGGTGTCAGCAACAGCTATGTCCAGTACGCGCGCGACCATGCGCCCGCCTTCGAGCAGGAGGACTGACACATGCCCAGTCACGTGTTGAGCCTCCTGGTGGAGGACAAGCCGGGTCTGCTGACCCGCGTCGCCGGTCTCTTCGCGCGCCGCGGCTTCAACATCGAGTCGCTCGCGGTGGGCGTCACCGAGGTGCCGGGGCTCTCGCGCATCACGGTCGTCGTCGACGTCGAGGAACTGCCGCTGGAGCAGGTGACCAAGCAGCTGAACAAGCTCGTGAACGTCATCAAGATCGTCGAGCTCGACCCGGTGTCCTCCGTGCAGCGCGAGCACATGCTGGTCAAGGTGCGTGCCGACAACCAGAGCCGTTCGAACGTGCTCGAGGTCGTGAACCTCTTCCGCGCGCAGATCGTGGACTACGCCCCCGACGCGCTCGTGGTCGAGGTCACCGGCGACAAGGGCAAGGTCGACGCGTTCCTGCGTGCCCTCGAGCCCTTCGGCGTCAAGGAGCTGGCCCAGTCCGGCCTGGTCGCCATCGGCCGCGGCGGCAAGAGCATCACCGAGCGCGTGCTGCGCGGCTGAGCCGCAGCATCCGATCGATCTTTCTGAACCACAACCCAAGGAGAAACACGAAGATGGCTGAGATCTTCTACGACGCCGACGCCGACCTGAGCATCATCCAGAGCAAGAAGGTCGCGATCGTGGGCTACGGCTCGCAGGGCCACGCGCACGCCCAGAACCTGCGTGACTCGGGCGTCGAGGTCGTCATCGCCCTCAAGGACGGCTCGAAGTCCACCGAGAAAGCCCAGGAGGAGGGCTTCGACGTCAAGTCCGTCGCCGACGCCGCCGAGTGGGCGGATCTCATCATGATCCTCGCCCCCGACCAGCACCAGCGCTCGATCTTCACCGAGAGCATCAAGGACAAGCTGACGCCCGGCAAGACGCTGGCCTTCGCCCACGGCTTCAACATCCGCTTCGGCTACATCCAGGCGCCCGAGGGCGTGGACGTGATCCTCGTCGCCCCCAAGGCTCCCGGCCACACCGTCCGCCGTGAGTACGTCGCGGGTCGCGGCATCCCCGACATCATCGCGGTCGAGCAGGATGCGTCGGGCACCGCGTGGGCGACCGCGCTGTCGTACGCCAAGGCCATCGGCGGCACGCGTGCCGGCGTCATCAAGACCACCTTCACCGAAGAGACCGAGACCGACCTGTTCGGCGAGCAGGCCGTGCTGTGCGGCGGTGTGTCGCAGCTCGTCCAGTACGGCTTCGAGACCCTGACAGAGGCCGGCTACCAGCCGCAGATCGCGTACTTCGAGGTCCTGCACGAACTCAAGCTGATCGTCGACCTGATGTGGGAGGGCGGCATCGCCAAGCAGCGCTGGTCGGTGTCGGACACCGCCGAGTACGGCGACTACGTCTCGGGCCCGCGCGTGATCGACCCGCACGTGAAGGAGAACATGCAGGCTGTGCTCGCCGACATCCAGTCGGGGGCGTTCGCCAAGCGGTTCATCGACGACCAGGACAACGGCGCGGTGGAGTTCCACGAGCTTCGCGAGAAGGCCGCTCAGCACCCGATCGAGTCCGTGGGCAAGGACCTGCGCGCGCTCTTCGCCTGGAAGCAACAGGACGAGGGGTACGTGGAGGGCTCGGCCGCGCGCTGATCCGTCAAGACCGCCGTCCGATCCGGCACGGCTCCGACCGGCCGTCCTCGCCCCCACCACGGGCGAGGGCGGCCGGTCCTCTTTCGGTGACGCTTTAGGATTCTCGGCATGCCCGCATCGCGTGTCGTCGAGATCGCCGTCCAGGGTCCGTCCGGTGCGCGGGCGGCCGTGGAGTCCGGAGCCTCCCGGCTGGAGCTGTGCCAGGCGCTCGAGGTCGGCGGCCTGACGCCGTCGCTGGGGGTGCTGGAGTCCGTGCTCGCCGCCGTGGATCCGGCCGTGGTGAACGTGCTCGTCCGGCCACGAGGCGGCGGCTTCTGCTACGACGCGGAGGAGGTCGCGCTCGTCGAGGCCGACATCCGCGCGTGCGTCGATCGTGGCGTGGGCGGCGTGGTGGTCGGCGCACTCGACGCAGACGGTGCGCTCGACGTCGCCGCCCTGCGCCGGTGGCGGAATGCCGCAGGGCCGGCAGCCCTCGTGTTCCATCGCGCCATCGACGCGGCGCGCGACCCTGACGCAGTCTTCGACGCATTGCGCGACGAGGGCGTCGATCGCGTGCTGACCTCGGGAGGCGCATCCCGATCCATCGATGGAGTCGCGCGGCTGGCGGCCTTCGCCGCGCGCGCCGGCGGCGCGATCGAGGTCATGGCCGGCGGTGGCGTGCAGCCCGGCGACATCCCGGCGCTGTTCGGTGCGGGAGTGGATGCCGTGCACCTCTCGGCGCGCAGCCGTGCCGGCCTCGAAGCCCGTTCGGGTCCGGGCGGCGGCGCGGCCGGGCACGACGTGACCGACGCCGCCATCGTGGCGGCCGCGGTCGCAGCGGCGGCGCGCTGATCTGCTCCGCATCGCCGGCAGGCGCTGCCCAGGCGTCCTGCGGCGTTCATCCGGAGGCTCTCGGGACGCTTCCGGTCGTTCACGCGCGAGTCCGACGCTGGCGTCGTGCAGGTCGCATTGCGCCCTCGGGCGATCGTCACAGCATCCCTTCTCGTCACCACTCTGCTCTCGGCTGCGGCCCCCGCAGCCGACGTGCGTCCGCCCGGCCCGTCCGTGGTCATCGATGAGATCAGCCCCGGTGGTGGTCCGGGAGGTCCCGGCGCGTCCGGCGGCTTCTTCGAGCTGCGCAACGCCTCGGACCAAGCGGTCGACCTCGACGGCTGGGCGATCTATCGCTGCGACGCCGAGGGCCTGCGGGCGAAGGCATCCCGGCCCGAGATCGACCTCAACGGCGTGACGCTCGCGCCGGGGGAGCGCTACACCGCGACCCACATGGGCTGGCGGGGCGAGCCGGCGGACGCCGTCTTCACCGCCGTACTGCCGCACGAAGGCTACGGGCTCGTGCTGCTCGAGCCCGGCGGTGCGGTCGCCGACAGCGTGGCGATATACCCCGGCGACCCCGTGCCGACCCAGAGCGAGTGCGGGATGCCGGATGCCCCGGCCGCGACGGCGTTCGCCCTCGGTGAGAGCTGGCAGCGCGGGCGCGAGGGGTGGATCCGGGCGCGGGCGACCCCCGACGCCACGAATGCCGTCACCGAAGAGGCGGCTCGTGCGTCCGGCATCCGTATCGACGAGCTGGCTGCCGCCGGACCGGCGGGGCACGGCGACGACTTCGTCGAATTGCGCAACACCGGCCCCGAGGCCGAGTCGCTCGCGGGCTGGGCGCTCTACCGCTGCACCGCCACCGGGCTCTTGACCCGCGACACGCTGCAGCATCGTTTCGCCGGCGAGGAATCGCTCGCGCCCGGCGAGAGGCTCGTGCTTGGCGGCCCCGAGTTCACCGGCGAGGCCGCCGTCCGCACGCGCACGTCGCTCGCCGATCTCGTGTCGGGCGTGCTCCTGGTCGACGCCGACGGCCGCCGCGTCGACGGGGTGACGGTGTCGTCGCGTGGCGACACCGCGTGTCAGGACGGCGGTGAGCGTCTCGCGGCCGAGCTCGACCACCGGTCGGGCGAGAGCTGGCAGCGCACCTCGGACGACGGCTTCGTGATCGCGGCGCGAACTCCGGGGGAGCGCAACCCCGAACGGGACGCTCCGGTCGTATCGAGGGCGTTCGACTACCCCGCGCGTCCGAGCGTCGCGATCAGCGAGTTCGCCACCGATCCCGAGATCGCCGGCGCCACCCGGTCGCACTACGTCGAGCTGGGCAACTTCGGTCGCAGCACCGTCGACATCTCGGGGTGGCGGATCGTCGCGTGCGGCAGCGACGGCTTCCGCGCGTTCGACGATGTCGCGGTCGCCGCCGAGGGTACTCGCCTCGCGCCGGGCTCGACGTGGCTCGCTGCCCTGGCCGGCACTCCGGCGGCGACGGGCGCCGACACGCGGTTCGAGCACGCGTGGGAACTCGGCGGTGGCGGCGTGTGGATCGAGGACGCCGCGGGCCGGCGCATCGACAGCATCGGCGTCTTCCATCGCAACGAGATGGACGACAGCGTCGAGCGCGCGAGCTTGTGCACGAAGGGCCTGTCCCTTCCCACATTCGGCGTCGACCGGCTGCAGAGCGAGACGTGGCAGCGCGCCGGGTTCACCGCAGACGACGCCACGGATTTCGTCGCTGCGCCGGCCACACCGGGCGTCCTCGCCGACCGTGACCCCCGGGCGCCGCACGCCCTCGCCGACGAGGCCCTCGAGCGTGCTGTGGCGGCCGCGCCGGCCGCACCCGAGACGCCGTCTCGCGGGGCCGACACCGCGGGCGCCGAGACACCGCGAGCCGAGGCGCACGTCGTCGCGGCGTTCGCGGGGGCGACGGACGAGCCGCTGACCAAGCACCGCCTGGCCGACGAGGTGGCGATCGATGCCGCAGAGATCGACATCGCGGCCAGAGACGACGGCTACCGGCTGCCCTACCTGCGGCTGATCGTCGCGGCGACCGGCGACGGTGTCGTGGGCTGGTCGGGTCGCACCGTCGGCCGCGCCGCCGTGCGGCTCTCGGTCTGGAGTCCGGATGCCGGCGCGTGGCGCACGCTCGACGAGCAGGCCGGCACGCGGACGGCGACAGGGACGGGTGCTGAGGAGAGCGTCCGGCTGACGGGCGAGGTGGCCGGTCGTGAGGTCGACGACGGCCGCGTCGAGCTGCTCGTTCAGGTGGTTCCCGCCGAGGATCCCGCCGTGACGGCAGAAGCCGGCATCGCGGATGCCTCCGCCTATGACCTGGCGCTCAGCCACCTGACCGACACGCAGTATTACTCGGAGGCGTATCCCGAGGTCTATGCCGACCAGGTGGGGTGGGTCGCGGCCAATGCGGAGGTGCGCAAGATCGCGTTCGCCACGCACACCGGCGACCTGGTGCAGAGCTGGGTCGATCCCGACCAGGTCGAGGATCGGGCGCGGCGAGAGTTCGAGGTCGCCTCCGAGATGCAGCGTGTGCTCGACGATGCGGCGGTACCGAACAGCGTCCTGCCGGGCAACCACGACAACAAGCGCGGCGTGACGAACGAGCTGTTCAACGAGTACTTCGGCCCGGCGCGGTACGCGAACGAAGCCTGGTATGGGGCATCCATCGCTCCCGGCGACAACAGCGCGAACTGGTCATCGTTCGAGGCCGGTGGGGCGCGCTTCGTCATGATCTCGCTGCCCTACGCCTACGCAGAGCGTGAGGTCGCCTGGGCGGAGGGCGTGGTCGCGGCGCACCCCGACGCGAACATCGTCATCTCGACGCACGAGCATCTGACACCCAAGACGGACGAGCAGGATGCCGAACGCTCGACGTCTTCGCGCTGGGTGTCGCACGGCGACCTGCTGTGGGAGCGCGTCGTGGCACCCCATCGCAACGTCGTCCTGGTGCTGTCGGGACACTTCCACGGCATCGGCTCGATCGTCACCGAGAACGCCGGCGGCATCGCGGGGCACAGCGTGCTGGAAGCTCTCGCCGACTACCAGGAGTTCCGCACCCACACAGGCGAGCGGGCGACGGGGTTCCAGCGCCTCCTCCAGATCGACCTCGCGTCGGGGACGCTGGCGGTCGACACCTTCTCGGTGGGACTCGGCGCCACGGCGAGCCACCCGTACGACTACGAGCAGTTCGTCCCCGACAACGGCCACGACACGACCGCGTCGAACGAGCGGCCGTGGCGCGTGCTCGAGCGCGGGCTGCAGCACCGGTACACCGAGGCCGACGATGAATTCGCCGTGAGACTGCACCTGCAGTACGCGAAGGCGGTCGAGACGGATGCCGTCACCTTCGCCGCCGCGGATGCCGCCGCTGCCGACGGGCACGAGGACGACTCCGCACTCGCGGCTAGTCTGGAGCCGTGAACGGCCGAGACGACGATGCCCTGAGCTGGTCGGGAGACGACGACCCGACGCTGGACGCGGGCGTGCCGGAGGCGGACCCGGATACCGCCGGTCCCGTGCTGCCGGATGGATACGTGGCAGTCGGGAAGGGGAGCGAGGCGGTCGGCGAGGCGCAGGACTCCACCGGCTCCGCCCATGCCGACGCGCCGAGCGACGCCGGGTCGGGAGCAGGAGAGGTCGCCTCCAAGACCCCGATGGGCAGCGCCGAGCTCATCACGCTGGGCGTGCTGGGCGGGGTCTATGCGCTGTTCGCGATCGGGTGGCTGATCGGCGGACTGCGGCTCCAGGGCCGCGCGCAGTATCTCGTCTTCGACGTCATGTACCAGGGCAGTCTGTGGCTGGCGGTGCTCGCGCCGGTGTTGTGGTTCGTCACAGCGTTCCTGCTCACGCGCGGTTCGCGCGCCTGGGTGAGGTTCGCGTGGCTCGCGGCCGGTGTCGTGCTGCTGCTGCCGTGGCCGTTCGTGATGATCGGGGCGGTGGGGCAATGAGCGATAAGACGACGCAACCGGCCGCGTCGGGCTCCATCGAGCGGCGGACTCCGACGTGGCTGGTCGCCACGATCTCGGGCCTGGTCGGACTCTTCTACGCGTACGCGGTGTGGAACGCGATCGGCAATCTCGTGGTGACGCTCGGGGCCTTCGGCGATGCAGGGCTCACGCTGAACGCGCTGGGCTGGTTCATCTGGATCTTCGCCGCGGTCTTCCCGCTGCTGGTGTGGGGAGCCGCGTTCGCGCTCGGCTACCGGCGTGCGCCGCACCAGCTCCTGCTGCTCATGGTCACGGGGCTCGCGCTGGTCGCCGTGTTCTGGCTCAACGTCGTCGCGTACACCACGCTCAACTCGGCCTCCTTCCTCGCGTGACCGGCGTCACACGGTCAGGCGGTCGGTGACGCGCGCGATAGGCTGAGCAACGGCCTCGCCCCCGCTGGCGTGCGGCGCGGCATCCGGTCCGCACTGCTCCGCGCCCTCGCGCATCGCCTCGAAGGAATCACCTGTGACGAAGCCTGTCGTCCTCATCGCCGAAGAGCTCTCTCCCGCCACGATCGACGCTCTGGGTCCCGACTTCGACGTGCGCTACGTCGACGGAACCGACCGCCCCGCTCTGCTGTCGGCCCTCGCCGACGCGAACGCGGTGCTCATCCGGTCCGCGACCAAGATGGACGCCGAGGCCATCGCCGCGGCGCCCGTGCTGAAGGTCGTGGCACGTGCGGGCGTCGGCCTCGACAACGTCGACATCAAGACGGCGACCACCGCCGGGGTGATGGTGGTCAATGCGCCGACGTCGAACATCATCTCCGCCGCGGAGCTGACGGTGGGCCACATCCTGAGCCTCGCCCGTCGCATCCCCGCCGCGCACGCCTCGCTCGCGGCCGGACAGTGGAAGCGCAGCGCGTACACCGGCACCGAGCTGTTCGAGAAGACCGTCGGCATCATCGGCTTGGGCCGCATCGGCGCCCTCATCGCAGCGCGTCTGCAGGCGTTCGGCGTCAACGTCGTCGCGTACGACCCGTATGTCACGCCGACGCGCGCGCAGCATCTGGGCGTGCAGCTGCTCGAACTCGACGAGCTGCTCGCGCAGAGCGACTTCGTCACCATCCACATGCCGAAGACCCCCGAGACCACCGGGATGATCGGCGCCGAGCAGTTCCGCCGCATGAAGCCGACCGCGTTCGTCGTCAACGTGGCGCGCGGTGGCCTGATCGACGAAGCGGAGCTTCACACCGCCCTCACGACGGGCGAGATCGCCGGCGCCGGACTCGATGTCTTCACCAGCGAGCCGCCCGCCGAGGACGGCACGGCCTTCCCGCTGCTCAGCCTTCCCAACGTCGTGGTCACGCCGCACCTCGGCGCCTCCACCGACGAGGCGCAGGAGAAGGCGGGCGTCTCGGTCGCCAGATCGGTCAAGCTCGCTCTTGAAGGCGACCTCGTGCCGGACGCCGTGAACGTCGCCGGTGGTGTCATCGATCCCTTCGTCCGTCCGGGCATCGCCCTCGTCGAGCAGCTCGGCCAGTTCTTCACCGGCCTCGCGCACAGCGCGCTCACGAGCCTCGACATCGAGGTGCGCGGCGAGCTTGCGCAGTACGACGTGAGCGTGTACCGCCTGGCCGCGCTCAAGGGCATCCTGGCCAACGTCGTCAGCGAGAACGTGTCGTACGTCAACGCCCCGCTGTTCGCCGAACAGCGCGGCATCGAGACGCGCCTGATCGTGGAGGCGGAGAGCCCGCTGTACCGCAACATCACGATCCTGCGCGGCACCCTCGCAGACGGCTCCGTTCTGACGATCGCCGGCACGCTCGCCGGCACGCGCATGGTGCCCAAGGTGGTCGGAATCAACGGCTACGAGATCGAGGTGCCGATCGAGCGCCACCACCTGGTGATGCGGTACGCCGACCGGCCGGGGATCGTCGCGATCTACGGTCAGAAGCTCGGCGACGCCGGCATCAACATCGCGGGGCTCCAGGTCGCGCAGGCCGATGCCAGCGGACGCGCGCTGTCGGTCCTGACGGTGGATTCGCCGGTGCCCGAGGAGCTGCTCGAAGAGATGCGTCAGTCCGTCGGCGCCGACCTGTTCCGCCGTATCGAGGTCACCGAGGACTGACTCGGCGTCAGCTCTTCGCCGCGCGCTCCACCAGGGCGACGAGGGCGTCCATGGCCGGACCGCGCGGCACGGGTCCGGGGATGGACCCGCCCGAGAGCGCGTTGTTGAAGTAGAGGCCGTCGCTCACCAGCATCACCAGGTCGAGCGCGGTGTCGTCGGCGGCGTGCGGCCGCAGCGTCTGCGCCCACAGCTCGCGGATCTGCCGCAGCGACTCGCTCGCCGCCGTATTCCCGCCCTGCGCAAGCCGGGAGGTCGCGAGGATCGCCCGGTCGAGCGGGTCGTTCTGCATCGCCGACGAGCGCAGGAAGTAGCCGATCGGACCCTCCGGCGACGCGGCCATCGCCGCGACATCGGCATCCGCCAGCGCTCGCAGCCGCTCGATGAGTCCGGCCTCGAGCGCTTCCTTCGAGGCGAAGTGGTAGAGCAGCCCACCCTTGGACACTCCGGCGGCGCGAGCCGTGGCATCCATCGTCGCCGCCCGTTCGCCGTCGTCGACCAGAATGCGCTCGAACGCGTCGAGCACCTTCTCACGGGCCAGGGGAGGGCGGCTCATGCGGTCGATCGTATCGACAGGCGCCGCGGCATCCTGTTACTATACCGGCTGGACGGTATAGAAATGATGACTCTCACTCAAGAACTCTCCCTCGCCGACGCGCAGGGCCGTCGCGTGGGCTGGCGCGGCTGGGCCGCGCTGGTCGTGCTCATGCTGCCGGTGCTGCTCGTCTCGGTCGACAACACCGTGCTGAGCTTCGCGCTGCCGTCGATCGCCCTCGATCTCGAGCCCACCAGCACGCAGCAGCTGTGGATCATCGACGCCTACCCGCTCGTGCTCGCGGGTCTTCTGGTGACGATGGGCACGCTCGGCGACCGGTTCGGACGGCGTCGGATGCTGCTGATCGGCGCCGTCGGCTTCGCCGCGGTCTCGGCACTCGCGGCCTTCGCGCCGACCGCGGCATGGCTCATCGCCGCGCGCGCGGCCATGGGCGTGTTCGGAGCGATGCTCATGCCGTCGACGCTGTCGCTCCTGCGCAGCATCTTCACCGACCGCGACCAGCGACGACTGGCCATCGCGGTGTGGGCCTCGATGTTCTCGGCCGGCGCTGCGCTCGGCCCGATCGTCGGGGGACTGCTGTTGGAGCACTTCTCGTGGGGGTCGGTGTTCCTCATGGCGGTGCCGGTGCTCGTCCCGCTCCTGATCCTCGCCCCCCTTCTCGTGCCCGAGAGCCGCGATCCCCATCCCGGCCGCATCGATCCGATCAGCATCGCGCTGTCGATGGCGACCATGATCCCGGTCGTGTACGGGATCAAGGAGCTGGCGGTGCACGGCTTCGGCGTCACCGCCTGGCTGCCGGTGCTCGCCGGCCTGGGCTTCGGCGTCGTCTTCGTCCGCCGGCAGCTGCGAGCCAAGACGCCGATGCTCGACATGCGCCTCTTCCGCCAGGGCACCTTCAGCGGCGCGCTGCTCGTGAATCTGCTCAGCGTCATCGCGCTGGTCGGGTTCCTGTTCTTCGTCGCACAGCACCTGCAGCTCGTGGTGGGCCTGTCGCCGATGCACGCGGGCCTCGCTCTGGTGCCGGGACTCGCGATGATGATCGTCGCCGGGCTGGCAGTCGTGCCGATCGCCAAGAAGTGGCCTGCCCGGATCGTCGTTCCGGTGGCACTGGTCTTCTCGCTCGCGGGCTACCTCGCGGTGGCGTTCGCCACAGGCCCTGACAGCCTGGGCGCGCTCGTCGGCGCCTTCGTGGCGCTCGGCATCGGCATCGGCGCCGCCGAGACCGTGTCGAACGAGCTCGTCCTCGCCAGCGCGCCGCCCGCGAAGGCCGGCGCCGCCAGCGCGGTCTCCGAGACGGCCTACGAACTGGGCGCGGTGCTGGGCACGACCGTGCTGGGCGGCATCCTGACCGCGCTGTACCGTGCCGAGCTGGTCATTCCGGAGGGGATTCCGGATGCCGCCGCCGACGCGGCGCGCGAGACGCTCGCCGGTGCGGTCCAGGTCGCGGGCGACATCGGCGGGGCCGCCGGCCTGGCGCTCCAGGAGGCCGCGGCACACGCGTTCGACGCCGGCGTGACCGTCACCGCCCTCATCGGCGCGGGGCTCGTGGTCCTGGCGGGCGTCATCGCGGCCACTACCCTGGGAGGGTCCCGCTCGACCTCGTAGGAGCCCCATGTCGTCCCCAGCACCGTCGCGTCCGCACGAAACCAGGCCCGTGAAGCTCGCCGTCATCCCCGGTGACGGCATCGGACCCGAGGTGGTCGCCGAGGCCGAGAAGGTGCTGGATGCGGTGACCGCGGGCAGCGGCATCCGCTTCGACAAGACCCGGTTCTCGCTGGGGGCCGCGCGGTTCCTCGAGACGGGCGAGACGCTCACCGAGGCCGACCTCGAAGCCATCAAGGGGCAGGACGCGATCCTGCTCGGCGCGGTGGGCGGCGTGCCCGGCGATCCGCGGCTGAGGGACGCCAACATCGAGCGCGGACTGCTGCTGAAGCTGCGGTTCGAACTCGACCACTACGTCAACCTGCGGCCGTCGAAGCTGTACCCGGGCGTCCCGGGTCCGCTCGCCGAGCCCGGTGACATCGACTTCGTCGTGGTGCGCGAGGGCACCGAGGGCCCCTACGTCGGCAACGGCGGGTCCATCCGGACCGGAACCCCGCACGAGGTCGCGAACGAGACCTCGGTGAACACCGCCTTCGGCGTCGAGCGGGTGGTGCGCTACGCGTTCGACCTGGCTGAGCGCCGGTCGAAGCGGGTGACCCTCGTGCACAAGACGAATGTCCTCGTGCACGCGGGCGGAATCTGGAAGCGACTGGTCGACGACGTGGCGCGAGAGCACCCCGACGTCGCCGTAGACTATGTCCACGTCGACGCGGCCACCATCTATCTGGTCACGAACCCGGGCCGATTCGACGTGATCGTCACCGACAACCTCTTCGGGGACATCCTCACGGACCTGGCAGGCGCCGTCACCGGTGGCATCGGCCTCGCCGCTTCGGGCAACATCAACCCCGACGGCGCGTTCCCCTCGATGTTCGAGCCCGTGCACGGTTCGGCGCCCGACATCGCGGGTCAGCAGAAGGCCGACCCCACGGCTGCGATCCTCTCCGTCGCCCTGCTGCTCGATCACCTCGGGCTCTCGGGCGAAGCACGGCGCGTCACCACCGCCGTCGAGGACGATCTCGCGAGCCGGGGCGGCACACCTCGCACCACGGCGCAGATCGGCGACGCCATCGTCGCACGCCTCCGGGCGTAACCTGGAAGCCACAGGCAAGCGCCGCACCGAGCCGCGGGACATCCGCACGAAAGCACAGGTACGTCATGACCCTCATCGACTCCGATCCCGACACCGGACTCGCTCCGCTCGAGTTCACCGTCAACCGCAACCTTCAGGCGAAGACGCCGGCGCAGCGCGACGAGATCCTCGCCAATCCCGGCTTCGGCACGAGCTTCACCGACCACATGGTCGACATCTGCTGGTCGGTCGGCGGCGGCTGGCATCGTCCGCGCGTGCAGCCCTACGGGCCGCTGTCGCTGGATCCCGCCGCGGCGGTCCTGCACTACGGCCAGGAGATCTTCGAGGGCATCAAGGCCTACCGGCACGCGGACGGGTCGATCCACACCTTCCGGCCCGACCAGAACGGCCGGCGCATGCAGCGGTCGGCACGGCGGCTCGCGCTGCCCGAGCTGCCGGTGGCGTACTTCATCCAGTCTCTGCGCGAGCTCATCGCCGTCGACGGGGCATGGGTGCCGGCGGGCGCCGACCAGAGCCTGTACCTGCGCCCGTTCATGTTCGCCAAAGAGGCGTTCCTCGGCGTGCGGCCCGCGCACAAGGTGGGGTATTACGTCATCGCCTCTCCCGCGGGCGCGTACTTCAAGGGCGGCGTGCAGCCGGTGTCGATCTGGCTCAGCGAGGATTACGCACGCGCGGGCAAAGGCGGCACGGGCGCAGCGAAGACCGGCGGCAACTACGCCGCGAGCCTGCTGCCGCAGTCCGAGGCGTACGAGAACGAATGCGACCAGGTCGTCTTCCTCGACCAGGACCGCAACGTCGAGGAGCTCGGCGGCATGAACGTCGTGTTCGTCTACAAGGACGGCACACTCGTGACCCCGCAGTCCGACTCGATCCTCGAGGGCATCACGCGCGATTCGATCCTGCAGCTGGCCGCCGATCGCGGGCACAAGGTCGAGGGGCGCGCGGTCTCGTTCGACGAGTGGCGCCAGGGTGTGGCATCCGGCGACATCGTCGAGGTCTTCGCGTGCGGAACCGCCGCCGTCGTCACGCCCATCGGCCTGCTCAAGGGCAAGGACTTCATCGACGAGCAGCCGACCGGCGATCTCGCGCTCTCGCTGCGCGAGGAGCTCACCGACATCCAGTACGGCCGTCGTGAAGACAAGCACGGCTGGCTTGTCCGCCTTGACGGATAAGGTCGACGGGTGAGGATCGCGCGCTTCAGTCACAACGACGCCATCAGGTTCGGGATCGTCGACGAGGGTGAGCTGGTCGTTCTCGCCGGCGACCCGATGTTCGCCGGATACGAGACGACGGGGGAGCGGGTCCCGCTCGCGGACGTCGCGCTGCTCGCACCGGTGATCCCGCGCTCGAAGGTCGTGTGCGTGGGCCGCAACTACCGCGATCATGCGGCGGAGCTCGGCAACGACGTCCCTGAGGCGCCGATGCTGTTCTTCAAGCCGAACACGTCCGTCATCGGGCCGGGGGATGCCATCGCGCTGCCTCGTGGCTCGGAGTTCGTCAGCTTCGAGGGTGAGCTTGCCGCCGTCATCGGCAGGATCGCCAAGAATGTCGCTGCCGAGAACGCACTCGACTACGTGTTCGGCTACACGATCGCCAACGACGTCACCGCGCGCGACTGGCAGAAGTCCGACGGGCAGTGGGCCCGGGCGAAGGGGTTCGACACATCGTGTCCGCTCGGCCCCGCGATCGAGACCGACTTCGACCCGAACGGCAGCGCCGTGCTGACGACGCGGCTGAACGGCGAGGTGCGCCAGCAGGGGCCGATCACTGACATGATCTTCTCCCTCGCCGACGTCATCGCCTACGCCTCGGCCGCCTTCACGCTCCTTCCCGGGGACGTCATCCTCACCGGCACCCCCGCGGGCGTCGGCCAGATCGTGGCCGGTGACGTGGTGGAAGTCGAGATCAGCGGTCTCGGCATCCTGCGCAACACCGCCCGGAACGCCTGAGGCCGCCGATGAGCGGGATCAGTCCGGATGCCGCCACCGACGCCGCGGGCGCCGAAGCCACCGATCACACCGTCAGCCCCGCCGAAGTCGCGCGCGTCCAGCGGCGGACCGTATGGACGCTCTCGCTCGGTCAGGTGCTCGGCGGGCTGGCCTTCGGGGCCACTCTCTCGCTCGGTGCTGTGCTGGCTGCCGAACTGTCGGGCGACGAGGCGTTCTCGGGGCTTGCAGCCGCGGCCGTCACCCTGGGCACCGCGGTCACGGCGGTTCCGCTGGCGCGCCTCGCGCGCTCACGCGGGCGCCGCCTTTCGCTGACCGTCGGCATGGCGATCGCCCTCGTGGGCGTCGTGCTCGTCGTGGTGGCGGTGGCGGCCGGCTCGTTCCCGCTGCTGCTGGGCTCGTTCCTCCTCGTCGGCGCGGGACAGGCTGCCAACCTGCAGTCGCGTTTCGCCGCCGCGGACCTGGCGACCGACACGACGCGTGGACGTGACCTGTCGATCGTGGTGTGGGCGACGACCATCGGAGCGGTGCTGGGCCCGAACCTCACCGGCCCGGGCGAGCTCATCGGCGATGCGGTGGGCATGCCGCCGCTGACCGGGCCGTACCTGTTCACCGTGGTCGCCCAGCTGATCGCGATCGCGGTGTATCTCACGACCCTCCGGCCCGATCCGCTGCTCCTGGCGCAGCGCGTCGTGGCGGCGGCGCCCAAGACGGCCACCGCGTTCGTCAAGCCCGACAGTCCGGTCGCCGCGCGCTACGCCATCTTCGCGATCGCCGCCGCGCACGGCACGATGGTGTCGGTCATGGCGATGACGCCGGTGCACCTTCTGCACCACGGCGCATCTCTGGCCATCATCGGTCTCACGCTGAGCCTGCACATCGCGGGGATGTACGCGTTGTCGCCGGTGTTCGGCATCCTGGCCGACCGCGTCGGTCGAGTACCGACGATCCTCGTGGGTCAGGCATTGCTGGCCGCAGCCCTCCTCACCGCGTCGTTCGGGGCGGAGTCGACCGTCGCCGTGACGGTCGCGCTCATCCTGCTGGGTCTCGGCTGGAGCGCGTCGACGGTCGCGGGCTCGACGCTGCTGACCGAAGCATCTTCCGAAGAACGCCGCACCCGCCGGCAGGGATTCAGCGACTTCGCCATGAGCATCGTCGGCGCAGGCGGCGCCATTCTCGCCGGCCTCGTGCTGGGCTGGATCGGGTACGGCGGGCTCGCGCTGGTCGTCGGGGTCCTCGTCGTGTCGAGTCTGCTGCTGTCGCCCCTGGGGCTGCGCGTCGCTGCCCGCGCGGCGCCTGCGGGCTGACCGGTCCGGATTACCGCTCCGCGAGGTCAGCGCCCGAGGGCGGCGATCGCCCGCTCGACGTCGGACTCGTCGTTGAACACGTGGAACGCGATGCGCGCGCGGCCGGCTCGGCCGGATGCCACGATCCCCGCGTCGGTGAGCCGAGCGAGGTCGTCGCCGCCGGGGTCGCTCCACGTCACGATGGCCGAGGCCCGCTCGGGTTGCGGCATCCCCATGCGACTGCCGAAGGCCGCAGCCAGTCCGGTAGTGTGCGCGTACAGCGTGGCCGGGTCGAGTGAGGCGAAGAGCTCGAGGGCGGGGGCCGCCCCGACGAACGCCTGCCACGCCGGCGAGACGTCGAACCGACGCGCGTCGCGGGCGAGCCGGCTGTCGCCGCCGTAGCACGACGCCCACGGATCGTCCCCGGCGTACCAGCCGGCCAGACGCGGCGGCATCACGGCGGCGAGCCGATCCGAGACGGTCAGGAACGACACGCCGCGCGGCGCGCACAGCCACTTGTAGGCGTGGCAGATGACCGCGTCGAAACGGGATGCCTCGACCGGCAGCCACCCGACGGCCTGGGTCGCGTCGCACAGGGTCATTGCCCCGTGCTCCGCGGCGGCTGCCGCGATCGCGTCGGCGTCGGCCACTTCGCCGGTCGCGGACTGTACGGCCGAGAACGCCACCAGGCTCGTGTTCGCGTCGACCGCTTCGGCAAGAGCATGGAGCGGCGCGGTGCGGACTCGGATTCTGCGTCCGGCGTGCACGAACGGCAGCACGATCGATGAGAACTCGCCGTCCGGCACGACCACCTCTGCGCCGTCGGGAAGTCCCGCCGCGACGAGTGCCGCCGACGCCGAGACCTGCGAGCCGATCGCCACCCGGGCGACCGCGATGCCGACCAGCGACGCGAAGAGCGTCCGGGATCGCTCCACGGCGGCGGAGTACGCGGCGATGTCGGGTCGCCCGGCCGCAGCCGACTCGAGGTCGGCGCTGACCGCCGCGACAGTCGCGCGGCTGGGGAGCCCCACCGTGCAGGCGGCCAGGTAGCCGGCACCGCCGGCGAAGGCGGCGCGTGCCTGCGACATCGAAGGCGAGGTGGCGCGTGGCATGGTTTCAGCCTGCGCCCGGTCGACACCTCGTGTCTACGACCGGTATCGCATGACTCATATGACAGAAGCTTATGATTTGCGGATGAGCGACATCCCCGCCCGTGAGGACTCGGACCCCGGCTTCGACGCCCGGGAGCTGCGCGTCGTGAAGGCCGTAGCCGACAGCGGTTCGATCACGGGGGCAGCCGCGCAGCTCGGCTTCAGTCAGCCCGCGGTCAGTCAGATGCTGCGTCGTCTGGAGGCGCGTCTCGGCGTCGCGCTCCTGGAGCGAGTGGGACGTGGGGTGCGTCTGACCGAGGCCGGACGCGTCCTGGCCCGGCACGCGACCGCGGTCACGACGGCCCTGGACGCAGCGGCGGGTGAGCTCGCCGAGCTGCGGGGCCTGCGTGTCGCGCGCGTGCGTCTCATGGCGTTCCCGTCGGCGTCTCCGACGGTCGTGCCGAGGCTCCTCGCCGACCTCGCGCGGAAGCATCCGGGGATCTCGTTGACATACGTCGAGGCCGAGCCGCCGGAGGCGGTCCAGGCGGTCAGAGAAGACCGCGCCGACATCGCTCTCACCTTCAGCTATCCGGGCGACCGAGAGGATCCGCACGGCTCGAGCGCGCGCGGTCTGGCCGTGCGCGCCCTGGGCACGGACGACCTTCTCGCCGTGCTGCCCGCCTCGCACGCCGCCGCCGGCAGCGAGGTGGTCGACGTGGCGATGCTCGCAGCCGAAGACTGGATCGCGGGGTGTCCCCGCTGTCGTGGCCACCTGCTCGAGCTGTGCGGAAGGGCGGGATTCGCCCCGCGGATCGCTTTCGAGACCGACAACTTCGTCGCCGTCGAGGGACTGGTCGCCCAGGGCATCGGTGTGGCGACGCTTCCGCGAATGGCGGTGGAATCCTTCCCCCAGCTGCCCGGGGTGTCTGTCGTACCGCTGCCGGCGGGCGAGCAGCGCACGATCCACGCGGTGACGGCGCGCGGCGCCGACCGCGTGCCCGCGGTGCGTGCGACGCTCTCGGCACTGTCACGGCTGGTCGGCGCTGACGGTCTGCGCGGCCCGGAGCGCACAGCATCCCGCAACTAGACTGGCTGGCGATGCCTTCTTCGCCTGATCCCCGCACCACCACCGCGACCGGCGCCGATGTGCGCGTGCGGTTCTGCCCGTCGCCGACCGGCCTGCCGCACGTCGGACTCATCCGCACCGTGCTCTTCAACTGGGCGTACGCGCGCCACCAAGGCGGCAAGCTGATCTTCCGCATCGAAGACACCGACGCGGCGCGGGACAGCGAGGAGAGCTACCTGCAGCTGCTCGAAGCGCTGCGCTGGCTCAAGATCGACTGGGACGAAGGTGTCGAGGTCGGCGGCCCTCACGCTCCGTACCGGCAGTCGGAGCGGCACGACGTCTACCGCGATGTGCTGGCGAAGCTCGTCGAGGCCGGCGCGGTGTACGAGAGCTACTCGACCGCCGAAGAGATCGATGCGCGCAACGAGGCCAACGGCCGTGCGAAGCAGCTCGGCTACGACAACTACGACCGCGACCTCACCGAGGAGCAGAAGGCGGCGTTCCGCGCCGAGGGTCGCGAGCCCGCGTGGCGCCTGCGCGTGCCCGACGAGGATCTCACCTATGTGGACCTGATCCGCGGCGAGGTCACCTTCCCGGCCGGCTCGTTCCCCGACTTCGTGCTCGTGCGGGCCGGCGGTGTGCCGCTGTACCCCTTCGTGAACCCCGTCGACGATGCCCTCATGGGCATCACCCACGTCATCCGCGGTGAAGACCTCATGCCCTCGACCGCGCGGCAGCTCGCGCTCTACAGCGCTCTCGTGGACGCCGGCGTGACGACCTTCATCCCGCGCTTCGCGCACATGCCGCTCGTGCTGGGGGAGGAGGGCAACAAGAAGCTCTCCAAGCGCGACCCCAAGGCGGATCTCTTCCTGCAGCGCGAGAAGGGCTTCATCCACGAGGGCCTGCTGAACTACCTCGCCCTCCTCGGCTGGTCGATCGGCCCCGACCGCGACGTGTTCTCGCTCGATGAGCTCGTGGCGGCGTTCGACATCGCCGACGTCAACCCCAACCCCGCCCGCTTCGACCAGAAGAAGGCCGAGTCGATCAACGGCGACCACATCCGGATGCTTCGGCCCGAGGACTTCGCAGCCCGACTGGTGCCCTACCTCGCGGCCGCGAACGTCGTGTCCGACCCGCCGACCCCTGCGCAGCTGGCCACGCTGGCCGCGGCGGCGCCCCTGGTCCAGGAGCGCATGCAGCTGCTCGGCGACGCGCCAGGGCTGCTCGGGTTCCTGTTCACCGACACGGTGACGTACCAGGACGACGCTCTGGCATCCCTGCCCGCGAACGCCGGCGAGGTGCTCGTCGCCTCCGTCTCCGCGCTGGAACTCGTTCCGGAGTCCGAGTTCACGACGGCTGCGGTGCAGGAGGCCCTCGCCTCGGCGCTCGTGTCTGCCGTTGAGGACGGTGGGCTCGGACTCAAGCCGCGCGTCGCGTACGGGCCGCTGCGCGTCGCACTCAGTGGTCGACGAGTCTCGCCGCCGCTGTTCGAGTCGATGGAGCTGCTCGGAAAGCCCGAGACGATCCGTCGCCTGAGTGCGCTCGTCGACGCGCGCGGCTGACTGCTCGGTTTGGAACACGTGCCGCGGTCGCGTAGACTTGCTCCTCGGCACGGCTTCGGCTGACAGCCTTGGGGTATGGTGTAATTGGCAACACGGCGGTTTCTGGTACCGTTGTTCTTGGTTCGAGTCCAGGTACCCCAGCAAGACGAAAACCCCCGGTCACACCGGGGGTTTTGCTTTGCGCCCACTCGGTGCCGGCCAGATCCGGGCGTCGGCGAGTGCTCTCCGCTTTGCCTGAACGGCCCGGAGGCCGCAACGAGACCAGATGTCGCTGCGCAGAAATGCGCGGAGTCTTCGCGTCCTGGCCGCGACGTGCGCGGACCGGGCCATCAGGTAATAGGCGGACGCCAGAACACGCCTCCCAAGCGCTCAGAGCCAGGATCAGGGTTCCTGCAAGAGCGAGCGTCCAGTCGTTGAAATGTCGGTGGCCATGGGGTGCTTTCTCCGAAGCAGTGGCCAGCCTGCCGTATCAGGCGGCTTAGGCTACGGAACGTCAGCGGGGTCGGTTGCGGCGCTAGGGCCCCGCCGTGTACGGGCCCTCTTCCAGACGAAGTCCAGCAGGAAGGCCGCGACGAGGATGACGACGAGGGCGACCGCAGTCTTGGGTTCGTTCACCAGGGTCGTCATCGTGAAGACCACGAATGTTCCCAGTGTGGCGATGAGTGCGACGATCAGCACGATCAGGCTGGCGCCCGTCTCCCGGTAGGTCTTGAAGTGCGAAGCGGTCACCGCCGAGAAGATGAGCAGAGCGACCGCGCTTCCCAGCGACGCGATGCTGTTCAGGTCGAGGGCGATGATCATGAAGATCGTCAGCAGGGCCATGACGACGAGCCCGACCGGCGCCCGTCGACCGATGTGGCGTCCGAATGCGGTCGGGAACTGTCCGACCGCGGCGAGGTGGCGGGTCATGCCAGTCGACGGGTAGAGGCTCGCGTTCACCGCGCCGGCAGTGGAGAACAGGGCCGTGATGACCATGAGCACGTATCCCGCTTGGCCGAGGGTCGGCTTCGCGGCTTCGGCGAGGGCGGTGGCACCGTACTCGACGACCTGCTCCGCGGTCAGTGTGCCGAAGACTCCGAGTGACACGGCGACGTAGACAGCGGTCGCAATTCCGAGGGCGAGGTACATCGCCCTCGGCAGCTGACGAGATGGCCGCGGGAGGTCACTTGCCGTGAACGTGATCACACCGAAGCCGAGAAACGCGAAGAAAGTCAGGGCCACGCTCGAGATGATCTCGCGCACCCCCGGATATCCCGCGGGATCGAGGAGCGCCGGGTCCCAGTTGGCTATCGTGACGATCGCGAACAGGCTGAGGATGCCGAGGACCACCTTGACGATCAGAGACTGCACTCGAGCAACCGCAGTTGATCCGACGATGTTCAAGGTCGTCATCACCAGCACCAGCAAGACCGCGAACGCGACCGCCCATATGGGGTCGTCGCCCGTCACGACCGCGCTGGCATAGCCGCCGAAGGAAGTCGCCACCATCGCCGCGACGATCGCCCCTGTCATATAGAAGAGCCACGAGACGATGCCGGTGATGTGGCCCTCTCCGAAGCCCTTCGCCAGGTAAGTCAGCATTCCGCCAGACGACGGATACGTCGCGCCGAGCTTCGCGAACGAATAACCCTGCAATGCGGCGATCATCCCCGCGATCAGGAACGACAGCCACACCGCCGATCCCGCCACCGCGCCGGCGGCACCGAGCAACGCGAAAATGCCGGCGCCGACCATCGCTCCGACACCGATGAACGATGCCTGAAGAACTGTCATCTGCTTCTTCGGAGCGCCGTCGGACGACGGCGAAGGAATGGTCACCCTGCCACCACTGCGGAGTAGTTCTTGAGGAAGATCGCCTCAGCCAGCGCGCAGAGTTCGATCTCCTGCGGGTCGACGCTCTCGTTCGGCGCATGGATGGCAGTCAGTGGTTCCTCGACACCCATGAGGATGATCTCGGCTCCGGGGTAGGTGTCAGCGAAGACGTTGCAGAGCGGGATCGATCCGCCCTGCCCCAACGTTGTCATGGGTACGCCGAACGCCTCGTCCATCGCACTGGCCATGGTCCGATACGCGGGTCCGCTGGTCTCCGCGCGGAAGGGGGCCCCCATCGCCTCGGTCTCGACATCCACGTGCACGCCCCATGGCGCTGCCACGCGGAGATGGGCGACGAGGGCGTCGCGGGCGACGACCGGGTCCATCCCGGGAGGGAGCCGCAGATTGAGTCGGGCGGCGGTCCGCGGGACCAGCGCGGCGCTCGAGCCGAGCACCGGCGGGCAGTCGATGCCGAGCACGGTGATGGCAGGGCGTGCCCACAGCATGTCGGAAACGCTCCCGTCGCCCACGAGCTGAACGCCCTCCAGGAGGCCGGCGTCGCTTCGGAACTGCTCCGGGGGATAGGGCTCTCCCGTCCAGTTCCCAGAGCCGTCGAGCCCGGTGATGACCGTGTTCCCCTCCGCATCGTGCAGGGTGGCGAGCATCGCGATGAGCGCGCCGAGCGCGTCGGGGGCCGGCCCGCCGAACATGCCGGAGTGCACTTCCGAGGCCAGTGCCTCGACGGAAACGACGACGTTGACCATGCCTCGAAGGCTGACCGTCACGGCGGGCCGTCCCACAGCCGCGTTGCCCGTGTCGCACACCAGGATCGCGTCGGCGCGGAACAGATCGGGGTTGGCGGCCACGAATGCCTCCAGACCACCCGTGCCGGCTTCCTCGGACCCTTCGACCACGAGCCTGAGATTCACCGGAGTATCGTCGCCGAGTGCCCTCAGCGCCAGCAGGTGCATGAGAATGTTGCCCTTGCAGTCGGCGGTGCCGCGGCCGTACCACCGGCCGTCCACCTCATGAAGCTCGAACGGCGGCGTGCGCCAGGCGGCATCGTCGAGGGGCGGTTGCACGTCGTAGTGCGCGTACAGCAGCACCGTCGGCGCGTCGGGGTTCGCGCATGCCCGTGAGCCTACGACGGCGTCACTGCCGTCGGGCGTGCGATCGAGTCGGACGTCGTCGAATCCCAACTCGAGGAACTTGTCGCGCACCCAGTGGGCCGTTTGCGTGGATCCCTCGACGGGGAACTGACGCGGGTCAGCCACTGACCTGAACGCGACGAGCTCCCCCAGCTCGGAGCGCACCGCCCCCATCAGGGTGTGGACTTGGGAACGCAGGTCCACACTCATGACCTATTGACTGTGTCGAGGCCGTCGATGAACTCTTGGTAGTTCGGCAGCTCGTCGGGGCAGTAAACGCCGATGACGAGCAGCTGGCTCTTCAAGATGCGATCCTCGACGATCACGGGCCGCCGGCCGGGGCCCGTGGCTCCGTTGGAGAGTTCACCCAGAACGAGTGCCCGGGTGAGGGCGCCGTTCGGGTCGGCGCAGGCCGTTCCCCCGTCATCCCCGTACACTCTGGCGATCTGATCGGTCGTGGGAGCCAGCATCCCGGCCGTCTCTAGGGCCTGGACCAATTGCGTGGCCTTCTCGTCGGCTGCGGCGTTCTGCCGGTCGGTCCTGAACATCAAGAGAGCGACAACAGCGAGACCGATAAGGATGATGATGACCACCGTGTAGATCACCCCACGCTCGCGGCCGCTCTGTGGCGTTGACTCGGTCATGATTCGGTCACCTCCGATGCGGCCGGAGCGTCCGGCTCTTCGGTCTCGGCAAGGGCGGGTTGCTTCCACGACGGCTTGCGGAACCTGTAGAACAGGAACGGCACGAGAATTCCGAGTCCGAGCGCGCCGCCCGCGACGATGAAGAAGTAGACGATGGGGTTCTGTCCGCCGAACTGCGACGGCGGGATGAACCCGACCAGCAGTGCCGCGAGCGAGGCAGCGAAACCGACGCCGCAGAGGCTGCGCAGAATCGGCGAGCGGAAGCCGCGCGGGTGGTCGGGCTGACTTTTTCGCAGTCGCACGGCGGCGACGAACATCAGCAGGTACATGATCAGGTACACCTGCGTCGTGATCACCGAGAAGATCCAGTAGGCGCTCGAGACGTCCGGGATGAGTGCATACCCGAGTGCGATCACTGTGGTCACAAGCCCCTGCGTCACGAGCAGGTTCTGCTGCACACCCTTCTTGTTCATCTTCTGCAGGAACGGCGGCAGGTATCCTTCTTCGCGCGAGATCAGGAGCAGACCTCTCGAAGGCCCGGCCAGCCAGGTGAGCATGCCACCCAGAGATGCTGCGACCAGCATGATGCCGATGATCGGGGTGAGCCACTGCCAACCGAAGTTCGCGAAGACCAGATCGAACGCCTGCATGACACCCGCGGTGAGCGAGAGCTCATCTGCCGGGACGATCCAGCTGATCGCGAGCGCCGGCAGGATGAAGATGAGCAGCACGAGGCCCATGGCGAGGAACATCGCCTTGGGGAACTCCTTTGCTGGGTTGCGCATCGACGACACGTGCACCGCGTTCATCTCCATCCCGCTGTAGGACAGGAAGTTGTTCACGATCAGCACGAGGCTGGCAAGTCCCGCCCACTGCGGGAGCAGGTTCGCCGCGGTCATCGGAGCAGCCGACGGATTGCCCTGACCCAAGAAGACCGCGCCGAGAATGATCAGGATCGCTCCTGGGATCAAGGTGCCGATGATCAGCCCGCCACTGGCGAGCCCGGCCACGCCCTTGGTGCCGCGTGCGGAGATGAACACGCCCGACCAGTAGCAGACCATGATCACCAGCGCGGTCCAGACTCCGTTACTGGCCAACGCGGGATTGAAGACGTAAGCGAGCGTGGCCGCAACGAAGCCGAGCAACGTGGGGTAGTAGAAGATCGTCATCGCGAACTGGCACCAGACGGCGAGGAAGCCCATCGGCTTGGAGATCCCCGCCGCCACCCACTTGTAGACACCGCCCTTCCAGCCGGAGGCGAGCTCGGCGGATACCAAGGAGGTAGGAAGCAGGAAGACGACCGCGGGAACCACGTACAGGAATACCGAAGCGAGACCGTAGACGGCCATCGTCGGGGCTGCTCGCAGGCTCGCCACCGAACTCGTCGTCATCAGCGCCAACGCGATCCACGAGATGAAGACTGCCTTCGGCAGCTTAGGGCGTGACGGTGCGGCAAGCGCATCGGAGGCGGAACCTCCGGCGCTCATGACCTTCTCACTTCTCGAGGCGACTGCTGAATGATCATTGCGATGTCCATCGCTGCTTTCCTTCGAACGATCCAGGTATCGAACGCCCCAGGCGCTCAGTCAAGGACCTATTCTTTGCACGAGCATCACCCGGACCGGGTGACAAAATTGCGCCGGGTTCGACGGCCTCTCGGCGGCTGGGGCAGCGGCGGATTGGTTCCCTTGCCGTTCTCGCGTGCGCAGAGGATCGGCGCATACGCGCTTCTCTCGGCGGCGCTCGGTGTGCTTTGGGGATCGAGCCGCCGCTACTCGACGATCACCATCTCGTGGGGCGTCCGATTGAGCCGTCGCCCGCCCACGGACGTGACCGTGACGATGTCCTCGATGCGCACGCCGAACCGCTCCGGGAGGTAGACGCCCGGTTCGATCGAGAAGCACATGCCGGGCTGCATCGCCTGTCGTTCGCCTTCGACCATGTACGGCGGTTCGTGCGTGGTCAGCCCGATCCCATGGCCGACTCGGTGGATGAAGTAATCCCCATAGCCGGCCTCGGTGATCACCGCTCGCGCCGCCCGGTCGACCTCCTGACACTCGACGCCGGGTCGGACCGCCTCGAACCCCGCCTGCTGAGCTCGGCAAACGACCTCGTGCACCTCGCGCTCCTCGTCGGACGGCTCGCCGACGTGTACCGTGCGAGTCGTGTCCGACCCGTAGCCATGCTTGAGGCCCCCGAAATCGAGCACCACCATGTCGCCGCGCTCGATGATCCGGTCACCCATCTCGTGGTGCGGGCTGGCCCCGTTCGGGCCGGAACCGACGACGGTGAAGTCGACCTGCGAATGACCGAACCGACGCAGAAGTGCCGCCAGCTCGGTGCCGATGTCGGTCTCGCTGCGACCGGTGAAGCGGACGCCGAGGATCTCCCCGTACGCCGCATCGGCGGCCGCGGCAGCCGCGGCGAGCCGCTCGAGCTCGTCCTCGTCCTTGATCGCCCGCAGCATCGGAAGCGCGGTGGTCATCGACACGTACGACGTGTCAGGCAGCCGGCCCTGGAGCGCCAGCAGGTGCATCGCCCAGGCCGAGTCCGACAGAGCATAGCGCCCCGGCCCGATCAGTCCCGCCGAGGCCTCGTAGGGATCGTTGCCGTCCGTCCAATCCACGAGCCCGAAGGCGGGGGCGCCGGGTGTCGCCTCCGCGTCGGGTCGCTCGAGCCTCGGGACGATCATCGTCGGCTGGCCGTCGACCGGCACGACGAGCAGGGTGATGCGTTCGGTGATCGCGACCGGCGCGTACCCGGTGAGGTAGATCAGGTCGGGCCCGGGGGTGACCAAGAGTCCGGTCAGCCCCGCCGCTTCCGCAGCCTGCGCCGATCGGTGCAGCCTTGCGGCGAAGTCGTCGACGGTGAACGGAGCAGGTTCAGCCGGTATCGCTTGATCGGTCATCGGGCCCCCTCGCCGCGAGTCGCCCCGTTCCGGAACGACGATGACCCAGAATCTACTCCGCCCGCGGTTGGTGGTGGGGTGGGTCAGAACGAGGATGAGTCCGCAGAGCTCCGGGTGGTCGGTACGCATGCGTTGCTCGCGCGCCTTCCTGATGGGTGGGGGAGTCGAGCCCCCATGAACAACCGTTGTTCTTGGTTCGAGTCGAGGTACCCCAGCAAGACGAAAATCCCCGGTCACACTGGGAGCTTTGCTTTGCGCCCACTCGGTGCCGGCCAGGTCCGGGCGTCGGCGACCGGGCGTCTCAGCTCGGCGCCTGAGGGAGCACCTCGGCGGCGGCAACCCGACCCAGCTGGAAGTAGTCGGGGTTGTCATCGCTGTGGGTCAGCAGCGTGAGCGCGACGGCGGCAGCCCACGCGTGCGAGCGGCGCCAGGTGGCCTCATCGTAGCCGGAGCCGGTCGCCGCGATGAACCGGGCGCGGCCCGCGGCATCGAACGCGAGCCACGCGACGGCGAGGTCGTAGGCGGGATCCCCTGCGGTGACGTCGCCGAAGTCGATGATCCCGGTGAGCGTGCCGTCGTGCGACACGATGTTGCCCGGATGCAGGTCGCCGTGGATCCACACCGGCTCCCGGCCCCATTCGGGCGCCGTGAGCCCGGCTTTCCAGATCGCGCGCAGCGCGTCGGCGGAGGCGGCATCGAGTGTTCCGGCAGCGGTGAGGACGTCGATCCGCTGCGTGACCGCGGTGTCACGAGTGGCCAGCGGGCGGCCACGGACCGGATTGACCGGAAAACCGTCCGGCGCCTCGACGTGCAGGGCGTGAAGTGCGGCGGCGAGCGGCTCCGCCCACGCGCTGCGCTCGGCGCGCGCCACATCGAGGCCGCGCGCACCCTCGATCCACGGGACGATCGACCACGCCCACGGGAAGTCCGACCCGGGCGTGCCGGCGACCACCGGCTCCGGTACGTCGACGCCGAGTGGGCGCAGGCGTCGGGCGATGTCCGGCAGTACGAGCTGCTCGTTCCGTACGAGCGGGGCGGCCAGTGCGCGACGGGGGAGCCGCACGGCCAGCGCGTGCCCCAGCCGCCAGACCTCGCTGTCCCATCCTTCGGCGACCTTCTCGAGCGCGAGGGTCGCGGCATCCGGTACCGCCTCCCGCGCCTGCGTCTCGAGGAGTGTGCGGATGAGTTCGGTGTCGATCGTGATCTCGGCGGTGGGCTTGTCGGGCACTGTACGAAGATACTCGCTTGTGTTTATGTTGGAATTTGTTGTAATGTGTGGGAATCCAACGAAGGGTCCACAGCATGTACGCGACGGAGCGCCACGAGCAGATCGAGCTCCTTCTGGCCGCAGAGGGCCGGGTCGGCGTCGTCGAGCTCGCCGAGCGCTTCGACGTCACCACTGAGACCATCCGTCGTGATCTGGACCATCTCGAGTCCTTGGGCGCATTGCGCCGCGTCCATGGCGGAGCGGTCGGCCGAGAACGGGCGAGCACGCGCGAGCCCTCTCTTGCCGAGCGCGAGCACCACCACGGCAGCGCCAAGGCGGCCATCGGACGCCGCGCCCTCGAGGCCCTCCGTGCCGACTTCAGCGGCTCGGTCTTCCTCGATGCCGGTACGACCACCGCGGCCGTGGCCTCGGCTCTCATCCCGCGACTGCCGGGTGCGCGCATCGAGGTCGTCACGCACGCGCTCTCGCTCGGACACACCCTGTCGGCGGTGCCCGGAACCGCACTGTCCCTGATCGGCGGCAGGGTGCGCGGACTCACGGCTGCCGCCGTGGGAGCCGACACCGTGCGCGCGATCGAATCGCTGCGCCCCGACGTCGCCTACATCGGCACGAACGGCGTCTCGGCGAGCTTCGGCCTGAGCACGCCCGATCCTGACGAAGCGGCCGTCAAGCGGGCCATCGTGAGGTCTGCGCGACGGGTCGTCGTCGTCGCCGATGCCGACAAGTTCGGAGCCGAGCTGCTGGTGGGCTTCGCGTCGCTGCGCGACATCGACGTCCTCGTCACCGACACCGCGCCCGACGGTGACCTGGCGGAAGCGTTGGCCGATGCCGAGGTGGAGGTGTGGCTGGCATGATCGTGACGCTCACCGCCAACCCGTCACTGGACCGTACGGTGACGGTGCCCGCGCCGCTCGTGCCCGGAGACGTGCAGGCGGCGACATCGGCACGGGAGGATGCCGGAGGCAAGGGCATCAACGTGGCTCGCGCTGTCGCCGCGGCCGGCGAGCAGTGCATCGCCGTGCTGCCTCTCGCGCACGACGACCCGTTCGCCGCGGCGCTGGACTCCGGTGCCCTCGAGACCGAGCGCGTGCCGGTGCGGGGCCATGTGCGTGCCAACCTCGCGATCACCGACCCGGCAGGCGTCACGACCAAGCTCAACCTGCCCGGTGCGAGCCTGTCGGCCGACGAGGTGGCCGCCATCATCGACGCGGTCGTCGCGCGTACGGCGAAGGCTCGCTGGCTGGTGCTCGCGGGCTCCCTTCCGCCGGGAGCCCCGGACGATCTCTACGTGAGGGTGATCCACGCGGTGCGTCGCGCTCACCTTGACGCACCGCTCATCGCCGTCGATGCCGCCGGCCCCGCCCTTGCGGCGGCGGTCGCCGAGGGCGCACCCGATCTGATCAAGCCGAACGACGACGAGCTGGCGGGTCTGGTCGGGGCGGGCCTCGACCACGCTGACGCGTCGGCGATCCTGGACCTCGCACGCGGCATCGTGCCGAGCCGTGTCGAAGCCGCGCTCATCACCCTGGGATCTCGCGGCGCTCTGCTGGTCGAACCCGGCGGTGCCTGGACGGCGTCGCCGCCGCCGATCAACGTCGTCAGCACGGTCGGCGCCGGCGACAGCTCGCTCGCCGGCTACATCCTGGCGCACCGGGCCGGCGCCGATCCGGCGCAGCGACTGCGCCAGGCCATCCGCTACGGCGCGGCCGCGGCATCCCTTCCCGGTACGCAGGCGCCGACGCCGGCCGACTTGCCGCTCGGCGACGTGCACGTCACGCGCCTGGCCTGAACTTCACCCACCGACCGCAGGAGGTCATCGTGTCCGAAACCATCACCCCGGGGCTCGTCAGCCTCGATGCCCCGCTCGGCGACGACAAGGCCGCCGTCATCCGCGCGCTCGCGGCACGCGTCGTCGCGGAGGGAAGAGCCACCGACGCCGACGCGCTCTTCGACGACGCGTGGGCCCGCGAGGAGAAGGACGAGACGGGACTGCCGGGCGGCATCGCGATCCCGCACGCCAAGAGCGCGGCCGTCACGACTCCGTCGCTCGCCTTCGCCCGGCTGGCGCCGGGTGTCGACTTCGGCGCCCCCGACGGTCCTGCCGACCTCGTCTTTCTGATCGCGGCACCCGCCGACGCCGCAGAGGCGCATCTCGCCGTCCTCTCAAAGCTCGCGCGCAGTCTCATGCAGGCCGACTTCACCGCGGGCCTTCGCGCCGCGGGGGATTCCGACGCGGCGGTGGCGATCGTGCGGGAGGCGATCGGCGAGGCCGAGCCCACGGCAGCCGACGCACCTGCGGGCCCTCCCACGGCTCCGGACGTGGCGCCCACGGAAGCCGAGGCATCCGGTCTGTCCATCGACGGCCGGCCGGCGCGGATCGTCGCCGTGACGGCCTGCGCGACAGGCATCGCTCATACGTTCATGGCCGCCGACGCGCTCACCGCCGCCGGGCGCCATGCCGGCGTCGAGGTGGTCGTCGAGCCGCAGGGCTCCAGTGGCTATCAAGCACTGCCGGCCGACGTCATCCGCAATGCGGACGCCGTCATCTTCGCCACCGACGTCGACGTGCGCGAGCCGCAGCGGTTCGCCGGAAAGCCGGTCGTGCGCTCGGGCGTGAAGCGCGGCATCGAGCAGCCCGACCGTCTGATCGCCGAAGCCGTCGCCGCTGCGGGCGACCCCTCCGCGACGCGCGTCGGCGGTGACGCCGGCGCCGCCACGGCGGCGCCCGCGGAGAGGCTGTCGTGGGGCGCGCGCATCCAGCGGATCCTGCTGACCGGCGTGAGCTACATGATCCCCTTCGTCGCGGGCGGCGGCCTGCTCATCGCGCTCGGCTTCCTGCTCGGCGGTTACGACGTCACCGAGAACGCCGCGACGATCATCACCCAGAACGCGCTGTGGAATCTGCCGGAAGGGGGAGAGGACCTGTTCCTCGGGCCGCTAGGGCTCTATCTGGGCTCGGTCGCCTTCATGATCGGCGCCACGTCGATGGGCTTCCTGGTGCCGGCGCTTGCGGGGTACATCGCGTTCGCCATCGCGGACCGGCCGGGCATCGCACCCGGCTTCGTCGCGGGTGCCGTGGCCGTGCTGATGAACGCGGGCTTCATCGGCGGCATGATCGGCGGTCTGCTCGCCGGCTTCGTCGCGTGGTGGCTCGGCAGTCTGCCGGTGCCGCGCTGGCTGCGAGGGCTCATGCCGGTCGCGATCATCCCGCTTCTGGCGTCGATCGTGGCGTCCGGCCTCATGGTGCTCTTCCTCGGCCGCCCGATCGCCACACTGATGGAAGGGCTGAACGCGTGGCTGACCGAGCTGGCGGGCACCTCCGGCATCGTGGTCGTCGGCGTCATCCTCGGCCTCATGATGTGCTTCGACCTGGGCGGCCCGGTGAACAAGGTCGCGTACGCGTTCGCGACCGCGGGCCTTGCCGCCGCGTCGGCCGACAACCCGACGCCGTACCTGATCATGGCGGCGGTCATGACGGCGGGCATGGTCCCGCCGCTGGCGATGGCACTGGCCTCGACGGTCCTCGCCCGCGACCTCTTCCCGCCGGTCGAGCGCGAGAACGGCAAGGCGGCCTGGCTGCTGGGCGCCGCGTTCATCAGCGAGGGTGCCATCCCGTTCGCCGCCGCCGACCCGCTGCGCGTCATCCCGGCATCGATGCTCGGCGGCGCCGTGACCGGTGCGCTGTCGATGATGTTCGGAGTCCAGTCGCTCGCCCCGCACGGCGGAATCTTCGTGTTCTTCGCCATCAACCCCATCTGGGGCTTCCTCATCGCCCTCGCGGCCGGTACCGTCGTGTCCGCGCTCGCTGTCGTGGCGCTGAAGAGGTGGGTCGGTCGCAAAGAGCTCGAGCAGGCCGAGGCAGGCCTGGCCGTGGCGGCGTGACCGCCCCGCCCGCCCGGACCCGATGACCCCGACAACGAGGAGATACACCATGGCACAACGTCAGGCCACCATCGCCAGCAGCTCCGGGCTCCACGCCCGGCCCGCGAAGCTGTTCGTCCAGGCCGTCCAGTCCAAGTCCGTCCCCGTCACGATCGCCGTCGATGGCGGTCCCGACCTCAATGCCGGCAGCATCCTGTCCCTCATGGGGCTGGGTGCCTCACATGGTACGGTCGTGACACTCAAAGCCGAAGGCGACGGTGCCGAGCAGGCCCTCGACGAACTCGTGGAGCTTCTCGAGACGGATCTCGACGCGCAGTAGCCGTCGGCGCAGAGACGAGACGACGGATGCCGCTGGTCGAAGCCGCTGCGGCATCCGTCGTCCGTATCGCTCAGACGTCGGTGGCGTCACCGGGGTCGAGCGCCAGGAACTCGCCACCGCCCTGCTCGGTGGCCCATCGCAGCCGTGCACGGGCCATGTCGCGCCCGACCACAGAGAGCGTCATGTCGTGGGTGCCGAACGCCCGCCGAGGCGCGACGGCGAGGACGAAGTCCATCGCCTCCCCGATCTTCAGCCACGGTGCGCCGATGGGCGCCGCGAGCAGATCGATCTCACGGCCCTCGGGTACGACGTAGGAGTCGCCCGGGTAGTAGAACGCGTCATCGACGAGCACGCCGACATTGTCGACGACTGGGATGGACTCGTGGATGACCGCATGGCGTCCGCCGAAGAACTCGAGCCGGAAAGGGTCGACCTCGACGGTGTCGCCGGGGCGGACGACGGTCACCTCGTATCCCGCCGCGGCCTTCGCCAGACCCTCGGGACCGAAGATCGGCGTGCCCGGGAACGTGCCGAGCAGACGGTCGAGATGATCGGGGGTCCAGTGGTCGGGATGCTCGTGGGTCAGCACGATGCCCACGACGTCGCTCACGTCGCCCAGGGGAGCGGTGAACGACCCGGGATCGATGACGAGGGTCTTGCCGGCGTTCCCGAGTGTGAGGGTCGCGTGTTCGAACTTGGTGACTCGCATGAGTCGAGTCAACAGCCCGGCTGTGGCGCAGGCAACACGGGCCGCACCGATTTGGAGGGGGTATCCCGGACGTGGCATAATCGAACGGTTGCCTGAACGGCCCCATCGTATAGCGGCCTAGTACGCCGCCCTCTCACGGCGGTAACGCGGGTTCGAATCCCGCTGGGGTCACCAGTCAGGCAACACAGCAGATCCGCCGGTTCTCCGGCGGTGACGTGCGGCCCCATCGTATAGCGGCCTAGTACGCCGCCCTCTCACGGCGGTAACGCGGGTTCGAATCCCGCTGGGGTCACCAAAGACAATGCGCCCCCGTTCGGTCACGAGCGGGGGCGCATTGTCGTTGGTCGTGCCCGCAGGGTGAGAAACGCTCGCACGCGGGGGGTCCCGCTCCGCCGGAGGCTCCGCGCGACGCGCTAGCGGCGCGTGGAGGGGCGGAGTGGCCGAATCCCGCTGGGGTCACCAACGAGAAAGCGCCCCGTTCGGTCACGAGCGGGGGCGCTTTGTCGTTGGTCGTGCCCGCAGGGTGAGAAACGCTCGCTACAACACGTAGGGGAGCAGGACCACGACCGCGGAGAGGATGCCGCAGCCGCCGACGAAGAGCGCCAGCAGCAGCATCAGCCCCGCCCCCGGCATCCGTTCCGGGCGCTCCTCGAGCAGGGCCCGCGTCACCCGGGCGTGGCGAGCGCGAGAGCGCAGCCACAGCAGCATCGCGAACGCGACGCCCACGATGCCCGGCGCCAGCCACGCCTGCTGCAAGCCTGGGGACGGGGCGATGGCGGGCAGGACCCGGAGGGCGATGAGCGAGCCGACGCCGATGGCGAGTGCGGTGCGACGCCACGCGAGCTCGGTGCGCTCGGGCTGCAGCCCCGGATCGAAGAGCCGGCGTTCGGTCACCGCAGCACCACGCCGACGAGCACGAGTGCCCCCACCGCCACGATCGTGACGGCCAGCGCGATGCTCGTCGCCGAGCCGGGGAGCGGCGACGCTGAGCGCAGGGCCCGTTCGGTGCGGCCCCATTCGAGCCACGCGAGCACCGGCACCACGAGGCCCGCGGCGATGAGGATGAGGGATGCTGTCAGCCGCAGTCCCGGGTGCAGGTCGAGGCCGAGGGCCTCCAAGGCGACGCCGCCGGCGATCAGCGCGAGCGCAGTGCGGTTCCAGGCGAGGAACGTCCGTTCGTTCGCGAGACTGAACCGCACGTCGGGTTCTTCACCGGTTCCATAGACCGATTGCGGAAATCTGCTGCGGGGCACCGTCCCACACTATCGACGGCGCCCCGTGCCGGTCATTCGGACGCGTCGGCGGGAGCCTCCGGCCGAGGGGCGCCCGCGGCGGGTCGGGCCGCGGCATCCCTCCTCCGCTGGCGCCGGCGGCGCACGATGCGCACGATGCCCCACACGATGAGCGCCGCCACGGCGACCACGGCGAGCCAGGGCAGGAGGAACCCGAGCGCCACCACGATTCCGTTGAGCGTCGCGACCAGCCCGTTCCAGCCGGCGACCAGGCCGTCGCCGAATCCCGCCGGGTCGGCCGTCACGGTCTCGATCTCGGGGGCCAGCGTGACGGTCAGGGTCGACATCGCCACCTGCGTCTCGAGCATCTCGAGCTGCTGCTGATACGACTCCAGCAGTGCCTGCCGCTCCGAGAGCGCCGACTCTGCGGCGATCAGATCAGCGACGCTCTCAGCCTGCGCCATGAGCGACGTCAGCCGGTCCACAGATGCCTGCGCCGCCTCGATCCTCGCGGCGAGATCGACTGTCTGCTCGGTGACGTCCTGCCGGTTCACGGAGGATGCGGTGACGTCGCCGACCTCGGCGAGCTCGTCGACGAGGCCGGTGAGCTGGTCGGACGGCACGCGCACGGTGATCCATGTGCTGCCCGGCGGCTGCGGGTACGGGTACGGCATCGTGTCGTAGACGACCCCGCTCGACGGGTCGACGGCGGACGACGGCGCGCCGTCCGCGCTCAGGTTCATCGACTCGACGTAGCCGCCCCGTGCGATGGCGGCGTCGCTGATGGTCCGGGCGGCGGCCTCGACGTCGTCCACCGTCACGGACGCGGAGGCCGTTGTGATGATGTCGCGGTCGGCCGTCCCCTCCGCGAGGGAGGTGTCGCGTGCCGAGGACTCAGACGACTCCGTGGATGCATCCGGCGCTTGCATCTCGACGGGGGAGTCCGCCACTCCGCCCTCCGCGCCGCCGATTTCGTCCGCCGGCGCGATCGCCGAGCCGTCGGCGGCGCCGCCGGATCCGGACACCAGTGGTCCGATGCTCGGCGCGATGATGGCGGCCACGGCGATGACGGCCGCGGCCGCACCGCCGGCCAGCCAGAGCCGCCCGCGGCGGGCACGGCGGGCGGTGGCGACGTCCCGCTCGCGGGCGATGTCGGTGAACAGCGCCTCCTCGATCTCGTCGACGCGCTGTGCGCTCAACTCGGGCAGGGGCGCCGGGGCGCCGGGCTGCTGCGTGTTCATGTGCTCTCCTTCACGACGGTCCGCAAGCGCGTGCGGATGCGGGAGAGACGGTTGCGGACGACCCCGTGCGTGACCCCGAGCTCGGCGGCGGCGGCCTCATAGGCGTAGCCCTCCGCTGCGCACAGCCGGAAGATGTCGCGGTCCAGCGGGCTGAGCCCGGCCACTTCGCGCAGGATGGCGTCGGCGAGCTCGCCGTCGACGATCTGCTGCTCGACGTCGACGGTCGCAGGCAGGGTCTCGTCTGCGACGCCGGCCTGGTGCTCGCGGTCCCGGCGCTGCCGTCGCACCCGGTTCGCGGCCTGGTAGCGGCATACCGTCGCCAGCCACGGCAGGAGGGAGTCGCCGGCGAGCTTGAGGCCGGGCAGCTTTCGCCACGCGACCAGGAAGGTCTCTTGCGTCACCTCTTCGGCGTCGGCCGGATTGCCGACGAGTCCGTGGGCGAGCCAGTACACCGGCCGGACGTAGGCGCGGTACAGCGTGCGGAAGGCCAGCTCGCTCCCGCCGGCCGCCGCCGCCACGAGCGCACCGTCCCCCTGCGACTCATCGTCCGCCATGCCCGTCCTCCGGCTCCGCGTCCGGCGCCGGGCTGGCGACGTCGCGGAGCTCATTGTCTCTCACCGTGTCAGTGTCCGCATCGAGCGAAACGTCTCAACAGCGACGGATGCCGCATCGCGAGCCTGTATCCTGATGCAAGCGAGAGGGAGTATCCCGACTGCGCGCATCCGTCATCACGGGTCTCGATAGAGAGACCCCGGGTGTGCGACGCGGACCGGATCACGGGGCGCGGGGAGAGACTTTCGGCACCGACCGACCCCTCGTACATCTCCCCGCGAAAGGCCCTCAATGGACCTCGAACTCCCGCTGTGGTTCGAAATCGGATCCCTTGTGATCCTCACTCTCATCCTCCTGGGCGATCTGCTCCTCATCCTCAAGCGCCCGCACATCCCCTCCACCAGGGAGTCGACGCTCTGGGTGGTCTTCTACGTCACGCTCGCGCTCATCTTCGCCGGCCTCATGTGGCTGTTCGCCGGCGGAGAGTTCGCCGGCCAGTTCGTCGCCGGCTGGCTGACCGAGTACAGCCTGTCGATCGACAACCTCTTCGTCTTCGTGCTGATCATGACGCAGTTCGCCGTGCCGCGGCGGTATCAGCAGGAGGTGCTGATGGTGGGCATCATCATCGCCCTCGTGCTGCGCGGACTGTTCATCCTCGCCGGGGCGGCGATCATCGAGCAGTTCAGCTGGGTGTTCTACATCTTCGGCGCGTTCCTGGTGTGGACGGCGATCCGTCAGGCGTTCCCCGGCGGGGACCATGACGACGACGTCAAGCAGGAGAACTTCGTGGTCCGCCTGCTGCGCCGCACGATCGACATCAGCGAGACGTACGACGGCGCGAAGATCCGCACCGTCGTGGGCGGCAAGAAGATGTGGACGCCGATGATCATCGTCTTCGCGGCGATCGGCGTGACCGACCTGCTGTTCGCGATCGACTCGATCCCGGCGATCTTCGGGATCACGACGAGCCCGTTCATCGTGTTCACCGCGAACATCTTCGCTCTGATGGGTCTGCGCCAGCTGTACTTCCTGCTCGGCGACCTGCTCGACCGCCTGCGCTACCTGCACTACGGCATCGCGTTCATCCTGGCCTTCATCGGCGTGAAGCTCGTCTTCCACGCCATGCACGTCAACGAACTGCCCTTCATCAACGGCGGCGAGCACATCGAATGGGCGCCCGAGATCTCCACGTGGATGTCGCTCGGAGTCATCGTCGTGTCCATGGCCGTCGCCACCGTCGCGAGCCTCATCGCGTCGGCGCGTGAGAAGCGGGCGGAGTCCCCGGAGGACGCCGCCGCGGCCGTCGCGGACGAGAAGGGCACCCCGGCGACGGTCGAACCACCGCACGCCGACGACCGGCACTGACGGTCATCCCTCAGGGGAGGGGTGGTAGCCTGGGGCACGTGCGGATCGCTCGCCTTCTCCTTAGCGGCCGCGGCGAGACCTCGTTCTAGGCCTCTCTCGTCGCGGAGTTCGTCGCGGGCCCATCCCTGAGGGCGCAGCCCCCTTCCGAGGAGACAGAGCAATGAGTATTTCCACCGCACCGCGCAGTTCGGATACCCCGAGCATCCCCGATCAGCCGCGCACGCTCGCGGAGAAGGTCTGGGACGACCATGTCGTCGTCAAGGGTGAGAACGGTCAGCCCGACCTGATCTACATCGATCTGCACCTGGTCCACGAGGTGACCAGCCCGCAGGCCTTCGACGGCCTTCGCGCGGAAGGACGTCCGGTGCGACGTCTCGATCTGACGATCGCGACCGAGGACCACAACACCCCCACGCTCGACATCGACAAGCCCATCGCCGACCTCACCAGCCGCACGCAGATCGAGACGCTGCGGCGCAACGCCGAGGAGTTCGGGGTCCGCCTGCACTCCCTGGGCGACAAGGAGCAGGGCATCGTCCACGTCGTCGGCCCGCAGTTGGGGCTGACGATGCCGGGCATCACGGTGGTCTGCGGCGACTCGCACACCTCGACCCACGGCGCGTTCGGCGCGATGGCGTTCGGCATCGGCACGAGCGAGGTCGAGCACGTGCTCGCGACCCAGACGCTGCCGCTCAAGCCCTTCAAGACGATGGCGATCACGGTCGAGGGCGAGCTCAAGCCCGGAGTGACGGCGAAGGACATCATCCTCGCCGTCATCGCCAAGATCGGCACCAACGGCGGCCAGGGCTACGTGCTGGAGTTCCGCGGCAGCGCCATCCGTGCGCTGTCGATGGAGGGCCGCATGACGATGTGCAACATGTCGATCGAGGCGGGCGCCCGTGCCGGCATGGTCGCCCCCGATGAGACGACGTTCGCGTACCTCGAAGGGCGCCCGCACGCCCCCAAGGGCAAGGACTGGGAGGATGCCGTCGCCTACTGGCGCACGCTCCCCAGCGACGAGGGCGCCGTGTACGACGCCGAGGTGTTCCTCGACGCCGATGAGCTCGAGCCCTTCGTCACATGGGGCACCAACCCCGGGCAGGGCGTGTCACTCAGTGACGTGGTGCCGTCGCCCGACGACTTCACCGACCCGAACGACCGCGCCGCCGCGCAGCGCGCTCTGGAGTACATGGCGCTCGAACCCGGCACACCCCTCAAGGATGTGCCGGTCGACGCCGTCTTCATGGGCTCGTGCACCAACAGCCGCATCGAGGACCTGAGGGCGTTCGCCTCGGTCATCCAGGGCCGGAAGAAGGCCGACGGCGTGCGGGTGATGGTCGTCCCCGGCTCGGCGCGCGTTCGCCTCGAGGCCGAGGCCGAGGGTCTGGACAAGGTGTTCGAGGACTTCGGGGCGGAATGGCGCTTCGCCGGGTGCTCGATGTGCCTGGGCATGAACCCCGACCAGCTCGCCCCGGGGGAGCGTTGCGCCTCCACGAGCAACCGCAACTTCGAAGGCCGCCAGGGCAAGGGCGGGCGCACGCACCTGGTGTCGCCGCTGGTGGCAGCGGCGACCGCGGTTCGAGGAACTCTCTCGAGCCCGAGCGACCTGGAGCCGATCGCCACCGCGGTGGGCGCGACGAGCGGGGCGGAGGCCTGACATGGAGAAGTTCACCACGCACACGGGCGTCGCCGCGCCGCTGAAGCGCTCCGCGGTCGACACCGACCAGATCATCCCTGCCGTCTATCTCAAACGCGTCACCAAGACCGGCTTCGAGGACGCGCTGTTCGCGAACTGGCGGCAGGACCCGGATTTCGTGCTGAATCGTCCCGAGTACGCCGGCGCGAGCGTCCTCGTCGCAGGAGCCGACTTCGGCACGGGATCCAGCCGCGAGCACGCCGTCTGGGCATTGCGCGACTTCGGCTTCCGCGTCGTGCTCAGCCCCAAGTTCGCCGACATCTTCCGCGGCAACGCCGGCAAGCAGGGGCTGGTCACCGGAGTGATCTCCGAGGCCGATGCCGAAGCGGTGTGGGCCATCCTCGAAGAGCACCCCGGCACCTCGATGACGGTCGATCTCGAGGCCCGACGCGCGAGCGTCGCGGGCCTCGACCTCGCTTTCGAGATCGACGATTACACTAGGTGGCGGCTTCTCGAAGGGCTCGACGACATCGGGCTGACGCTGCGTGAACAGGACAAGATCACGCAGTTCGAGGCTCGCCGCGAGGCGTGGCGGCCGCGGACGCTTCCCGTTCCGTGAGTCAAGGCCGAGCGCCCCACCCGGGCGCAAGGTCTCCGCAAGCCGCCCCGAGCACACCAAGTGAGGTCCACCGGATGAAGTCGCTTCTCAATGTCGACGCTGATGCCAAGTCGGGAGTGAAAGAAGTGGCCGGTGAGATCCTCGCCATCCGAGGCGGACGCCCCCTGACGGGCCGCGTCGAGGTGAAGGGCGCCAAGAACCTCGTGACGAAGGCGATGGTGGCCGCCCTTCTCGGCGAGACCTCCAGCACTCTGCGCGATGTCCCCGACATCAGCGACGTACAGGTGGTCCGCTCGCTCCTCGAGGTGCATGGTGTGCGCGTCGAGGACGGCGAGGAGGAGGGCACGCTGCACCTCGACCCGTCCGGTGCGGTCGCGGCGCATTTCGAGGAGATCGACGCGCATGCCGGGGCATCCCGCATCCCGATCCTCTTCTGCGGGCCGCTCCTGCACCTCCTCGGCGAGGCACTCATCCCCGATCTCGGCGGCTGCCGCATCGGCGACCGCCCGATCAACTTCCACATGGACGCGCTGCGCGCGTTCGGCGCGGTCGTCGACAAGAGCTACGAGGGCATCCGGATCACCGCCCCCAACGGGCTGCACGGAGCGAACATCGAGCTGCCGTACCCGAGCGTGGGCGCCACCGAGCAGGTGCTGCTGACCGCGGTGCGGGCCAAGGGCACCACCGAGCTGCGGGGCGCCGCCATCGAGCCCGAGATCATGGACCTGATCGCGGTGCTGCAGAAGATGGGCGCGATCATCTCGTACGAGCCCAACCGCGTCATCCTCATCGAGGGCGTCGAGTCGCTGCGCGGCTACGACCACCGGGCGATCTTCGACCGCAACGAGGCCGCGTCGTGGGCGTGCGCGGCCCTGGCCACCGACGGCGACATCTTCGTCGGCGGCGCCAAGCAGCAGGAGATGCTGACCTTCCTCAACGTCTTCCGCAAGGCCGGCGGATGGTTCGACGTCCGCGAGGACGGCATCCAGTTCCGCCGCGACGGCGCGCTGAAGCCGGTGACCGTCGAGACCGACGTTCACCCCGGATTCATGACCGACTGGCAGCAGCCTCTGATCGTCGCCCTCACCCAGGCCGAAGGCCGCTCGGTCGTCCACGAGACGGTGTACGAGAACCGGCTCGGCTTCACGCATGCGCTGAACCAGATGGGCGCCGACATCGTGGTGCACCCGCACGGCATCGACGCCCCTGACCGGCGGGTCGCGCGCCGCGCACTCGAGCAGGCCGCCGTGATCAACGGACCGACCCCGCTCCACGGCGCCGACGTCGTCGTCCCCGACCTGCGCGGCGGTTACAGCTATGTCATCGCGGCGCTGGCCGCCGAGGGCGAGTCGGTGGTACGCAACATCGGGATCATCCGCCGCGGCTACGAGAAGTTCCTGACCAAGCTCGAGACTCTCGGCGCCGACTTCGACGTCGTCGGATAGCCCGCGGTGGTGGCCTCGCAACCCCGCGCCTCGCGCGAGAAGACTCGGCCGAGCGTGTTCTGGCCGCTCGCAGCGATCGTCGTCCCGCTGTTCGGACTGCTCGCCAAGGTCGAGATCGTCGACGGCGACAAGCTGCCCCGAGAAGGGGCATACGTCCTCGCGCCCAATCACATGAGCGAGATCGACCCTCTGGTCGTCGCCGTCGCCGTGTGGCGGCTCGGTCGCGCGCCCCGTTTCATGGCCAAGGAGAGCCTCTTCCGCGTGCCGGTGCTCGGGTGGGCGTTGCGGCGGACGGGAATGGTCCCGGTCTCACGTGCGTCCTCGGGAAGCGGTGCGAAGCAGACGCTCGACAGCGCTCGCGAACTCGTCCGCCTCGGGCGCGGCGTGATCGTCTACCCCGAGGGCTCGCTCACGCGCGACCCCGACCTGTGGCCGATGCGTGGCAAGACGGGCGCGGTGCGACTGGCCCTGGCCGGCAACATCCCGGTGATCCCCGTCGCGCATTGGGGCTCTCAGCAGATCCTGCCGCGCTACGGCAAGCTGCGTCTGTGGCCGCTGCGGCGGCGAGTGCGGGTCATCTTCGGGGATGCGGTCGACGTGCAGGCCATCGAAGGTGCTGCCGGGCAGCCGGTCGCCCTCGCGGCCGCCACCGACGAGATCATGTCCGAGATCGCGACGCTGCTGTCGCAGCTGCGCGGCGAGCCCGCGCCCGCAGAGCGCTGGAATCCGGCGGCGCACGGCCAGGAGGAGACGGGTCGCCTTGAGTCGTAGACAGGATGCCGCGCGTCCTCGCGTCGCCGTCATCGGCGCGGGCAGCTGGGGGACCACGTTCGGCAAGATCCTCGCCGACGGCGGTGCCGATGTGATCATGTGGGCCCGCCGGCCCGAGCACGCCACAGAGATCCAGGAGGCCAAGCGCAACAGCGAGTACCTCCCCGGGATCAACCTGCCGCGTTCGATGCACGCGACGCATCACCTCTCCGAGGCGCTCGACGGCGCGGAGCAGATCTACCTCTCCATCCCGAGCCAGGCGGTGCGGCAGAACCTCAAGGCCGTGCGTCCGCTCGTCGCCCGCACCGACGTTCCCATCGTCTCGCTCATGAAGGGCCTGGAACGGCGGACGGGCCTGCGTATGAGCCAGGTGATCGAGCAGGAACTGCACTGCGATCCCGCGCGCATCGCCGTGGCCTCGGGTCCGAACCTCGCCCTAGAGATCGCCCGCGAGCAGCCGACGGCCGCCGTCATCTCGTCGACCAGCCAGGAGACTGCCGAGGCGGTCGCCCGGCGCGCCCGCAACCGGTACTTCCGGACGTTCGTCAACACCGACGTCATCGGCACCGAGTTCGGCGGGGTCCTCAAGAACGCGATCGCGCTGGCGATCGGGATCGTGGACGGCGTCGGCTACGGCGAGAACACGAAGGCGTCGATCATCACGCGGGGCCTCGTCGAGATGACCGACTTCGCCGTCGCGTTCGGGGCGCAGCCCGAGACCCTCCAGGGTCTGGCGGGCCTGGGCGACCTCATCGCGACCTGCCAGTCTCCGCTCAGCCGCAACAACACCGCCGGGCGCCTGCTCGGCCAGGGATACCGCTACGACGACGTCGTCAAGCAGATGAACCAGACGGCCGAAGGCCTGGCGTCAGTGGCGCCGATCCTTCAGCTGGCGCGCGAGGTCGGCGTCGGGATGCCGATCGTCGAGCAGGTCAAGATGGTGCTCGACGGCACCATGAACCCGCGCGACATCGCGCCCCACCTCACGACAGACGACGACACCCCCCAGGGCGAGAGGACGCAGAATGGACAGGCCGGCGGTGGCGGTGCTCTTTGGCGGTCGCTCCAGCGAGCACTCGATCAGTTCCGCAACGGCGGGCGGGGTGCTGCAGGCGATCGACCGTGACCGCTACCGCGTGATCCCCGTCGGGATCACGCGAGACGGCGTGTTCGTCCTCGAAGACGACGATCCGGCGAAATTCGCCCTCGATGCCGCGCGACTGCCCGAGGTGGTCGACAACGGGACGCGCGTGCTGTGGCCCGAGGGGGGCGCCGATCGCGCGCTGCGGGTCCGCCGGGCGGACGGCACGGTCGACGAGCTCGGTCGCGTGGACGTCGTCCTGCCGATCCTGCATGGCGTGCATGGCGAGGACGGCACGGTGCAGGGGTTCTTCGACACGCTCGGCATCCCGTACGCGGGTGGCGGCGTGCTGGACTCCGCCCTGTGCATGGACAAGCACTTCATGAAGATCGTGCTCGCCGCCGCGGGCGTTCCGGTCTCTCCGTCGGTCACGGTGACCCGTTCCCGTTGGGAATCCGACCTGTCAGGCGTGAGAAGGGATGCCGCGGCGCTGGGCGTGCCGTCGTTCGTCAAGCCGTCCCGAGCCGGATCCAGTGTCGGCGTGTCGAAGGTCCACGACGCCTCCGAGCTGGACGCCGCTCTGGAGGTGGCGTTCGCCGAGGACGACAAGGTGCTCATCGAGACCGCGATCGTCGGTCGTGAGATCGAGGTCGCGATCCTCGAAGGGCGCGCGGGCGCAGCTCCGCGTGCGTCACTACCCGGTGAGATCGTGCTCACGACCCGTGAGTTCTACGATTTCGAGGGCAAGTACCTGGGCGGAGACGGGGCGGATGTCGTGTGCCCGGCGGATCTCACCGCAACCGAAGTCGCGGCGATCCAGGAACTCGGCATCCGGGCGTTCCAGGCCGTCGACGGACGAGGACTCGCACGCGTGGATTTCTTCCTCACCGAGCAGGGGCTCTATGTGAACGAGCTCAACACGATGCCCGGCTTCACGCCCATCTCGATGTTCCCGAAGTGCTGGATCGCGTCGGGCATGACCTACCCCGAGCTGATCACGGAGCTCGTCGACATCGCGCGGGAGCGCTCGGCGGCCTGAACGGTCTGCGCCGGCTCAGCTCTCGGGGACGAGCGTCTCGGTGAGCGTGCACTCGCTCTCGGAAAGAGTGCCCGCAGCCACGGCCCCGCCGAGATCGCCGAGGACGTCGTTGGGCGAGACGGCCTCGTTGTCGATGAAGACCTCGACCGCCGGCACACGCCCGTAGGTCGTGACGAGGTAGCGCGGCGCCTGGCTCTCGTCGACGATCCAGTCGACGCCGCCGATCGTGATGCACTTGGCCTCGGTCGGCCCTGGCGGCGTGACGCCGCATCTGAGCAGCACCGCGGACGGCTCGCCCCACGCTCCGGTCGCCTGCGCGTCGGTCCAGCGTCGCGGCTGCTCCGCGACCGTGCCCGGGAGGCGCACGCTCACTTCGGCGCACGCCGGGTCGTTCGCGCTCTCGGCGGGCTCGAGATTGACGGTCGTCGAGCAGCCGGCGAGGACGCCGGCTGCCAGCGCGAGGCAGGCCGCGGCGGCGAAGGGGGACAGGCGCACCCGTCCAGGCTAACCCGCCGTGCCCGGGTAGCGTGGAGACGTGATCGACGAGCACGCGGACCCCACGGTGGGCGACCTCAGCGAGGGCGAGATCCTGCGTCGCATCCTGGGGCGGGTGGGTCCCTCGGCCGCACTCGTCGGCCCGGGCGACGATGCCGCGGTGATCGCGGCGGCCGACGGCCGGGTGGTCGCCACCGTCGACACGCTCGTGCACGGTCCCGATTTCCGCCTGGCATGGTCGAGCGCGTTCGATCTCGGTTTCAAGGCTGCGGCCGTGAATCTGGCCGACATCGCCGCCATGGGTGCGACGCCGACCGCGCTGCTCGTCGCACTCGCCATGCCGGAGTCGACGCGCCTGTCGTTCGTGACCGGTCTGGCCGACGGGCTTCGTGCGGCGTGCCGCGAGCTCTCTCCGGGATGCGCGGTCGAAGGCGGAGACCTGACCGTCTCGGATACCCTCACCATCGCGGTGACGGCGCTGGGCGCGCTCGCGGGGCGCGATCCCGTGCTGCGATCGGGAGCGCGGCCGGGGGACGTCGTCGCCTTGGCAGGTGAGCTGGGGCGCGCGGCGCGTGGCCTCCGCGTGCTGTTCGAGCACTTCACCGACGCCGCCGGCCTTCCGGTTCCGCTCGACGAGCGCGCGCTCACCCCCGATGAGCGCGCCGACCTCGCGGCGCAGTTGCGTCCGACTCCGCCGGTGGCGCTCGGCCCCGCCGCTGCGGCCGCGGGTGCGACCGCCATGATGGACGTGTCGGACGGGCTCGTGCTCGATGCGACGCGGCTCGCCGAGGCATCCGGGGTCACCGTCGCGATCGAGACCGCGACGCTTGGTCGCGATCCGGTGAGCGCGCTCACCGGCGGTGAGGATCACGCGCTTCTCGCGACGTTCCCCGGCGATGCGGCGCTGCCTCACGGCTTCCACCGGATCGGGAGCGTCGCGGCGCGACGCGAGACGGCGGTGCTGGTCGACGGCAAGCCGCCGGCCGGGCCGGGAGGTTGGGACCCGTACCGGGACTGGGACAGCCGCAGCGGGTGAGAACGTCCTCCGGTGTCGGGGCACGTTAGCCTGACCTGATGACGACGCTGCTGCCGCGTTCGCGCCCCGAGGACCAGGGCGTGCCCTCCGCCGCTCTCGCCCGATTGGTCCACGCGCTCGATGAGATCGACCACGTCCACACCCTGACGGTCGTGCGCCATGGCCATGTGGTGGCCGAGACCACGTGGGCGCCGTACGACCGCGACCTTCCGCACGCGCTGTACTCGGTCAGCAAGAGCTTCACCGCGATCGCCGTGGGGCTGGCGGTCGACGAGGGCCGATTCGGCCTCGACGACCGGGTCATCGATCTCCTTCCCGATGCCGCGCCCGCGGTGATCAGCGACCGGCTCGCGTCCCTGCGGGTGCGCCATCTCCTCACGATGTCGACCGGCCATGCCGAAGAGCCGCGTGACTGGGGCGATGACTGGTCGGCGACACTCCTCGCGTCCGAGCTGGCATACGATCCCGGCACCCACTGGCTGTACAACACACCCGCGACCTACGCGCTGTCCGAGATCGTGCAGCGCCGGACCGGCCTGCGGCTGAGTGATTACCTCGGTCCGCGCCTGTTCGAGCCGCTGGGCTTCGGCGAGCCGTGGTGGGAGCAGAGTCCGACGGGTGCGGATGCGGGCGGCTTCGGGCTGATGCTGCGCGCGGAGGAGCTCGCGGCGTTCGGCCAGTTGCTGCTGCAGCGGGGCCGGTGGCAGGCCCGCACCCTCGTGCCTGCGGAGTGGATCGACCTCGCGACGAGCGCGCAGATCTCCAACGGCACCGGCGAAGGGGACTGGAACCGCGGCTACGGATTCCAGTTCTGGCGGTGCCGGCACGATGCCTACCGCGCCGACGGCGCGTTCGGCCAGTACGTCGTCGTCATGCCCGAGCACGACGCCGTCATCGCGATGACCGGCGGCCTGGCCGAAATGCAGGTGCCGCTCGAGGCGATCTGGCGCGAGCTGATCCCGGCGTGGGACACCGAAGAGGCGCCGACCGCGGTGCCGACGCAGCTGGCGATCTCTACGCCCCGGGGCGAGCTGCGCGAGGACGTGGCCGAGTTCCGCTACGAGGGACCGATCGCCCACGTGCGCATTGCGCGCGACACGCTCACGCTCAACGGTGCCGAGCTGACGGTCGTGCCGGACAGCTGGACGCCGGCGCACCTGGGGGACGGCCCAGGCCGACGTGGCCTCTGGTACGGAGATCGCTTCGTGATCGCGGGCGGCTGGGTCGCCGACGCCTACGTCGCGCACCTGCGCACGCTGCAGGACGCCGTCACGTTTCGGCTGGAGGTGTCATCGACGGGCCGGCTGACGATCACGCGCGACCATGGATTCACCGGCCCCGATGTGTGGGCGGGGGATCCCGTGGGCGTTCAGCCGGACGCCGCCGACCACCACAGCGTCGTGTCGCCGTAGCGCTTGTCGCGAGTCGCGACGAGCCCGGGCGGCAGCTGAGGCTGCGGTGACCGCGAGGCGCGTTCCACGACGACGCGGGCGTCTTCGGTCAGGACGGGAACGAGCAGACCGAGTGTCTCGGTGAGCTCCGCCTCGCCCACGTCGTACGGAGGGTCGAGGAACACGACGTCGTAGCGGCCGTTGGTCGTGCGGAGGAACCCGTCGGCCGAAGCGAGGTGGACCCGGATGACGGCATCCCGCCCGACAGCCTTTCCCACGCGGGCCGCGTTGCGCTCCGCCACGGTCGCCGCGCGCGCCGAGCGCTCCACGAGGTCGGCGGCGAGAGCACCGCGACTGATCGCCTCGAGGGCGAGCGCGCCGGAACCGGCATAGAGGTCGAGCACCGTCGCGCCCCGCACGAGATCCGCCGATTCGAGGGCGCCGAACAGCGACTCGCGGACCCGGTCGCTCGTGGGCCGCGTGCCGGCATCGGGAACGTCGAGGACGATCGATCCGGCTCGTCCGGCGATGATGCGGGTCACCCACTCACGATATCGGCGGATCGCACAAGTCCGCCGGTGCACGTGCGCGGGCCGAATCGACCCCTATGATCGGCGGCGGGGGAACCATCAGTCTTCGGGGGTCGAGATGATCAAGAGCGGTACCAGGTTCGTGTCCTTCGCGGTCGGCGCTGTCATCGCCGTCGCGGCGCTGTCGGGCTGCGCGAGCGAGACGCCGTCGGGTGGCGAGCCATCGGCAAGCGCGTCGACGCCGAAGCCGGAGCAATCCGTCGCCGAGCCGACGGCGACCGGCGACGCGATCCCCCCGGCGAACCTGCCGACAGACTGCCTGGCGCTCGGAACAGCCGAGACGCGCGAAGAGACCGTCGGCGACATGACGCTGCAGAGCAACGGCGAGGGCTTCGTGCGTCCGGCACCGGAAGGCGCGACGCTCGCGCTCGGGTGCGACTGGATCGTCGGCGACGCGACGGGCGTGCTGCTTCTGATCAGCACGGCATCCGCAGATGCGGTGTCGCAAGCCCTCGCCACACTGCCTGCGGAGGGGTACACCTGCCAGCCGGCCGAGGACTTCGGCGTGCAGTTCTGCGATCTTCCCGGTGATGCCGCCGATACGGAGGAGATGATCGTGGCACGCGACGACGTCTGGATCTACATGTCCACGGCCAATCGCAACGGGCGGGCCTTCCTCTCCGACATCGTTCAGGGCATCTTCGGCTGAGCAACGGGGGTCCGCCCCGGAATCTAGACTCGTCGCATGACGTCCTTCACGCTCGACTCGCGCCTGGACGGCGCGGTCGGCGGCAAGACGGCGTCGGCCCTGGAACGCGCCTTCGGCATGAAGGCGGTGGGCGACCTGCTCATGCACTATCCGCGCCGCTATGCACGGCGGGGCGAGCTCACGCCGATCTCGTCGCTGCCCGTCGGCGAGCCGGTGACGATCGTGGCCGAGGTACGCAGAGCCAACGAGCGCCGCATGAAGAACCGGAACGGCTCGCTGCTCGAAGTCGTCATCAGCGACGGCCACGGGGATCTCTCGCTGACCTTCTTCAATCAGGCCTGGCGCGTCAAGGATCTGCAGCCCGGCCGGCGCGGGATCTTCGCGGGCAAAGTGGGGGAGTACCGGGGTTCCAAGCAGCTCGCGCACCCCGACTACCAGCTGTTCGACGATGAGGAGACGGCGCGTCTGACCGCCGAGGCGACGGCGAACCTGCCGATTCCGATCTATCCCGCCACCAGCACCGTCTCGAGCTGGCAGCTGCAGAAGATCGTCGCGATCGTGCTCGACGGGCTGGGCCCCGTGCCCGATCCGCTGCCTGACGAACTGCGCGCCCGGCACGGCCTGCTCGAGGCGCGGACCGCCATCGAGCGGATCCATCGGCCGGACTCCCTCGACCAGATCGAGCCCGCTCGTGACACGCTGCGCATGCAGGAGGCGTTCGTGCTGCAGGTCGCGCTGCTGCAGCAGCGTGCATTCGTGCGCGCCCTCTCGGCGACCCGGCGTGCGCCCGGCTCGCTCCTCGAGCGTTTCGACGCCGCGCTGCCGTTCGCCCGCACTCCCGACCAGATCGATGTCGGTGCCGAGATCGAGCGCGATCTGCAGGGTGATTGGCCCATGAACCGGCTCGTGCAGGGCGAGGTCGGCTCGGGCAAGACCCTCGTTGCCCTGCGCGCGATGCTTCAGGTGGCTCAGGATGGCGGGCAGTCAGCGCTCATCGCGCCGACCGAGGTGCTCGCCGCGCAGCATGTGCGGTCGATCGCACGGATGCTCGGGCCCCAGCTGGCACCCGAACTCATGCCTACTCTGCTGACCGGGCAGCTGACGGCGGCCGAGCGCCGCAAGGCCTCGCTGCGCGCCGCGTCGGGCCAGGCGCGGATCGTGGTGGGCACCCATGCGCTGCTGAGTGAGAGCACGACGTTCGCCGATCTCGGACTCGTGGTCGTCGACGAGCAGCACCGGTTCGGCGTGGACCAGCGCGAGGCGCTGCGTGCGAAGGGGTCCTCGCCGCACGTCCTGGTGCTGACCGCGACGCCGATTCCACGCACGGTCGCGATGACGGTGTTCGGTGACCTGGACGTGTCGACGATCCGCACCATGCCGGCCGGCCGGGCCGGGATCGAGACGTTCGTGGCACCGCTCGCCGAGCGGCCGGGGTGGTTCGTCCGGGTGTGGGATCGCATCGCCGAGGAAGTGGCACAGGGACGTCAGGCCTTCGTGGTGTGCGCGGCCATCGACGCCGAAGCGCTCACCAAGGACGACACCGCCGACGAGCCGGTCCCCGAAGGCGCCGGTGAAGCGACCCGCACGCGGTGGGGCGTCGTGCAAGTGGCGGATCTGCTGTCGCGGCTCGACGCGTTCGCGTCACTGCGTGTGGCGACGCTCCACGGCAAGATGCCGTCGGACGAGAAGGATGCCGTCATGCAGGCGTTCGCCCGCGGCGACATCGACGTCCTCGTGGCCACGACGGTGGTCGAGGTGGGTGTGGATGTGCCCAACGCCTCCACGATGGCGATCCTCGAGGCGGACCGGTTCGGTGTATCGCAGCTGCATCAGCTGCGCGGACGCGTGGGCCGCGGCGGCGTGCCGGGGCTGTGCCTGCTGGTCACGGAAGCGCCGCCTGCCAGTCCTGCCCGGCAGCGGGTGGAGGCCGTCGCGGCGACGCTGGACGGCTTCGCCCTGGCCGAGGTCGACCTGGAACTGCGCGGCGAGGGGGACGTGCTGGGCGATGCCCAGTCCGGTGCGCGGTCGTCGCTGAGGCTCCTGCGGGTCGTCAAGGACGCCGACATCATCACCGAGGCACGGGTCGCGGCGGAGCTGGTGCTCGCCGAGGATCCCGCGCTGCAGCGGCACACCGGGCTGGCTGCCGCGCTCGAGCGCAGCGTCGGAATGGCGGAGCGCGCGGCACTGGCCAAGAACTGACGTGCGGCCGGCGCGGTGCCCGGGTCCCGTTAGGCTGGGCCCATGAGCAGCCGGATCGCCGTCGTCCCGGGGTCGTTCGACCCACCGACCCTCGGTCATCTCGATGTCATCCGCCGGGCGGCGATGCTGTACGACCAGCTTCACGTGCTCGTGGTGCACAACCCCGGCAAGGAGGCGATGCTGCCCATCGCACAGCGCCAGACGCTGCTGGAGCAGTCCATCGCCGAGACCGACATCGAAGGCGACGTCGTCGTCGCCTCGTGGAGCATGGGTCTTCTCGTCGACTACGCGACGGATGTCGGTGCGAGTGTGCTCGTGAAAGGCATCCGCTCACAGATCGACGTGGCATACGAGACCCCTATGGCCATCGTCAACCGCCATCTCGCGCACGTCGAAACGGTGTTCCTGCTGCCGGACCCGGCTCACGCGCTCGTGTCGAGTTCGCTCGTGCGGCAGGTGGCCGGACTCGGCGGCGATGTCACGCCGTACGTCCCGCCCGCCGTGGCCCGCTTCCTCGACACCGGCGCACGCGGCATCTGAACGCCTGGACCGCTCGGGCGCGCCCGGGGCGCGACGACGCCGGTACGATGGGGGATCGTGGCCAGAAAGCATGTGACGGGACCGTTCGTGATCCCGGTCAGAGACATCGTGCACCGCTCCGGCGAGATGCGCGAGTTCACGCTCGAGGTCCCGTCGCCTGAGAAGTGGGGCGAAGGACTCGTCGCCGTCGAACAGGGTGAGCCGGTCATCGTGGAGGTCCGGTTGGAGTCGGTCCACGAGGGGATCCTCGTCACCGGCGACATCGACACCGACTACACCGGCATCTGCAGCCGATGCCTCACCGACATCGCCGAGGCGCTCCAAGTCGAGTTTCAGGAGCTTTTCGCGTATCCTGGGGAGGAAGAAACTGACTTCGAGGTTCAAGACGACCACGTGGATCTTGAAACTCTGGTCAGGGAAGCGGTCGTCCTGGCGCTTCCGTTTCAGCCGGTGTGTCAGCCGGATTGCCCCGGCCTCGATCCGGCTACGGGCAAGCGACTGACCGAGAACACCGGGTCAGAGCAGCGTGAGCCCCTCGATCCTCGATGGGCTGCGCTCCAGGGCTTCACCACGGACCACGACGACGATTCACCGCGCTCCCGCGGCTGACCCGGCGCCGAGAACACAGAAGAGAGCAAGCTATGGCAGGCAACCCCCCGAAGCGGAAGGTCTCGCGTTCCAACACGCGCTCGCGTCGCGCGCAGTGGAAGGCCGAGGCCCCCACGCTCGTCAAGACGGTCGAGAACGGCAAGGTCGTCTACAGCCGGCCGCACCAGGCGAAGGTCGTCACCGACTCGCAGGGCACGGAGCTGTTCCTCGAGTACAAGGGCCGCAAGGTCGCCGACGTCTGATCGTCGCGCACGGCCTGACGTGACCGACGTCGCTGCCGAGCGCACGGCGCTCGCAGAACTCACGCAGAAGCTCGGAGTCGATATCGACCCCGAGCTTCTGTCGCTGGCGCTCACGCATCGATCGTGGGCGTACGAGAACGGTCAGGTGCCGCACAACGAGCGGCTCGAGTTCCTCGGTGACTCGGTGCTCGGCCTGTCGGTGACGGTGCGGCTGTTCACGGCGCACCCCGACCTCGACGAAGGCTCGCTCGCGAAGCGCCGGGCCGCCGTGGTGTCCACGGTCGCCCTCGCGCACATCGCCCGCGGCATCGGCCTGGGCGATCACATCCTCCTCGGACGTGGCGAGGACCTCACGGGCGGGCGCGACAAGGACTCGATCCTGGCCGACACGATGGAGGCGATCCTGGGCGCGGCGTATCTTTCGGCGGGACCGGGTGCTGCCACCGCCCTCGTACTGCGACTGGTCGAACCGCTCCTGGACGATCCCGAGCGCTACGGTGCGGCGATGGACCCCAAGACGAGCCTCCAAGAGCTCGCGGCGCGCGGCGGCCTGCTGCCGCCGGTCTACTCCGTGAGCTCCACGGGTCCCGATCACGACCGTCACTTCACGGCGACGGTTCTCGTGGGAGACGTGTCGGCCGACGGTACGGGCTCGAGCAAGAAGCAGGCAGAGATGGCCGCCGCGCTGAGCGCTTGGCGCGAGCTCAGCGGTCGTGCCTGAGCTTCCCGAGGTCGAGGTGGTCCGCGCCGGCCTCGCCCCCGCGGTCACCGGCGCCACCGTCCTCGGCGCCACGGTCCTCGATGAACGCGCCCTGACGCGCCACGCCGGCGACGCGGCGGGGTTCGAGGCCACGCTGACCGGCCGAGTCATCAAGGGCGCGGCGCGGCGCGGCAAGTTCCTCTGGCTCCCGCTCGCGTCGCTCGCCGCCGACGAGCCTCGCGAAGCCGTGGTCGCGCACCTCGGAATGAGCGGGCAACTGCTGCTGCGGGCACCGGGAGCGGCTCCCGAGCGCCACGAGCGCGTTCGGCTCGACATCATGCACCCCGCACACGGGGGACTCGCGGTCGTGTTCGCCGACCAGCGAACCTTCGGGTCGCTCGCGATCGACGACCTGGTGCCGACCGCCGACGGCGCAACGGGCGGCTACGGCCTGGCCGCAGCATCCGTCCCCTCCCAGGTGACGCACATTGCGCGCGATCCCCTCGATCCGGCTTTCTCGGATGCCGCCTTCCGCCGCGCGCTCGCGCGGAAGGACTCGGCGATAAAGCGTGTACTGCTCGACCAGACCGTGATCAGCGGTGTGGGCAACATCTATGCCGACGAGTCCCTGTGGGCCGCACGCATCCATCCCGAGACGCCGGCGCGCACGCTGTCGACGCGCGCCGTCAACCGCCTGCTCGTCGAGGTACGCCACGTGCTCGACAAGGCGCTGGCCGAAGGCGGCACGAGCTTCGACGCGCAGTACGTCAACGTCAACGGGCAGGCGGGCTACTTCGCGCACTCGCTCAACGCGTACGGCCGCACCGGGGAGCCCTGCCCCCGATGCGGCCGTCCGATCGTGCGCGTCTCGTTCACCAACCGCTCGAGCCACTTCTGCCCGAAGTGTCAGCGACGGGCCTGACTCAGCCGGCGAGCACCTTCTTCCACGCGCCGGCGTACGAGGCGGGCGTGAAGCCGATCCTCTCGTTGATGTCGAGCATGTGACGGTTCTCCTCCGCGTTGAACGTCGAGACCCGAGGCGACTCGGGCACCACGGTGCGCCACCGCAGCAGGTTCGCGCACTTCACGATCGTGCCGAGGCGATGGCCGCGGTGCTCCTTGAGCACCAGCGTGCCGAACTGCTGCGTCGCTCCGGTGTGATCCTCGGCGATGACCAGCTCGTTGTACGCGGCGATCGTCCCGGTCGGCTCGTGCACGACGGCCGCGACAGACACCGTGAGCCCCTGTGCCTGCTGGCGGGCGTCACGTCGCTGCACACGGGCGGCGTCCCAGCGCTGCTCCTCGATGACGAGGCCTCCCGCAGGAACGTCCGTCGACATGCGTGAAAGGGCGTAGGCATACCCCTCGGCGTACTCCGGCGGCGTGGGCGATGTCCACGACACCTGCCGGTAGTCGGGTCCTGCGGCTTCGACCGCGTCAGCGAGCATGCGCTCGATCTGCGCGGGGTCCGCGGTCAGATCGAACACACTGTTGCGCTCGACCTGCTCCAGGGTGAACCCGTTCTGTCGTGAGAACGTCGTCTGAGGATCGTCGGCGGGGATCGAGCCCCACCCCGTCGACGGCTCGAGCCGGGCGCCGCCGAGCGACGGTCGATGCAGCGTCCAGGTCTGGATCACGGTGATGCCGCGCTCGCGAGCCTCGCGCTCGACCTCGGTGAGCAGGAGCTCCTCGACGCCGCGACCCCGGTGCCCAGGGTCGACCATGAGGTCGAACTCGAGCGCCGTCGTGTGCGGCTCGGTCGAGATCATGAGCTTCACCGCGCCGAGCACGTCGCCGCCGTGCATGACCGTGAAGCCGAGCTGCGTCCAGTCGGTCTGGTCCTGCCAGAGGCCCAGCATCTCCTCAGGCTCTTCGCGAAGGTAATCGTGCCCGGCGTCGTGCCGGCACACGGCGTTGGCGATGCGCACCATCTCGAGGAACACGCGCGCATCCGGAGCCTCGAGCATGTCGGGAACAACGATGCGCTCCACTGTCAGCGCCTGGTTCTCGACGAGGTCGGGGTTCTCGGCCAGGTCAGTCATCGAGCACCTTCTTCCATGCGCCGGTGTACGCGATCGGTGCGAATCCGATCGCCTCGTTGATGTCGAGCATCGGGCGGTTCTCCTCCGCGTTGTAGGTGATGATGCGAGGGGACCGGGGTGCCACCTCACGCCAGGAGATGAGCCCCGCGCACTTGACGAGCGTCCCGAGCTTGTGACCGCGGTGCTCCTTCAGCACGAGCGTGTCTTCCTGGTGGCTCGCCTCGGTGCGGTCCTTGCCCACGACGAGTTCGTTGAACGCGCAGAGCGCACCCGTCGCGATGTGCTGCGCCGCCGTGACCTGCAGCGTTCGTCCGCTGCCGGTGTACTTCGCGTCGTGCTCGGCGATGCGCGCCGCATCCCACGCCTCCTCGTCGAACTCCAGCGCCGCGGCGGGCGCGTCGGTCGACATGCGGGACTTCATCCACGCGTAGCCGTCGGCGAACTCCGGCGGGGTCGGGGCGAACCACTGCACGACGCGATAGCCGCTCGCCGCGGCCCTGGCCTCGTCCAGGAGGCGCTCGACCTCGGTGAAGGATCCGGTCAGGTCGAACGCGCTGGCGCGCTCGACCTGCTCCAGCGTGTAGCCGTGACGCACGAAGAAGCGCGCGACGTGGTCTTCGGGGATGTCGCCGAAGCCCGTGGGTGGCGAGAGCCGGGGGCCGTCGGCCGCGGGATGCTCGGCCCACGACTGCAGCACGGTGCGGTTGTTCTCCCGCGCCACGCGTTCGACGAGGTCGTAGGCGGCGGAGCCGATTCCGCGGGCCCACTTCGCGCGCAGCAGCTCGATGAGCCAGAACGCCACCTTGGATCCCTCCTCTTTCGGGAGGTCGACGCCGATGCGGCCGATGACGGCCCCGTCGTCGACGACGATCCACGCGCGGCGTTCCTGGTAGCGGCTCGGCCGGTAGTGGGGGAGCAGCTCGTCAGGCGCGATGCTCTCGTCATCGTGACCCGAGATCTCGCGGTAGATGACGTTGCGGACGCGCACCATCTCGACGAAGTCGGCGGCGTCGGGTGAGTCGATGGAGTCCGGAACGACCAACGGCCGGAACTCGATGTCGGTCAGGGTTGTCATGTCAGGGCGTCCTTGTGTCCGAAGTGCGGGGTGCGGGGTGGGTCCGTCGCCCGGAGGGCCGGGCGACGGACCCGATGGCCGTCATGCGCGCGGAGCGAGGAGAAGAGCCTCGCGGTGATGAGCCCGCTCGCGCTGGGCGGTGGTCTCCTGCCGGCGGAACGCGGCGGTGTGCCGGTGACGATCGTCGGTCAGCCGGCCGGTGCGCGTGCTCCACAGAAGCAGATGCAGGCCGACCCGCAGGGCCAGACGGTCCAGGAGGGTGATGTGGGTGTGGCGGCTGGGAAGCCGCAGCGTATCGGGGACGCCCGATGGGCGCTGCGGCGCAAGCAGAGTGTTCATGTGAACTCTTTCGATGAGAGGGATGCTCCGGACGATCGCCCGGCGCGAGGAATGCCGTGCCGCAGCACGACGGGGGGACGGCGGAGGGGGAGCGCGGTCAGGACCCGGATACCGGGCCGACGCGCAGGAAGGTCGCCCGGAAGCGGGCAGACCTGTCCCCTGCGGAGGTCAGATGGCGGCGGGGAATCGCCGCTTCAGCGTTGCGCCCGAGGAGACGGCCCCCGGTGCGAACGCAGTGGCGTATCCGCCCGCAGGGGCGGCGATACGAGTCTTGTTCATGTGCATCATCGGGGACCTCCTTTCTCGACTTCAGACGCGAAGAGTGACAGTAGCGCGATTCTGAGACCGGCGTCAAGCGTTCTCGCAGATTCGGTGGACGACGGGCGTGTCGCGAATCGTCGTCGTGCGGCTCGCCTGACGTGGGTGGGGCCCGTCCTCGGGTAGCGTATGCGGGTAATCGACCGGGCTGGAGGGCGCATCGCATGCACCTGAAGAGCGTGACGCTCAAAGGGTTCAAGTCGTTCGCTCAGCCGACGACATTCGCCTTCGAACCCGGTGTGACGTGCATCGTCGGCCCGAACGGATCCGGCAAGTCCAACGTCGTCGACGCGCTCGCCTGGGTCATGGGCGAGCAGGGCGCCAAGACCCTCCGCGGCGGCAAGATGGAGGACGTCATCTTCGCCGGCACTGCCACGCGCGGCCCGCTGGGGCGAGCCGAGGTGCAGCTGACGATCGACAACAGCGACGGAGCGCTGCCGATCGAATACAGCGAGGTGACCATCAGTCGCACGCTCTTCCGCAACGGCGCGAGCGAGTACGCGATCAACGGCGAGACCTGCCGTCTGCTGGACGTGCAGGAGCTGCTCAGCGACTCGGGTCTCGGCCGCGAAATGCACGTGATCGTCGGTCAGGGGCGGCTCGACAGCGTGCTCCAGGCCACGCCGGAGGACCGTCGCGGCTTCATCGAAGAGGCCGCCGGCATCCTCAAGCACCGCCGCCGCAAGGAGAAGACCCTCCGCAAGCTGGAGGCGATGGAGGCGAATCTCACGCGCCTGAGCGATCTGGCGGGTGAACTGCGTCGGCAGCTCAAGCCGCTGGGCCGGCAGGCCGAGATCGCCCGCGAAGCCGCGACCATCGCCGCGGTGGTCCGTGACGCGAAGGCCCGCCTGCTCGCCGACGAGCTCGTCGGCCTGCGCGAAGAGCTCGCCTCGCACGCACGCAGCGAACAGGAGCGTCACGCCGAGCGGATGCTGCTGCAGGAGCGCCTCGACAACGCGCGCGTGCGGATCGAGCAGCTCGAGACCGATCAGCGTTCGGAGTCGGTGGATCGTGCACGGCGCGTCGTCCACGGTCTCGAACGGGTGCAGGAACGGCTGCGCAGCCTCTACGCCCTCGCGGGGCAGCGCCTCGCGCTGCTGGGCGACGCCGAAGACGAGGAGCGCATCGAGCTGACGACGGTCTCGCAGGCCATGATCGACGAGGCGCGCGCCGAGATCGACGCCGTCGGCGACGGGCTGGGTGCGGCGCAGGATGCCGCCGCAGAGGCGGGCCGTGACGTCGTACGGGCACGCGCCGAGCTCGATGCTCTGGACGTGGACATCGCGGCGCAGAGCGCCCTGGTGTCCGAGCACGACATGCGGATCACCGCGCTGCGCGGATCAGCCGAGGCCGCCGCGTCCGCATTGGCCGCGGTGCGCACCGCCGTGGATCGTCAGCAGAAGGCGCTGGACGCGGCACTGGCGCGACGGGCGGAGGCCGAAGAACTGCTGGCAGGGCTGGACCCGCACCTGGTGCCCGAGACGACGGCCGCGGATCACGCCGCCGCGTATGAGCGCGCGCAGCGCGAGGCGAACGATGTCGAGGCCAACGTGGCGTCGCTGCGTGAGCGACTGCATGCGGCGGAGCGCGAGAAGGACGCGCTCACGGCGCAGACGACCGCGCTCGGCCGGGCGCTCGACGTCGAGAACGGCGCCTCGGCGTTGATCGCGCAGGGCCACACCGGCGTGCGGGGCCTCGTGAGTGACTCCGTCCAGGTCGAGCCCGGCTTCGAAGCCGCGATCGCGGCAGTGCTCGGACCCATGGCGGAAGGGGTCCTCGTCGACGATCGCGACGACGCGTTCGCCCTCGCGCAGCTCGCTCGCACCGCGAACGCGGGCGTTGTGGACATCGTGATCGCGTCATCGTCGAGGACCGCGATGACCGGAGCGCCGGCGCTCGCCGAGGCGCCCGGCGTCGTGAGAGCCACCACTGTCGTGACCGCTCCCGCAGGCGTGCTCGCGCTGCTGTCGCACGTCCTGGTGGCCGATGATCTGGAATCGGCACGCGGTACCGTCGCCGGCCTCACGGACGCACGCGAGCTGGTGACCGTGGTGACCCGCGCGGGCGAGGTCTACACGGCGCACTCGCTGCGGGCAGGGGCAGGGGCATCCCGCTCACGTCTGGAGCTGGTCGCCGAGCGCGATGCGGCCGCCGACCGCCGTGACGAGATCACTGTCATCGCGGATTCGCTCCGCGAGGCGCTGGCCGACGCCACTCGGGAGCTCGAGACGGCACGCCAGCGCACGAAGACGGCGCTGACGACCCTGCGTGAGCACGACGCGGCTCTGGCCGCCCATGCCGAGCAGGTCAACCGTGCGACCGTACGCCATGAGGCGGCCGTCGCCGAGTGCGAGCGGCTGGCGTCGGGACTCGCCCAGGCGACCGCCGCTGTCGAGGATGCTGAGGCCTCCGCACGGTCGGCGGGCGACCAGCTCAACACTGCGCTCGAGGCGCCCCGCCCGATGCTCGACGCGTCGGCGCGTGACGGCATGCTGGCGGCGCTCGAGGCGGCGCGTGACGGCGAGATGCGGGCGCGACTGGAGGTCGAGACGCTGCGGGAGCGCATCCGGGCCGGCGAGGCACGCGTGGTGGCTCTGGAGCGGCAGCGTGAACGCGAGAAGGAAGCCGCCGCGGAGGCGGCGCGTCGCGCTGTCGTGCGCCGCGCGCAGCGAGAGGTCGCCGCGGGTGTGGCCGGTCAGCTTCCGGCCGTCATCGATTCGGTCGATCGTTCCCTTGCCCAGGCACGCGCCGAGCTGGCCGCGGCGGAGTCCGAGCGCACGGTGCTGACGGCTGAGCTGGCGGAGCTGCGCTCCCAGGAGGCCGCCGTACGCGAGCGACTGAACGGGCTCACCGAGAGTGTGCACAGCCTCGAGCTGCAGATTCACGAGAAGCGCCTGCACGTGAACGGCCTGCTCGAGCGGGTGCAATCGGAGCTCGGCCTCGACGAGGACATTCTCGTTTCGGAATATGGTCCCGACCAGCCCATCCCCGTCGAATCGGTGCCTGATGCGGGGCCGGAGACACCCGAGGGTGCGACCGATCCGGATGCGCCTGCCACGGTCCCGTTCGACCGTGCGCAGCAGCGCCGGCGCCTCCAGGAGGCGGAGCGCAAGCTCGGGCAGCTGGGGCGGGTGAATCCGCTCGCGCTCGAGGAGTTCGAAGCGCTCGAACAGCGCCACAAGTTCATGACCGAGCAGCTCGCCGATCTGACGCAGACTCGGAAGGATCTGCTGACGATCATCGAGGAGCTCGACGAGCGGATGCAGACGATCTTCCTCGCGGCATTCGAAGACACCAGGATCGCTTTCGGCGAGGTCTTCCCGATCCTGTTCCCCGGAGGCACCGGCAGCATCTCGCTCACCGACCCCGACTCGCCGCTGACCACCGGGATCGAGGTGGCGGTGCGTCCGGTCGGCAAGAAGATCGAGCGCTTGTCACTGCTCTCGGGCGGTGAGCGGTCGCTGGCCGCCGTCGCCCTCCTGACCGCCATCTTCAAGGCGCGCCCGAGCCCGTTCTACATCCTCGACGAGGTCGAGGCGGCACTGGATGACGCCAACCTCGGCCGGCTGCTGGGCGTCTTCGAGCAGCTCCGTGCCTCGAGCCAGCTGATCGTGATCACCCACCAGAAGCGCACCATGGAGATCGCCGACGCGCTCTACGGCGTCTCGATGCGGCAGGACGGCGTCTCAGCCGTCGTCGGCCAGCGGATCGCCGAGCGCGTCGCGAGCTGAGCGGGAATCATCCCGCCCCGAGCACGATCGAGCCGCGCAGGAAGGGCGGCAGATGCCAGCCGTGCGTCACGGAGCACGTGCGCGCCGTCTGGATCGCCTCGAATCCAGTCAAGTGCCCCCCTGCGAAGAACTCCTGCTGAGGGGTCAGATCCAGCGGTGGCGGCACGAGCGAATGCGGAATGAGGGCCGCCAGCGCGTTCCAGCGCTGCGGGGGCATGTAGTGCGAAAGGAAGGTCGTCACGAAGTCCGCGGCGAGCGGTCTCATGAGACTGCACGGACCGCGGAACGCGCGACCGCACGTGGTCGACCCCTCACGGAAGTAGTCGAAGTGCTCGCCGTCGCGGAAGACGACGTGGTGCACAGCACCGCGGGGCTGCGCGAGGATGCCCGTCGCCGGTCCGCTCAGCTGCGAGAAGAGATCACTCGACCCGGTACCCCACGCGAACAGCGTCGCGAAGTCGAGATCCAGCGGCCGGGGCGGGTTGGGCGGCCATTCCAGCCAGCCGCCGCTCAGCGACGCGAATGCCGAGATCGCCCCCTGGGATTGCAGGTGCTCAGCCACGACGCCGCCCAGCAGAGCGCCCCACGAGTGACCGACGACGCCCGTCATCGGCCGGGGCATCAGCTCGGCGCGATGCTCCCATTGCGTTCGCAACCAGGTCAGGGCCGACGTTGCGGCGGCGAAGTCGGCGCCGGCCGCACCCCCGAACGGCGGGGCGCTCGAGAGTTTCGGGACGACGACGACATAGCCGCTGCGAGCGAGTTGCATCGGGACCAGATCCCACTTCAGGTAGTGCTCCGGCTCGGCGCATTGTCCGTGGAGGAACAGCACGACCGGGTAGCGGCCCACACCCGTGAGCATCTGCGCATCCTGCGGCGACCCGTCGACGGACGGATAGAAGACGCGCACCGGCCCTGGCAGTCCGTCCGTCGTGCCGTGGTCGGTGTGTCCGTAGAACACGGGCGCGAGCACGCTCGGCTGCCACTGCGGAGACTCCCCGGGATCCAGGACTCCTGTCACCGGCGCCCGCACGTCGCGCAACGCGGCCAGGATCCGTTCGATGCGTGCCCGCGGATCGCCGTCGAAGCCGAGCTCGCCCAGGGCAGCCCCGGCACCTTCGGGACGGCGCGCAAGGCCGCGGGCGAGACGGAGGAGCTCGAGCACATCGGCCTGCGTGCGCGGATCGTCCGTGCCGCCTCGGACCTCCAGGTCGTCGTCCATCGGTTCTCCTCTGCTCAGGGGCGAGGTGGCTGTGCCTTCGCGGGGGAGAGGCCGCGTGGCGCCGGGGTGATACGTCGGCCCGCGTCGCCCGGAACCGTAGGCTGGTCGCATGGCTGAGAGTTCCTGGTCGCTCGGGCGCGCGCTGCGCGGGATGTTCGTCAAACCCACCATCGACGAGACGACGTGGGAAGACCTCGAGACGGCCCTGCTCACGGCCGACTTCGGCCCCGACATCACCGAGCGCATCGTCGACGAGCTGCGCGAGAAGGTCGAGCGGTTCCGCACGACCGACCCGCGGGATCTGCAGCGCATGCTCAAAGAGACCCTCGAGGAGCACTTCGCCAAGTTCGACACGACGCTGCGGCTCACCGAGCGACCGGCCGTCGTGCTCGTGGTGGGCGTGAACGGCGTCGGCAAGACGACCACGATCGGCAAGTTCGCGAAATTCCTGCAGCGCTACGGGCGCTCCGTCGTGGTCGGCGCGGCCGACACGTTCCGCGCCGCGGCCGTCGACCAGCTCGCGACGTGGGCCGAACGCGGCGGGGCCGCGATCGTCCGGCCGCAGCAGGAAGGCCAGGACCCGGCATCCGTCGCCTTCCAGACCATCGACTACGCCAAGCGGACCGGCACCGAGATCGTGCTGGTCGACACCGCAGGGCGTTTGCACACCAAGGGCGGGCTCATGGACGAGCTCAGCAAGATCCGCCGTGTGATCGAGAAGCAGGCGCCCATCAGCGAGGTGCTGCTGGTGCTCGATGCCACCACCGGGCAGAACGGCGTCATGCAGGCACAGGCCTTCCTCGAGCACGCCGGTGTGACCGGGCTCGTGCTGACCAAGCTCGACGGGTCGGCGAAGGGCGGGTTCGTGCTCGCGGTGCAGGAGCGCACCGGCATCCCCGTCAAGCTCCTCGGGCAGGGCGAGGGGATCGGCGACCTCACCGGATTCACGCCGCACGTCTTCGCGGCATCACTCGTCGATTGAGGGGTGCGGCGCGACCGCTTCGGCTCCACACGCGGCGCGGGGTATCGCGTGTGCGCCCGGGTGAGGTTTCATAGGAGCATGGCGATCGAGCACGACTACTTCGGACTCCTCGAGTCGGGACCGGACGGATCGATCTTCTGGTCCGAGAACGTCGAACTGGGGGATCAGTCGGTGACGGTGGATCTCACCGCGCCCGACCAGGACGACGTGTCCGAGGCGGCCCTGGATGTCGCGGCCGGTCTGATCTCCTCGCTCGAGGCCATCGACCGCAGCGCTCGCAATGCCATGGTCAACGAGCTGAACGACCGCACCAGCGAGGTGACCGAGTACATCCTGCAGCAGCAGGAGTCGTTCGGCGAAGCGCTCGATGACGTGCTCGTCGACATCTCGGGCGACGTCCAGATCGACGTCATCCGCTCACTGCAGCTGATGAGCATGACGATCCTCGCCGACGAGCACGGTGGATCGGACCCGTTCGCCGTGCTGGAGTACGCGCTCGATCCCGACGCCACCGATGACGTGCTGCTGGTGAACCTCGGTTCCGACGGTGACGTGCTGTCGGTGACCAGCGCCGACTGACGACGGCGGCGGTCACCCTGCCGGCCGTCACACGGCCTGCGCGAAGCCCCGCTCGACGTGGACGTCCTCGGCGATGTGTGCGAGGTGCGCGGGGATCTCGCGTCCCTTCGACAGCATCGACTGCGCCCACAGGCGCCCGGCGCGATACGACGAGCGCACGAGCGGACCGGCGAGCACGCCGAGGAAGCCGATGCGCTCAGCCTCGTCCTTGAACTCGACGAACTCCTGCGGCTTCACCCAGCGCGCGACCGGCAGATGCCGCGGCGTCGGCCGCAGGTACTGCGTGATCGTGATGATGTCGGTCCCGGCGTCGTGCAGGTCCTGCAATGCCTGCACGACCTCCTCGGGCTCTTCGCCCATGCCCAGGATGAGGTTGGACTTCGTGATGAGGCCCGCGTCTCGCGCCTGCGTGAGAACGTCGAGCGAGCGCTCGTAGCGGAACGCGGGACGGATGCGCTTGAAGATGCGGGGCACTGTCTCGACGTTGTGGGCGAAGACCTCGGGACGGGAGTCGAAGACCTCCCGCAGCAGTGCCGGGTCGCCGTTGAAGTCCGTCGCGAGGATCTCCACCCCGGTGTTCGGGTTCTGCGCGTGGATCTGGCGCACCGTCTCGGCGTGCAGCCATGCGCCGCCGTCGGCCAGATCGTCGCGTGCGACGCCGGTGACGGTGGCATACCGCAGGTTCATGCGCACGACGCTCTCGGCGACACGGCGCGGCTCGTCGACGTCGTAGTCGGCCGGCTTGCCGGTGTCGATCTGGCAGAAGTCGCACCGCCGCGTGCACTGCGAGCCTCCGATGAGGAAGGTGGCCTCACGGTCCTCCCAGCACTCGTAGATGTTCGGGCAGCCCGCCTCCTGGCAGACGGTGTGCAGCTCCTCGGTCTTCACCAGCGAGTGAAGGGCCTGGTACTCCGGGCCCATCTTCGCCTTCGTCTTGATCCATTCCGGCTTGCGTTCGATCGGCGTCTGGGCATTTCGCACCTCGAGGCGCAGCAGCTTGCGGCCCTCGGGGCCGCCCGCCGGCGCCGCGGCCGGGCCCGTTCCGCACGCGCTCATGCCGGCACCGCCGCGTAGTCGGCGTCGAAGACCCGCGAGACGGTGTCGACGACGTCGCACGGGGCGACATCCGCTCCGACGATCTCGCTGATCGTCGTGACCCCGGCATCCGTGATCCCGCACGGGATGATGCCGCGGAAGCCGGCGAGCGTGTTGTCGCAGTTGATGGCGAAGCCGTGCATCGTGACGCCCTTCTCGACGCGCACGCCGATCGCGGCGACCTTGTCTTCCGACAGGGGCCGCCGGACCCAGACGCCGCTGCGGCCTTCGACCTGGTAGCCGTCGACACCGTGCACGCGCAGCGCCTCGATGAGCAGTCGCTCGAGGCGGCGAACATGCGCCACGACGTCCACGGGCTCGATCAGGCGGACGATCGGGTACCCGACGAGCTGACCGGGCCCGTGCCATGTGATCTTGCCGCCGCGGTCGACGTCGATCACGGGCGTCCCGTCCGTTGGCCGTTCGTGGGCCTCCGTGCGCTTGCCGGCCGTGTACACCGCCTCGTGCTCGAGGAGGAGCAGGGTGTCGGGCCGCTCGCCCGCGACGACACCGGCATGGACCTGGCGCTGCAGGTCCCACCCGTCGCGGTAGGGAACGAGGTCGGGCGAGAGGCCGACCGTCTGGATCTCGAGCATCATGCTCCTTCGCTCGTGGCGATTGGTGGATCGCGTCCAACAATACCCCTGACGGACGGGAACGGATGCTGCGGCGCAGGTCGCCCGGTAGCGTGGCGACGTGACAAGCAGCGGACGAGTGGGACGGCCCAAGGCCTCGTCGAGAGAGATGCTCGCCGAGGCCGCGTGCGAGCTGTTCCTGGAACAGGGCTTCGAGGCCACCTCGATCGTCGACATCACCAGCCGGGCCGGTGTCAGCCGCTCCAGCTTCTTCAATTACTTCTCGTCGAAGTCGGACATCCTGTGGGCCGGGCTCGACGATCGCATCGGCGCGTTCGAGCGGAGGCTCGCCGACGAGCGCGGGGACCGCACGGCGGTCGGAGTCCGCACTCACGTGCTCGCCATGGCCGAGGACTTCGCGCCCGACAGTCTGGCGCTCGGCATCGTGAACGCCGCCGCCATGGGCCTCACGGCCGAGCTCGAGCGGGAGGCATCCGTCCGGCGTTCCCGGATCCTGCGGGCCGTGACGGAGCATCTCGTGCGCGGGGGCGCCGACCGGCTGCACGCCGAAGTGGCCGGGGCGGCGTGGGGCGGGGCCGTGCTGGCTGCGATCGAAGCCTGGGCGCACGACGGCGCGGGGGTGACCTCGCTCGAGCGATTCCTCGCGCGCGCGGCGGACGCGGCCGCATCGGTCACCGTGCCCCCGGCCGGGGGAGCCGTGCACCAGCTTCGCGTCGTCGTCCGCGCCCCCGACTTCGAGGACGCGCTGGCGTTCTATCGCGACGTCGTCGGCATGCCGCAGAGCGAGGCGTACGAGGCGGACGGCGGCGCCCGCGTCGTGATCCTCGACGCGGGGCGGGCGACGCTCGAACTGTCCAACCCGGCGCAGGTCGACTTCATCGACCGCGTCGAGACCGACGGGGATGCCCCGAGCGAGCGCATCCGACTCGCGCTCGAGGTCGACGACACCGCTGCCGCCGCGCGAAGGCTGACCGGCGCGGGAGCGCAGCTCGAGGCATCCGCCCGCGAGACGCCGTGGCACTCGATCAACGCGCGCCTTCGCGGCCCGGCCGGGTTGCAGCTCACGCTGTTCCAGGAGCTGGGACCGGCGGACTGACCGTTCCGCTCGCGTAGAATCGGGGGATCATGGCGACTTTCGGCACTCTCTCCGACCGGCTCACCGAGACCTTCCGCAACCTCCGCAAGAAGGGGCAGCTCACGCCCGCGGACGTCGACGGCACGGTCCGCGAGATCCGGCGCGCGCTTCTGGACGCCGACGTGGCGCTTCCCGTGGTCAAGGAATTCACCGCCAAGGTGCGCGAGCGAGCCCTCGGCGACGAGGTCAACCGCGCACTCAACCCGGCGCAGCAGGTGGTGCAGATCGTCAACGAGGAGCTCGTGGCGATCCTCGGCGGACAGCAGCGTCGCCTGCAGCTCGCGAAGAACCCGCCGACGGTGATCATGCTCGCGGGCCTCCAGGGATCCGGAAAGACGACGTTCGCCGGCAAGCTCGCCCATCAGCTCGAGAAGGACGGCCACACGCCGCTCCTGGTCGCCGCCGACCTGCAGCGTCCCAACGCGGTGAACCAGCTGCAGGTCGTGGCCGAGCGTGCCGGAGCCGCGATCTATGCCCCCGAGCCCGGCAACGGCGTCGGAGACCCGGTGCGCGTCGCCCGCGACGGCGTCGAGGTCGCTCGTCGCCAGCAGCACGACGTCGTGATCATCGACACCGCCGGCCGCCTCGGCGTGGACGCCGAGCTGATGAAGCAGGCCGCCGACATCCGCAAGGCCACCGACCCGGACGAGGTGCTGTTCGTCATCGACGCGATGATCGGACAGGATGCCGTCAACACGGCGAAGGCGTTCCAGGACGGCGTCGACTTCACCGGCGTGGTGCTCTCCAAGCTCGACGGCGACGCCCGTGGAGGCGCCGCGCTGTCGGTCGCCTCGGTCACCGGCCGCCCCATCATCTACGCCTCGACCGGCGAGGGCCTCGACGACATCGAGGCGTTCCACCCCGACCGCATGGCGTCGCGCATCCTCGACCTCGGCGACATCCTGACCCTCATCGAGCAGGCACAGCAGGCCTTCGACGAGGAAGAGGCGATCAAGGTCGCCGAGAAGCTCGCGAGCGAGACCTTCACGCTCGAGGACTTCCTCGAGCAGATGCAGCAGATGAAGAAGATGGGCTCCATGAAGAAGATGCTCGGGATGCTCCCGGGCATGGGGTCGATGAAGGACCAGCTCGAGAACTTCGACGAGCGCGAGATCGATCGCACCGAGGCCATCATCCGGTCCATGACTCCGGGGGAGCGGCGCAACCCGAAGGTGCTCAACGGGTCGCGGCGCCTGCGCATCGCCCGCGGCTCGGGCATGACGGTGACCGACGTCAACCAGCTGGTGCAGCGCTTCGAGCAGGCGGCGAAGATGATGAAGACGGTCGCGCGCGGGGGCGTGCCGAACATCCCGGGCATGGGGCCAGTGCCGGGCGCCGGTCGCCCTGGCGCCTCGTCCAAGCGAGGCAAGCAGCAGAAGGCGAAGGGATCGCGGTCGGGCAACCCCGCCAAGCGCGCCGCCGAGAACGCCGGCATGGCGCAGGCCCCGCAGACTCCCACCGGTTCGGGCTTCGGCCTCGGGGGCGCGTCCCAGGCCGCACCGAGCGAGGCCGACCTCGCCGAGCTGCAGAAGCTCCTCGGCCGCGGCTGACGCCGCTTGGCCCTCGCCCCGGGCACTGCTTCGCGACTCGCCGTCGCGAGATCAGGTGATTCGATGAGGGTAGGAAGATTCTGTCCGTATCGTCCTACGCCGGTGAAATCACCTGGTCTCGCGACGGTGTAGATCCTGCGCGATCGCCATGAGGACCGTCTCAACGACGTAGTCCCACCGGAAGAACACCTGGAAGTAGTCGAAGCGCAGGACGGTGTATCCCCGCAGAGCGAGTCGTGCGTCGGCCTCCAGGTCGCGCCGGCGATCGGCCGCCGAACCGTGGTGCGCGAAGCCGTCGAGCTGCACGACGAGCGTCTCGCCGATAAGGCCGTCCACCTGGTGACCGTCGATCCTCGCCTGCTGGCGGATCGTGACGCCGATCTGTCTCATTCCGTGTACGAAGCGGGTTTCCAGTCCGGAGTCCGACAACTCGCCCGCGACCTTCGCGATCTGGCCCGCGGCGGTGCTGCGCCACGCGACGCGTGACAATGTGTCGGCGCGCACCTTCTTCTTGCGGATCGCGGATTCCCATACGGCCACTGCCTCGTGCGCAGCGGTGCAGCGTGCGATGTGGAAGAGGACGTTGAGGATCGGCTCCTCCGTCATCGTGCGGCTGACGGGAGCGGGCGCAGATGCCCAGTGCAGGCGGACCCCGTCGATGGAATTGCGGGATGCGGTCGCTTGAACTGCGACGTGCACCTCCGAGTGGTCGGGTACCCAGAGCCCCAGCATTCCGGCAGCGGTGAGACACGTCGCTCGCCCTCCGACCTCGGCCGCGGCGGCGCGACGCGGATCTGCCGTCGGACGGAGCAGCCACGACCGACGCACACGGCGTAGATCGCCCCGTTTCACTGCGTCAGCGGTCTCTCGCTGGGTGTAGCCCGCGAGGCGGAGCTGCGAGCTGTGGGCGACGCCGTGGCGCCCATCCATCCACTCCAGCATCGTCAAGCTCGTCCTGCCGCGCGTCGACTCCATATGGCCAGCGTCGCGTCTCGCCGCTCATCCCCGTACGAGCGACGGTGATCTGGGGACAAGGTGGCGAGCGGCACGGCTGGGGAGGAGTCTGTGTGCCGTCGATGCCCGGGGCGAGGCCGCCGCACACGCGTGGGCGGATCAGGTGATTCGGCCGAAGTAGGCCGTTTCGCGGTGGATCGTCCTACGCCGGTCGAATCACCTGAGCTCAGGACGCGCGCGCCCTCAGGGTGTCGTCGAGGCGAGGTGGTCGCGAAGTGTGGGGCCTGAGCGGAACTCGCCCACGAGGTGACGGACCACCGCCCGCAGGTCTCCGTCGGCGGCGTCGGCCACGGCGAGCTGGCGTGCGTAGCTCGCACCCTCGGTCAGGATCGTCTCGATGCCGGCCAGCTCGCGCGCGCACTTGAGCTCGACGGCGATGTCGGCGACCTGTTCCAGGGTGTCGCGCAGATGCTCGACGACGGGTCGCTGCGTGCCTTCGTGGTCGACGATGACTCGCGCATCCAGGCCGTACCGGGCCGCACGCCACTTGTTCTCGCGGATGAACCACGGCTGTATGGTCTCCAGCGGCAGCCCTTCGTCGAGCCTGCGCGAGAACATCTCGACGAGAACCTGCACGAGGGCCGCGACCGCGGCGAGCTCGGGCAGCGTCGACATGCCGTCGCACGCGCGCACCTCGATCGTCCCCCAGCGCGGCGCCGGGCGGATGTCCCACCGCACCTCGGTGACGTCGTCGATGACCCCGGTGCCGACCATGTCGTCCAGATATCCCTCGAACTGCGACCAGTCCTGGAGGGGCCAGGGCAGGCCAGCGGTCGGCAGCTGCTGGAACACGAGCGCACGGTTGGACGCGTAGCCGGTGCGATCCCCGGCCCAGAACGGGCTGGATGCCGAGAGCGCCTGCAGGTGCGGCAGATACACCGCGAGGGCGTTGATGATGGGGAACACCTTGTTGACGTCGTCGACGCCGACGTGCACATGGATGCCCCAGATCATCATGTTCCGCCCCCACCACTGGGTGCGCTCGATCAGCTTGTGGTAGCGGGTCTTGTCGGTCACCTGTTGGTCGTACCACTGCGCGAACGGGTGGCTGCCGGCGCACAGCAGGTCGATGCCGTGCGAATCGGTGAAGGTGCGGACCGCGGCGATGGCGTCTGCGATGTCGTCCACCGCGGCCGCGACGGTGTCGCCCACGCCGCTGGTGACCTCCACGGTGTTGGTGAGGAGCTCGCCGGTCACCGTGTAGCGCTCCAGCGCGGATGCCTCTTCGACGGTCGCGAGGATCTCCGGCGCCCGCGGCGCCAGATCCCCTGTGTCGACATCGGCGAGCATGATCTCCCACTCCAGCCCGACCGAGGAGCGGGCGGATCTCGCGAAGGGCACCGTCATCCGCACATTGTGGCACGCGAGCGTATCGGCGCCGGGTGGTTCGCGGCAGGGTTCGTCATCTGGCAGAATAAAGGGTCGGATCGGCCGCTCGACCCTCTATCCAGCGTGCTGATCCTCCTCAGAGCTTCCGCCGGGTGTGCACCCCACGCTCCAGGCGACCAGTTCGTTTCACTTTCCACACATTCAGGAGAATCGTGGCTGTCAAGATCCGTCTCAAGCGCCTGGGCAAGATCCGTGCGCCCTACTACCGCATCGTCGTCGCCGACTCGCGCACCAAGCGCGATGGTCGTGTCATCGAGGAGATCGGCAAGTACCACCCCACCGAGGAGCCCTCGCTGATCGAGGTCGACTCGGAGCGCGCGCAGTACTGGCTCGGCGTCGGCGCCCAGCCGACCGAGCAGGTTCGCGCCCTCCTCAAGCTCACGGGCGACTGGGGTCGCTTCAAGGGCGACGCGAACGCGGTCTCGACCGTGAAGACCGCCGAGGCCAAGCCGGCGTTCGAGATCGACTCCGCCAAGAAGTCGGTCGTCAAGCCCAAGGCCGAGAAGAAGACCGAGGAGCCCGCTGCGGCTCCCGCCGACGACGCGGCCGACGCCGCCGAGTCGACCGAGGCGTAGTCCGTTGCTCGCCGCCGCGCTCGAGCACGTCGTCAAGGGGATCGTTGATCACCCGGACGCCGTGCGCATCGACTCCTCCACGTCGCCGCGAGGCGACGTCCTCGAGGTGCACGTCCACCCCGATGACCGGGGTCGCGTGATCGGGCGCGGCGGCCGCACGGCCAAAGCCCTCCGGACCCTCATCGGCTCGCTCGCTGACGGACGCCGAGTCCGCGTCGACGTCGCGGACGACTGAGGTGTCTGACGAAGAGGCCCAGACGCAGCCCGACGCTGCATCGAAGGCCGCCAAGAGCACGCCGCCCGCCGGCAAGACGCAGCTCCGCGTCGGCCGGCTCGTCAAGGCCCACGGCCTCAAGGGCGCGATCAAGCTCGAGCTCTACACCGACGATCCCGACGGGCGCTTCGTCCCGGGCGCCACGTTCACGCTCCAGGTGCCCGAGTCCTCGCCGTGGCACGGCAAGAAGCTCACCGTCCGTGAGTTCAAGTGGATGAACAGCCACCCGGTCGCGTTCTTCGAGGGCGTCGAGGACCGCAGCGGCGCCGAGGATCTCATCCGCGCGATCCTCTGGGTGGATGAGGACGCCGAAGCCGTTCCCACCGAAGACGACGCGTGGTTCGATCACCAGCTGGTCGGACTCGACGTCGTCCGTGACGGCGTCTCGGTCGGCCGCGTCGTCCGTGTGGACCACTTCCCGGCTCAGGACCTTCTGATCATTCGCCGCTCCGGCGCTTCCGCCGCATCCGACGACGAGGTTCTCGTGCCGTTCGTCAAGGCGATCGTTCCCGAAGTCGACGTGGCCGGCGGTCGCGTGGTCGTCACTCCGCCCCCGGGACTGTTCGAAGAACTCGCATCCGACGGCGAGGACGAGTAGTCCGAGCGTTCCGCCGAGAACTCGTCCGACGAGGGCTGACCCGGCTCACTTCCCCTCCCGCGAGCACGTGCAGCAGATGTGATCTGCGGGAAACACGACGGGAAACGTCCCGGAACCTCGGTGACGGATCATCGGAGGCATGGGCGCAGCCACACGTCTCCCGGGCATTCCGGTCACCGGGCCGGCGGAAGAGTCGAGCCCAGCGTCCGTCCGTACCGTGTGCTCGTACTGCGGCGTCGGCTGCGGTATCACCGTCACGACCGCGGGCGCCGGGCAGGGGCATCCGCTCGCCATCGCGAAGGTCGCCGGCGACGTCGCTCACCCCACCAACCATGGTCGCCTCTGCACGAAGGGCGCCACGCACGCGGATCTGATGCGCGCGCCCGGACGGATGACGACGGCGCACATCAGGCCGGCTCGTGGGGAGGACGCCGTTCCCGTCGCACTGGACGAGGCAGTGACGGATGCCGGCCGCCGGCTCCGCGCGATCGTCGACGAGCACGGCCCCGACGCCATCGCGCTCTACGTGTCGGGCCAGATGAGCATGGAGGCCCAGTACCTCGCGAACAAGCTCGTCAAGGGATACGTCCGGGGCATCCACATCGAGTCGAACTCGCGGCTGTGCATGGCGTCGGCGGGTACCGGCTACAAGCAGTCGCTCGGGGCAGACGGCCCGCCGGGCTCGTACGAGGACCTCGACCGGGCCGATCTCTTCTTCGTGATCGGCTCCAACGCCGCCGACTGCCATCCGATCGTGTTCCTGCGAATGGCCGACCGGCTGAAGCAGGGTGCGCGGCTGATCGTGGTCGACCCGAGGCGCACGGCCACCGCCGACCGCGCCGATCTGTTCCTGCAGATCGCTCCCGGCACCGACCTCGCGCTCCTCAACGGCCTGCTGCACCTGCTCGTCGAGGCCGGCGACATCGACGAGGACTTCATCGCCGCTCACACCGAGGGCTGGCATCAGATGCCCGCGTTCCTCGCCGACTACCCGCCGGCGCACGTGGCGGAGCTCACCGGTCTTGCCGAGGACGACATCCGCACCGCCGCCCGCTGGATCGGCGAAGCGGGGGAGTGGATGACCCTGTGGACGATGGGGCTCAACCAGTCCACGCACGGCACGTGGAGCACGAACGCGATCTGCAACCTGCACCTGGCGACCGGTGCGATCTGCCGGCCCGGCAGCGGACCGTTCTCGCTGACGGGGCAGCCCAACGCGATGGGCGGACGCGAGATGGGCTATATGGGTCCAGGACTGCCCGGGCAGCGCGCCGTCTTCAGCCCCGACGATCGCGCCTTCGTCGAGGAGGTGTGGGGGCTCGAGTCCGGCGCCATCCGCGCCGAAGCGGGCAACGGCACGATCGATCTGTACCGGCGCATGGCCGCAGGTGACATCAAGGCCGCCTGGATCATCTGCACCAACCCGGTCGCGTCGGTCGCGAACCGCAAGACCGTCATCGAGGCGCTGGAGTCCGCGGAGCTCGTCATCGCGCAGGACGTCTACACCGAGACCGCCACCAACTCCTACGCCGACATCCTGCTGCCCGCGACGCTGTGGGTGGAGTCGGACGGCGTCACCGTCAGCAGCGATCGCACCATGACGCTCGTCCAGGAGGTCGTGCCCGCGCCCGGCGACGCGCAGCCGGACTGGCTGCTGATCTGCCGGGTGGCGCGCGCCATGGGGTACTCGGAGGGCTTCGACTTCGCATCGAGCGAGGAGGTCTTCGAAGAGATCCGTCGTTTCTGGAACCCGCAGACCGGATGGGACGTGCGTGGGGTCACATACGAGCGGCTGCGTCAGACGCCGCTGCAGTGGCCGGCGCCGCCCGACGACGATGCCACGAGGCATCCGGTCCGCTATCTCAACGACGGCGTGAGCCAGACGCTGCGCGTCGAGTCCGACGGCTCCGTTCCCGGCCTCGCGTTCGCCACGCCGTCGCGGCGGGCGCAGTTCCTGCCGCGCCCGCACATGGACCCCGCCGAGATGCCCGACGACGACTTCCCGTGGGTGCTGAACACGGGGCGGCTCCCGCACCAGTGGCACACCATGACCAAGACCGGCAAGGTCGCCAAGCTCACCAAGCTCAATCCGGGACCCTTCGTCGAGCTGCATCCCGACGACGCGCGCACACAGGGGATCGCGGAGGGCGACCTGGTCGAGGTGTCGTCGCGCCGTGGCCGGTTCGTCGTGCCCGCGGTCGTCAGCGAGCGCGTGCGCCGTGGCGACCTCTTCGCCCCCTTCCACTGGAACGACGAGCACGGCGAGTACGTCACCGTCAACGCCGTGACCAGCGACGCCGTCGACGCGGATTCCGCCCAGCCGGAGCTCAAGTTCGCGGCGGTGACGCTCCGGCGTATCGGGCCGGCAGCCGCGCCTGCGGGCGAGGAGACCTCGTCGGGCGATGTCACGGCTGCTGAGGAGGCGCTGGCGCGCGCCGGAGTGGGCCTCGGGATGGTTCCCACGCTCTCCGACCGCGAGAGCGCGTACATCGCCGGGTTCCTCTCGACGCTGCGGTCGCGCACGCTCGCGCCCGGTGAGGTGCCCGTCCTGCCGGCGGAATCGCCGCTCGGGAGGATCGCCGAAGCCTGGTTTGACGGCGTCCTCGCCGGCGCGTACTCCCGGACCACGATCGGCTCCGGCGAGGCGGCCGCGACCGCCACCGACGAGGTGGTCGTGCTGTGGGGGTCGCAGACCGGCAACGCCGAGGAATTCGCGGCGAATGCGGCCGGTGCGCTTGCGGCCCGCGGCATCCCCGCGCGCACGCGCAGCATGTCCGAGGTGAAGGCCGCCGAGCTGGCGACGGTGCGGCGGCTGCTCGTGGTCACGTCGACGTTCGGCGACGGCGGGCCGCCTGACAACGGCGCGGACCTGTGGCGCGAGCTGAGCGCCGACGGTGCACCGGCGCTCAGCGGACTGCAGTACGCCGTGCTCGCGATCGGAGACTCGAACTACGACGACTTCTGCGGGCACGGCAGGCGCATCGACGACCGCCTCGGCGAGCTCGGCGCGACGGCCCTGCTGGAGCGCGTCGATCTCGAGCCCGACTTCGAGCAGCCAGCGGCGGCGTGGCTCGCACAGGTCGTCGAGCTGCTCGCGGCGGGGACGGATGCTGCCACCGCCGCGCCGGCATCCGTTGCGGTCGCGCCGATGCGGCGCCTGTTCACGCGGTCCAACCCGGTGCGCGCGACGCTCGTGCGCGACGAGCTGCTCAGCGGCCCTGGGTCGAACAAGGAGGTGCGCCGGATCGCGTTCGACCTGTCGGACTCGGGCGCGGCATACGAGGCCGGCGACTCCCTCGGAGTGGTGTGCTCGAACAGCCCGGGCGTGGTGGCGGAGTGGCTCGAGGCCACCGGCATCGCCGCGGCGACCATCGTCGAGATCGACGGCGAGGAGCGCACGTTCGGCGAGACGCTGCGCACGCGGCTCGACATCACGAAGACTCCGACCGACCTCGTACGCTTCATCGCCGAGCGCAGCGACGACACCACGCTCGCGGCCCTGCTGCGTCGCGAGAACAAGGGGCGGCTCGAGCAGTTCCTGTGGAGCCAGCAGGCCGTCGATCTCGTGCGCGATCATCCTGTGCAGGCCACCGCCGCCGAGTGGGTGGAGGTGCTCAAGCGGCTCCAGCCCCGCCAGTACTCGATCTCGTCGAGCCCCAAGACCGACCCCGACACCGTCGAGCTCACCGTGTCGGTGGTGCGCTTCGAGACCGAGGCGGGCCGCGCGCGCGGTGGTGTCTGCTCGACGTTCCTCGCCGGCGGCGTGGGCGCGTCCGCCCCGGTGTACCTGCAGCGGACCCCGGGCTTCCGGCCGCCGGCATCGCCGGATGCGCCGATGATCATGGTCGGTCCGGGCACCGGCATCGCACCGTTCCGTGGATTCCTGCGCGATCGCCGCGCGGACGGCCACACCGGCCGCAACTGGCTCTTCTTCGGTGAGCAGCACGAGGAGAGCGACTTCTACTACCGCGACGAACTGCTCGAGATGCGCGAGGACGGGTTCCTCACTCGCCTCGACCTGGCCTTCTCGCGCGACCAGCGCCAGAAGATCTACGTGCAGGACCGCATGATCGAGCACGGCGCCCAGGTGTGGCGCTGGATCGAGGAGGGCGCACACGTGTACGTGTGCGGCGATGCCGCGCGCATGGCCCGAGACGTCGACGCGACGCTCGTCACGATCGCCCAGCAGCACGGCGGGCTCTCGGAGGACGACGCCCTGGATTACAAGCAGCGGCTCGCCGCCGACGGTCGCTACGCCCGCGACGTCTACTGAACGCACGCAGACAAGAGCGGATGCCTCGAACCGAGGCATCCGCTCTTGTCTTCATCCCGATCGTTCAGATGCGCTGCTTCGCAAGTGAGGCACGCGGGATGACGTAGACCAGCACGGTCATCACCAGCAGGGCGACGTAGCCCGCGACGAAGCCGATGAAGGCCGCGGTGTAGCCGCCGGTCGCCAGCTGGGATGCGTTCAGCACCTGGGGGATGAGGAAGCCGCCGTACGCGCCGATCGCAGAGATGAGTCCGAGCGCGGCCGCCGCCTTGCGCTGCACCCCGAGCGCCTCCGGCGTGCCCGGCACGACGCCCTTCGCGATGCCGCGGGCGGCGAAGATGCTCGGGATCATGCGGTACGTCGAGCCGTTGCCCATGCCGGTGGCGGCGAACAGGACGAGGAAGCACGCGAGGAAGACCCAGAAGCTCTGCAGCGGCAGGGTCCAGATGAGCCCGAGTGCGCCGAGGGCCATGACCGCGAAAGCGCCGACGGTGACCCGGGCGCCGCCGAAGCGGTCCGCGAGTCGTCCGCCGTAGGGTCGGGCGAGCGAGCCGATGAGCGCGCCGAGGAACGCCAGCGAGATCGCCGCCTGTCCGATCTGGAACGTGGAGAAGTCAGGGAACTGGTCGGCGATCAGCTTGGGGAACACGCTCGCGAAACCGATGAAGGAGCCGAACGTGCCGATGTACAGCAGCGCCATGAGCCACAGGTGAGGTTCGCGCAGCGCCGCCGCCGAGCCGGCGAAGTCGGCCTTGGCCGAGGACAGGTTGTCCATGTACCGCCACGCGCCCCACATCGCCACCAGGATGAGGGGGATCCACATCCAGCCGGCCAGCGCGATGTTCAGGGTCGCGGCCGCGCCGACGGTCACCGCGATGGGGACGGCGAACTGGGCGACCGACGTACCGAGGTTGCCGCCTGCCGCGTTGAGCCCGAGCGCCCAGCCCTTCTCCTTCTGCGGGAAGAAGTAGGTGATGTTGGCCATCGAGCTGGCGAAGTTGCCGCCGCCCACCCCGCCGAGGGCCGCGACCAGCAGAAGCACGCCGAACGGAGTCTCAGGGTTGGACACCACGATCCCGAGCAGCACCGCCGGGATCAGCAGCAGACCGGCCGACACGATCGTCCAGTTGCGGCCGCCGAAGACGGCGACCATGAACGTGTACGGAAAGCGTAGCGTTGCTCCCACGAGGCTCGGCAGTGAGATGAGCCAGAAGGCCTCCGAGCTGGTCAGCTGGAAGCCGGCGGCGGGCAGCATCACCACGACGATGCTCCACAGCTGCCAGATGATGAACCCGAGGAACTCGGCGAAGATCGACCATCCGAGGTTGCGGCGCGCGATCGCGCGGCCCTCTGCCTTCCAGAATGCGGAGTCCTCCGGATTCCACCCGTCGATCCAGCGACCCGGGCGGCGTGTGAGCTCGACGACGGCGGTGCCGGTGCCGGTGGTGCGGTGCGGAGCATCCGTCGTGGACGGAGTGACGGTCGTGGTCATGACGCCTCCTCGTTGGTGAGTATGACCTCACGCTATGAAGGGGGTGTTTCGGGCCGATGCCGGGTCCGGTTACTTCTCGGTCACTTCTCCATCACGGGCGGCGGCACGCCTCGGTTGACACCGCGACACACGTCGGAAACACGACGACGGATGCCTCGATCCGGCGGTTGTAGTGTCGATGGCATGCGCGTCGACATCGTCACGATCTTCCCGACGTTCTTCGACGTACTGGGCGTCTCGCTCATCGGCAAGGCTCGTGACCGCGGAATTCTCGACATGCACGTGCACGACCTGCGGGAGTGGACCCACGATCGCCACCGCACGGTCGACGACACGCCATACGGCGGCGGCGCCGGCATGGTCATGAAGCCCGAGCCGTGGGGCGAAGCCCTGGACGCCGTGCTCAGCGAAGATGCCGTGCTGCTCGTCCCGTCTCCCGCCGGAGAGGTCTTCTCACAGTCCATGGCGCGCGAGCTGGCGCAAGAGAAACACCTCGTGTTCGCATGCGGTCGATACGAGGGGATCGACCAGCGGGTCGTCGACCATTACGCGGCCCGGGGGCGGGTCCGGCTCGTGAGCCTCGGTGACTATGTGCTCAACGGGGGAGAGGTGGCGGCGATGGCCGTCATCGAAGCGGTATCGCGCCTGATCCCCGGCGTCGTGGGCAATCCCGAGAGCCTCGTGGAGGAATCGCACGAGCTCGGACTGCTGGAGTACCCGAGCTACACGAAGCCCGCCCAGTGGCGCGGACTGGAGGTGCCTCCGGTCCTGCTCAGCGGCAACCACGGCGCGATCGCCGCGTGGCGACGCGAGCAGAGCATCGCGCGCACGCGAACACATCGCCCTGATCTGCTGGCCGAGGACTGAGCCTCACGCGGACGCCTCGGCGGGATCGAGCACGTTGAGCCGGTACCCGCGCTTGACAACCGTCTTGATCAGGTCGGGCACTCCGAGCGCTTCGCGCAGGCGGGCGACGGCCATCTCCACCGCGTGGGTGTTCTCGCCCGAACGCGGGAGCGCGCTCTGCAGCCGCTGACGGGAGACCACGCCGCCGCCGGCGTCGAACAGCGTCGCGAAGATCTCGATTCCCGTGCGCGAGAGCGGCATGTGACGTCCGTCCAGGACGACCCCGCCGCTGCGCAGCTCGAGACGCCCACCGACGGTGGGGAGGGACGCCACGTGTCCGCCGCCGAAGTGCGTCACCACCGCGCGCACGAGCGAGCCCAGCCGTCCGCGTTCGGCGACGAGCGGATCGATCCCGATATCCCGCAGGGGTCCCGCCGTGATCGGCCCGACGGCGGCCATGAGCAGGCGTCCGCGCCCGGCCAGATCGACGACGGCATCCTGGGCGCCTTCGCGCGCGGCTGCTGCGAGCCACTCGGCGGCACCGGGGGCGGAGGTGAACAGCACGGCGTCCACCTCTCCCTGCGCACAAGCCACGACGGAGCGCGACACGGCCGCGGCATCCGGGGGCGGGCCCCATCGATACACCGTGAGACTGACCACATCTGCACCGTGGTGCTCGAACAGGTCATCGAGCCCGTCGGCCCCGGAACCATGGTGCTGCACCGCCACGCGGCGGCCCGCGACGCCCTCGGCCAGGAGGTACTCGCCCAGTTCGGTCGAGGTCTCGGACTCGGCGACCCAGTCGGCTGTCAGCCCGGCCTGCTGGATCGCGCCGCGCGCCTTGGGTCCGCGGGCGACGATCTGCGCCCCGGAGAGCGCCGCGTGCAGAGCGTCCAGGAGCCCGGCCTCGTCGGCGGCCTCCATCCAGCCGCGGAAGCCGACGCCGGTGGTGGCCACGACGACGTCCGGGGGATGCGCGATGAGCGCACGGGTCGCCGCGACGAGCGCGTCGTCGTCGATGTGCGGGATGATCGTCAGCGCCGGCGCGTGACGCACCTGCGCGCCGTGCCTCTCGAGCGCGGCGGCCAGTTCGAGCGAGCGTCGATCGACAGCGATCACGATGACGCAGCCGTCGAGCGCAGCCGACAGGACGGGACGGGCCGGGTCCGGCGATGCGGTACCGGGTGGAGCGTTCACAGCGATGTGCCGCCTGACCTCGAACCGGCGGCGAGCAGGTCGGGAAGGAGCATTCCGGTGCGTGCCACCTCACCCACGACGATGACGGCGGGGTTGCGCACGCCGATGCGGCCGGCCTCGAGTACCACGGCGCCGAGGCTCGTCCGCGTGGTGCGCTGGTCGGTGTGATGCCCGCGCTCGACGATCGCGACCGGCCGATCGGCGGGGACGCCCGCACGCAGCGCGTCCGAGACCAGGCGGGGCAGTGCGCCGACGCCCATGAGGATGACAGTGGTCACGCCGTCGTCGCCCAGCGCCGTCAGGGTGGCGGGCGTCATCTCGGACTGGCCGTTGACGATGTGGACCGCGGATGCCACGCCCCGGTGCGTCACGGGGATCCCGGCCGCCTCCGGCACGGCGACGGCACTCGTGATGCCGGGTACGACGTCGACAGGGATGCCCGCGGCCACGCACGCCGTCAGCTCCTCGCCGCCGCGCCCGAAGACGAAGGGGTCGCCGCCCTTCAGACGCACCACGCGCTTGCCGGCCCTGGCCCGGTCGACGAGGATCGCGTTGATCTCCTCCTGCGGGACCGGGTGGTGGCCCGGGAGCTTGCCGACGTCGATCACTTCCACACTCGCAGCGAGGTGCGCTCGCACGTCCGTGGGGCCGAGCCGATCCATCACGACCACGTCCGCACGCATGAGCAGCCGCCACGCGCGCAGCGTCATGAGGTCGATCGGGCCGGGGCCGCCACCGACCAGGTCCACACGTCCGATCGCCGCCGGGTTCACCGGTCGCCCTCCCAACGCACCAGGACGTTCCCGTCCTCCAGCGCGACGGGCCACACATGGAGTGCCATCGGCTCCTTGCCCTGCGTGTCCAGGCACGCGCCGGTGCGAAGGTCGAAGACCTGCTTGAACATCGGCGAGGCCACGGTCGGGGCATCCTGCCTGGTCCCGACGATGCCGCGCGAGATCACGTTCGCGCGGCTGTAGGGGTCGAAGTTCGACACGGCGTGCACGCGGCCGCTCGCGAGCAGGAAGAGGGCGATCTGCGTACCGCCGAGGAGGGCGGCGCGCCCTCGCTCGACCTCGAGATCCCCGATCGCACACACCCGGACCCAGCCGGGTGGCGTCACGGTCTCGTCCGTCTGCGGGTCGACGAGCGTCATCTGCGCACCTCCAGGGTCGTGCCGGCGATGAGGACTCCGGCATCCGCACGTTCCTGCTCTGTGGCGGGGCGGGGCTGTCCTCGCTCCGCGGTGTAGGCGAGGGAAGGATCGGGCGTCCGCGGCGCATTGACGAAGGACGCGAACCGGCGGAGCTTCTCGGGATCCTCCAGCGTCGCCTTCCACTCGTCCTGGTACGCGTCGACATGACCGGCCATGGCGGCATCGAGGTCGGCGCAGATCCCCAGACTGTCGTCGAAGATGACCGCGCGCAGACCCTCGATCCCGCCGTCGAGATCTTCGAACCACGGCGCTGTGCGCTGCAGCCTGTCCGCGGTGAAGATGTAGTACATCAGGAACCGGTCGATCGCGGTGAGGAGCTCGGCGTCGCTCAGCCCCTCGGCGAGCAGCACGGCGTGGCGCGGCGTGAAGCCGCCGTTGCCGCCGACGTACATGTTCCAGCCGGCCTCCGTGGCGATGACGCCGACGTCCTTTCCGCGTGCTTCGGCGCATTCGCGCGCACAGCCCGAGACGCCCAGCTTGATCTTGTGCGGCGAGCGCAGGCCCCGGTAGCGCAGCTCGAGCTGAACCGCCATGCCCACGGAGTCCTGCACGCCGTAGCGGCACCATGTCGATCCGACACACGACTTCACCGTGCGCAGCGACTTGCCGTACGCGTGTCCCGACTCGAATCCGGCGTCGACGAGCTGCTTCCAGATCTCGGGCAGCTGCTCCAGGCGTGCGCCGAACATGTCGATGCGCTGGCCGCCGGTGATCTTCGTGTACAGGCCGAAGTCCTTGGCCACCTGGCCGATGACGAGCAGTCCCTCCGGGGTGATCTCGCCGCCCGGGATGCGCGGGACCACCGAATAGCTGCCGTCCTTCTGCAGGTTGGCCATGACGTGGTCGTTGGTGTCCTGGAGCGTCGCGTTCTCACCGTCGAGCACGTGCCGGCCGACGAGCGTCGCGAGGATGCTGGCCAGCGCCGGCTTGCAGATGTCGCAGCCGCGCCCCGTGCCGAAGCGCTCGATCACGCTGCTGAAGGTCGAGAGGCCTGAGACCCGGACCGCGTCGAACAGCTGGCGTCGTGACATGTCGAAGTGCTCGCACAGCGCGTTGCTGAGCGCCGCCCCGGACTTCGCGAGCTCGCTTCCGACGATCTTCTTCACCATCATCACGCACGAGCCGCAGGCGGCGCCCGCCTTCGTGCAGGCCTTGACGGACGCGACGTCCGTGCAGCCTTCTTCATGCACGGCGTGGCGGATCGTTCCCGCGGTGACGCTGTTGCACGAGCAGACGAGGGCTTCATCGGGCAGTTCGCCGCTCGGCGCGGCGACGCCGCCCTCGGGCATCAGGTACGCCGCGGGGTCCCCCCCGAGCGCGCCGCCGACGAGCGGCCGCAGCGATCCGTACGCCGACGCGTCGCCCACGAGGATGCCCCCGAGCAGGGTCTTCGCGTCGTCCGAGAGGACGAGCTTCTTGTACACGCCTGCCACAGGGTCGGCGTAGGTGACATCGAGGGCGCCGGGGGTCTCGGCGAAAGCGTCGCCGAAGCTCGCCACGTCGACGCCCGAGAGCTTGAGCTTCGTCGACAGGTCATAGCCGGGGAACGCGGCGTCCCCGCCGAGCAGGCGCGTGGCGGCGACTTCTGCCATCGCATACCCGGGAGCCACGAGGCCGACGCACATGCCGTCGTAGTTGGCGACCTCGCCGATCGCGAGCACGCGTGGATCCGATGTCTGGCACCCTTCGTCGATGAGCACGCCGCCGCGCGGATGGACATCCAGTTCGGCGGCGCGAGCGAGTTCGTCGCGCGGGCGCACTCCGACTGTGAAGACGACGACATCGGTGCGCGCGTAGCTGCCGTCGCGGAACTCCAGGCCCGTCACCTGCCCCGACTGGTCGGGGTCGAGCCGCGTGGTGATGGTCTCGGTCTTGACCGTGATGCCGCGCGACTCGATCAGCCTGCGCAGCGCGTTTCCTCCGGCCAGGTCGAGCTGCGCCGACATGAGCCGATCGGAGGACTGCACGACGGTGCACTCGACGTCGAGTCCCTGCAGCGCGCCGGCGGCCTCCAGGCCGAGAAGCCCGGCACCGATGACGGTGCCCGTGAGCGGCCGCCCGAGTTCGGCCGACCGGCGTTCCACGAAAGCTTCGAGCTTCTCGACATCGTCCAGGGTGCGATAGACGAAGCAGCCCTCGAGCCCGAACCCGTCGACCGCCAGGCGAGCGGCGTAGGAGCCCGTGGCGAGGACGAGCCGGTCGTACGACAGACTCACGCCGCTGCGGGTCGTGACCCGCCGAGCCGCTCGGTCGATGCGCGCGACGGCGTCGCCGCGGAGGAACCGCAGGCGCTCGTCGTCGAGAACGTCACGGTCGAGCGTCAGATCGTCGGTCGAGGCGCCGGCGAAGAAGCTCGTGAGGCCCACGCGATCGTAGGGGTGCCGGTCCTCCTCGCCGATGAGGGTCACGCGCCATTGCTCATCCGCCCGGCTGAGCAGGCTCTCGACGAAGCGGTGCGCGACCATGCCCGCGCCCACCACCACGACGTGCGTGCCGAGGGCAGGGGTGGAGCGCATGCCGTCACGGTACGCCGGGGATGTTGCCGGGGCGTCAGCACCATGTTTCCGGCTCTTGACGCGGTCGGGGTGGTCCATGGCATCTCCTGATCGACGGGGGTCTCTCGGTGACAGCGACGTTAGGGGTCGGGTGTTTCCTCACCCGGCGGACTGCGGTTACCTCGAGCGAACGTTTCGCTCACAGCGCCGAGTAACCGGATGTGAGGACGGATGCCGCAGCTGGGGCAGTCCGCGTCGGTAGGGTTGCGGACAGGAAAGACGCGCACCAGACACGGGGGATGGCGATGCAGACCTGGCCAGGATCGGCCTACCCGCTGGGGGCCACATTCGACGGAAGCGGCACCAACTTCGCCCTGTTCAGCGAGGGTGCTGAGCGCGTGGAGCTGTGTCTCTTCGACGAGCAAGGCATCGAGACCCGGATCGACGTCGTCGAGGTCGACGCGTTCGTCTGGCACGCGTACGTGCCGAACATCCAGCCCGGCCAGCGCTACGGATACCGCGTCCACGGACCCTTCGATCCCGCGAACGGGCTGCGGTTCAATCCGGCCAAACTGCTGCTCGACCCGTATGCGAAGGCGGTGGAGGGTCGGATCGCGTGGGGCCAGCCGGTCTACGGCTACACGTTCGGCGAGCCCGACTCCCGCAACGACGAGGATTCGGCGGCCGACATGATGAAGGGGGTCGTGGTCAATCCGTACTTCGACTGGGCGGGCGACCGCAGACCCGACACCCCGTACTCCGAGACGCTGATCTACGAAGCCCACGTGCGCGGCCTCACGCAACGGCATCCCGCGATTCCCGATGACATGCGCGGGACGTACAGCGCCCTCGCCCACCCCGCGATCATCGACCACCTCCTCACGGTGGGGGTGACGGCGATCGAGCTGATGCCGGTCCATCAGTTCGTCGACGACGCGGTCTTGGCAGAGAAGGGCCTGTCCAACTACTGGGGCTACAACACGATCTCGTTCTTCGCACCGCACAACCGGTACGCCGCCACCGGAGAACGCGGGCAGCAGGTGCAGGAGTTCAAGGGCATGGTCCGGGCCCTGCACGCCGCGGGGATCGAGGTGATCCTCGATGTCGTCTACAACCACACCGCCGAAGGCAACCACCTCGGTCCGACGCTGTCGATGCGCGGCATCGACAACGCGGCGTACTACAAGCTCGACGAGGACGACCGGCGCTTCTACACCGACTACACGGGCACGGGGAACAGCCTCAACGTGCGCAACCCGCACTCGCTGCAGCTGATCATGGACTCGCTGCGCTACTGGGTGCTCGACATGCACGTGGACGGCTTCCGGTTCGACCTGGCCTCCGCGCTGGCGCGCGAGTTCTACGACGTGGATCGCCTGTCGGCGTTCTTCGAGCTCGTGCAGCAGGATCCGGTGGTCTCGCAGGTCAAGCTCATCGCCGAACCGTGGGATGTCGGTCCCGGCGGCTACCAGGTCGGCAACTTCCCTCCGCAATGGACCGAGTGGAACGGCAAGTACCGCGACACGGTCCGTGACTTCTGGCGGGGCGAGCCTCAAGCGCTCGGCGAGTTCGCCTCGCGGCTGACGGGGTCGGCCGACCTGTACGAGCACTCCGGACGCCGGCCGGTGGCATCCGTCAACTTCGTCACCGCCCATGACGGCTTCACCCTGCGCGACCTCGTTTCGCACAACGACAAGCACAACGACGCGAACGGGGAGGAGGGCAGAGACGGCGCGGACGACAACCGGTCGTACAACTTCGGTGTCGAAGGATCGACGGACGACCCGGCCGTGCTCACGCTGCGCGCCCGCCAGCAGCGCAACTTCCTCACCACTCTGCTGCTGTCTCAGGGCGTGCCCATGCTCCTGCACGGAGACGAGATCGGCCGCACGCAGGGCGGGAACAACAACGGCTACGCGCAGGACAACGAGACGACGTGGATGGATTGGGATGCCGCCGATCGTCCACTGCTGGAGTTCACGGCCGCGCTGGCCCGACTGCGGCGCGACCACCCGACGTTCCGCCGCCGCCGGTTCTTCGAGGGCCGGCCGGTGCGCGAGACGGGGGACGCCCTGCCCGACATCGCGTGGCTGCGCCCTGACGGCACGCTGATGCGGCCGGAGGACTGGGACTCGGGTTTCGGGAGGGCGATCGGCGTCTTCCTCAACGGCGCGGGGATCAGCGAACGCGATCGGCGAGGCGAGGCCATCCGCGACCGCCATTTCATCGTGCTGTTCAACGCGGGCGACGACATCATCGATTTCCACATCCCGGTGGTGGAGCACAGCCCCGATTGGGAGGTCGTGGTCGACACGTCCGGTGAGCGCGCGGACTCGCAGCCCGTCAAGCCGGGCGACGTGGTGCGGCTCGAGGCGAAGTCCACCATCGTGCTGAGCGAGCATCCGCGCCGGGCGGCCGAACCCGACCACTCGGTCGCGGCGTCCCTCGCCGCACTTGCGGCGCAGCGCGCGCCGGCGCACGCCCCCTCGGCTCAGGTGCGGACCTGACAGCGGGCTACGCAGACCGCGCGTCGCGCAGGGGCCTCGCTCGGCTCAGTCCACGCCGAGCCACGACCGGTCAGTCAGCACGATCGGTCCGTCGTCGGTCACGGCGACGGTGTGCTCGGAGTGAGCTCCCCGTGAACCATCGGCTGAGCGCAGGGTCCACCCGTCCGGATCGGTGATGAGCTCGTCCGTCGTCCGCAGGAACCACGGCTCGAGGGCGACCACGAGTCCCGCGCGCAGCGGATATCCGCGCCCTGGCTTGCCGTCGTTGGGCACGTGCGGATCCCCGTGCATCACGCGCCCGACGCCGTGGCCGCCGAAGTCGGTGTTGATCGAGTAGCCGTCGGCGTGGGCGACCTCGGCGATCGCCGCCGAGATGTCGCCGATGCGGTGGGTGGTCGTCGCGGTCGCGATCGCGGCATCCAGCGCCCGCTGGGTGGTGTCGATGAGCGCGAGATCCTCGTCGCGCGCAGTTCCGACGACGAACGAGACCGCCGAGTCGGCGACCCAGCCGTCGATCGAGACCGCGAAGTCGAGCGTCACGAGATCGCCGTCGCGCAGTGCGTAGTCGAAGGGCAGCCCGTGGAGCACGGCGTCGTTGATGGAGGTGCAGATGACCTTGCCGAACGGCCGGGCGCCGAAGGACGGGTGATAGTCGATGTAGCACGACTCCGCACCGGCGCGGCGGATCAGCTCATGCGCGCGCCGGTCGATCGCGAGCAGGTTCGTGCCCACCTTCGTCTCGTCGCGCAGCGTCGCGAGCGTCTCGGCGACGAACCGCCCCGCGGGGCGCATGGCCTCGATCTCGGCAGGCGTGCGCAACTCGATCATCGGGGGAGTCCTCTCGGTCCCCTCTATTCTGTCGGACGAGAGGACGGCGGGCTGTGAGGATGCTCCGCGCCGCCTCCGCACGGACGCCCGAGCGGCGCGACAGGCGTACGATCAAGGGCATGTGGGTGCGTCGTGCGTTCTTCGGCTGGCTCATTCCCGCCGCCTTCGTTCTGCCGCTGTGGCTGCTCGTGGGGTGGGCGATCTTCAACGCCGGCGGCTGGGCGTTCCTGTGGGTGCTCTTCCTCGCCATCCCCGGCGTCTTCGTATGGCAGCTCCTGCTGACGCTTCTGGTACGTGCCCGCGGCACGGTGCGCGCCCATCGAGCGGTGTCGTGGTGGGACGTGCTGGGGTTCACCGTGTGGCACGCCCTGGTCATCTCCCTCGGCTTCTTCGCCCAGAACTGGTGGGCTCCGGTGATGGTGGTCGCGATCCTCGTCGGAGTGGCGCTGTTCTGGCTCGCTCTGTGGCAGCTGTGGAGCGAGGCCCGCCCGTCGCGGCTGGTGATGCACACATCCACGGGCGCCGCCTTCCTCCCGCCGCCGGCCGAGCAGGCCGAGCCGGCCGAACGGGACGTGTACATCGTCACCGAGAGGCAGTCGCCACCGACGCCCTGACCATGTTTTGGCCGGGTGCGCCATCCATGGCAGAATAGATCTTTGTGCCCTGACAGGCTCTGCCTCAGGGGAACCAGTCCATCCGCCTCTGCGTGGATGGCATCGGGCACACGACATCCTTTTTCCTTCATCCCGCGGTCGACCTGTGGCGGCCGCAGAGAGAGACGATCATGCAGATCCTCGACGCCGTCGATGCGGCTTCGCTCCGCTCCGACATCCCCAAGTTCGGTCCCGGCGACACCGTGAAGGTGCACGTCAACATCACCGAAGGCAACCGTTCGCGTATCCAGGTGTTCCAGGGCGTCGTCCTCGGCCGCTCGGGCGACGGTGTGCGCGAGACCTTCACGGTCCGCAAGATCAGCTTCCAGGTCGGCGTGGAGCGCACCTTCCCGGTGCACTCTCCGGTCATCGACCACATCGAGGTCGTCACGCGCGGTGACGTGCGCCGCGCGAAGCTCTACTACCTCCGCAACCTTCGCGGCAAGAAGGCCAAGATCAAGGAGAAGCGCGACAACTGACGCACTTCCCGCGAAGCCCCGGACCCTGAGGTCCGGGGCTTCGTCGTTTCCGCCGTCACCCGATCGCTCCCGTCGTGCGTCGTCGCGGGCGTCGCGCGGGCCGGGAATGTGCGACCCTTGTTTCAGGCTCGTCGACCCACGGCGCGCCCGGTGAAGGAACCTGCATGACCACCGAGAAGTCGGCCCCCGCCGAACCGGCGCCCGTTCCGGGACAGGGAGCGCAGGCGACGACCCAGCCCCGCCGGCGAGGGTGGATCGTCTTCCTCCGGGACGTCATCGTGATCATCCTGATCGCGGTCCTGGTGTCGTTCCTGGTCAAGACCTTCCTGGTGCGCTCGTTCTACATCCCGTCCGGCTCGATGGAAGAGACGCTGCACGTCGACGACCGGATCCTCGTCGACGAGATCACACCCCGGTTCGGCGCCTACGAGCGCGGCGACATCGTCGTCTTCCAGGATCCGGGCGGCTGGCTCCCGCCGAGCACCGAGGCAGCTCGCCCGCCCGTCGTCGAAGCAGTGGAATGGGTGTTGTCGTTGGTCGGTCTCGCGGCTCCCGACAGCGACGACCACCTCGTGAAGCGCATCATCGGGATGCCGGGCGATCACGTCGTGTGCTGCAACGCCATCGGCCAGATCACGGTCAACGGCGTGCCGATCGACGAGAGCGCCTACATCCAGGTCCCCTCCGGTGAATCGGCCGCGTCCCGCGACCCCTTCGACGTCGTCGTGCCGGAGGAGAGCCTGTGGGTGCTGGGCGACAACCGCTACAGCTCCAAGGACTCCCGCTACAACACCGATCAGCCCGGCAAGGGCTTCGTGCCGATGGAGAACGTGGTGGGCCGGGCGTTCCTCGTGACGTGGCCCCTCGACAGGTTCGGCCTGCTCGATTTCCACCACGACGTCTTCTCCGGTGTGCCCCAGGAGGAGACCGCGCCATGACCGTGGCCGAGCCGCGACTCACGCTCGAGCGCAGGCTCCTGCGCGAGCATGCGCTCGTCATCGCGTGCGACGAGGTCGGCCGCGGCGCGCTGGCTGGCCCGGTCGCCGTCGGCGCCGCGGTGATCGACGCGCCGCGCTCCCGCAAGCGGGTCCCACAGGGGCTGCGGGACTCCAAGCTCGTTCCCGAGATGCGGCGGGCGGATGTCGCGGCCCGCGCCGCGTCGTGGGTGAGTGCGAGCGCCGTCGGCTGGGCCAGTTCTGCCGAGATCGACGAGATCGGCATCATGCGGGCGCTGGGCCTGGCCTCGCTTCGTGCGCTGGCCGACCTTCGGGCGCACGGCGTGGTGCCGCAGGATGCGATCGTCATCCTCGACGGCAATTACGACTACATCACTCCCGCCGGCGGCTGGGATCTCAACGTGAGGCCGGTGATCAAGGCCGACCGCGACTGCGCCTCGGCCGCGGCAGCATCCGTCATCGCCAAGGTCGCGCGCGACGCCCTCATGACCGAGCTGCACGACCAACTGCCCGCCTACAACTGGGCGCGCAACAAGGGATACGCCTCTCCCGACCATCGTCAAGCGATCCGCGAGCACGGCATCAGCGCCCATCACCGCGCCTCGTGGTCGATCGCGGACGCGCCGACGCTGTTCTGACCGTTCGCCAGGCGCGGACCCGGGGGTCGCGGGGCCGTCCGCGCCCATAGGATGGAACCACCATGGATGACGACGTCTTCGAAGACTACGACCGTGAGCTCGAGCTCGCGCTGTACCGCGAGTACCGCGACGTCGTCTCGCAGTTCCAGTACGTGATCGAGACCGAGCGGCGGTTCTACCTCGCGAACGAGGTCAACGTCGTGCGCCGCGACACCGAGCACGACTTCTACTTCGAGATCTCGATGTCCGATGTGTGGGTGTGGGACATCTACCGCGCAGACCGCTTCGTGAAGTCCGTGCGGGTGCTCACGTTCAAGGACGTCAACGTCGAAGAGCTGACGCGTCGCGACTTCCACCTCCCCGAAGAGCTCTCGCTCGACACCTGAGCCCGGTGCGGGCCGGGTCGCCGGTTCCTCCACAGGCGCGCGGTTCGGCGGCGTCTTCGCGAAGAGTGAACGGATCCCGCCTTCCGTCGTCCGGGCGCGTACCCTGACGCGCGACGCTTCGTGTCATGGCAGACAAGGACGTGCTCGGGCGTGCGGGCGAGGATCGTGCCGCGCGCTACCTCGAGGAGCTGGGTTTCGAGATCCTCGACCGCAACTGGCGGTGCCCGGCGGGCGAGATCGACGTCGTGGCGGCGGATGCCTCCACCGTGGTCGTCGTCGAGGTCAAGACGCGGCGGGACGAGGCGTACGGTCACCCGTTCGAGGCGCTCGACGCCAGGAAGCGGGCACGACTTTGGCGGCTGGCCGTCGCATGGGCCGTGGCGCACCGCGATCAGGTCCAGGGCCGCCGGCTCCGCATCGACGCCGTCGGCCTGATCGGCGCTGAGCCGGCGAACGCACGCCTGGAGCACCTCGTCGACGTGGAGGTGCCGTGAGCGTCGCACGCACGTGGGCGGTCGCCCTGGTGGGTGCCGAAGGAGAGTGCGTCGAGGTCGAGGCGGATCTGTCGAACCAGCAACCCGACTTCCGGATCATCGGGCTGCCCGACAAGGCGCTCAACGAGGCCGTCCAGCGCGTACACAACGCGTGCGCGAACAGCGCGACGCCGCTGCCGCGCCGCCGGCTGACCGTGAACCTCTCGCCCGCGAGCCTGCCCAAGCAGGGGTCCGGCTTCGACGTCGCGATCGCGGTGGCTTCGCTCGCGACAGAGACGCCGATGGATGCCGCGTCCGTGGCCTCGACCGTTCACCTGGGCGAGCTGGGCCTGGACGGGCGGCTGCGCCCGGTCCCCGGCGTCCTGCCCGCCGTGGTCGCGGCGCGGCGTGACGGTCATCGTCGCGTCGTGGTGCCGCATGCCAACGGTCCTGAGGCTCGCCTCGTCGACGACATCGAGGTGCTCGCCGCGACCAACCTGGGGGAGGTCGTCGCGTGGCACGGCGGTGACGTCGACGTACGCGACGAGGCGCCCGTGGCCCTGCCCGACGACGACGCGCCGCCGGCGGAGCAGCTGGACCTCGCCGACGTGATCGGCCAGCCCGACGCCGTCGAGGCGCTCGTCGTCGCGGCCGCCGGAGGCCATCACCTCCTCATGTGCGGACCACCCGGCGCGGGCAAGACCATGCTGGCCAGCCGGCTGCCCGGCATCCTGCCCGAACTGGATGACCGAGCCGCGCTGATGAGCGCGTCGATCCGCAGCCTCACCGGCGCGCGCGTCGTCGAGCTCTCTCGAACGCCGCCGTTCGAGGCGCCGCACCACAGCGCCAGCGTGGCAGCGCTGGTGGGTGGCGGCTCGAGGGTGCTGCGACCGGGTGCGATCGCGCGGGCATCGGAGGGCGTGCTGTTCCTCGACGAGGCAGGCGAGTTCCAGGCCAGCGCGCTGGACGCGCTGCGTCAGCCTCTCGAGACCGGGGCGATCACGATCCACCGCTCCGGCACGAGCGCCCGGTATCCGGCCCGATTCCAGCTCGTCCTCGCGACCAATCCATGCCCGTGCGGGGACTACGGCATCCGAGGCGGAACGTGCACGTGTCCGCCCGCGGCGATCCGTCGTTACCTCGGCAGGCTGTCGGGTCCGCTGCTGGACCGCATGGACATCGAACTCACCCTCTCGCGCGTGTCGGTCGCCCATCGATCCGCCCCTTCGTCGCAAGTCTCCACGGCTGCGGCGCGCCATCGCGTCGCCGAAGCGCGGGAACGGGCCGCCGCGCGATTGGCGGGCACGCCCTGGCGGGTGAACGCGGAGGTACCGGGCACATGGCTTCGGGAAGGGCCGGCCGCGCCGTCTCCCACCGTCCGGCGGCCGCTCGACGCGGCGCTGCACCGCGGCGCCCTGACGCTGCGCGGATTCGATCGCGTTCTCCGCGTCGCCTGGTCGCTCGCCGATCTCGAGGGCCGCGCGCAGCTCGGGGTGGACCACATCGGACGCGCTCTCTACCTCAAGAAGGGAATCGCCCTGTGACCACGTTCGACTGCTCCCCGGAAGCGGCGCGGAGCGCGCTGTCGTTGTTCGAGGAGCCTCCGGGCGACGCCACCACCGCTGCCGATCGCTATGCCACGGTGGTCTGGTGCCACCTGACCGAGCCCGGTGATTCCGTCGCGCACCGTGTGGTCACCGCCCGGGGTGCCGCGGCGGCCCTGCGCGCGATGGTCGAGGACGCGCCCCTGCCGGAGCTGACCGAGCGTGAGCGCACCGACGCGCGCAAGCGCTGGCTCCCGCGTCTGTCCGCCCGGGACGTCGCCGACGCGCTGCGCGTCGCGTCCGCGCGCGGCGTCTCGCTCGTGACGGCCCGTGATGCGACCTGGCCGACGCAGCTGGACGATCTCGATGTCCATGCGCCGCTGTGCCTGTGGGTGCGGGGCGATGCGGCCGCCCTGACGCGGCTGCGCCCGTCGGTCGCGCTGGTGGGCGCGCGAGCCGCGTCATCCTACGGCGATCACGTTGCGATGGAGCTCGCTGCCGATCTCGCCGGCGGGGGCATACCCGTCGTCTCGGGAGGGGCGTACGGCATCGATGGCGCGGCGCACCGCGCCGCGCTGGCAGTGGGCGGGCTGACCATCGCTCTGCTCGCGGGCGGCGCGGAGCGCGCATACCCCGCGGGTCACACGCGCCTCATCGACGATGTCGCGGCGACAGGCGCCGTGCTGAGCGAAGTCCCGTGCGGATCGGCGCCGACCAAATGGCGGTTCCTGCAGCGCAACCGTCTCATCGCAGCGGTCGCCGATGCGACCGTCGTCGTCGAGGCGGGCTGGCGCAGCGGCTCACTGAACACCGCCGGTCATGCCGCCGCGCTCTGCCGGCAGCTCGGCGCGGTGCCCGGTCCGATCACGTCCGCGACGTCGGCCGGAACGCACCGCCTGCTGCGCGAGTTCGGCGCGGCGTGCATCACGAGTGCGCAGGACGTGCGCGAGATGCTCGGATTCACAGCGGGCGCGGCCGTACCCGACGACGGCCGACGTGCGACCGACGCCGCCACGCGCGTGCACGATGCGCTGAGCAGCCGAACCTGGCGTGCGGCGACCGATGTGGCCAGGCGTGCCGGGCTGGCGGTGGAGGATACCGAGGCGCTGCTCGGGCTGCTGCAGCTCGAGGGTGCCGCCACGCGGTCGGCGGAGGGCTGGCGAACGGCCGTCCGCACGAATTGACGCGGAGAGTCGCCGCGGGCAGAGCGTGCCGGCAGAGCAAGCTGGGTGACATGAGGATCGACGAGGCCGCCACCGCCTACACGCGGCACCTTGCCGACGTCCGTCGCCTGTCGCCTGCGACTGTCCGCGCGTACGGCTCCGATCTCACGAGCTTGATCTCGATCTGCGGTCCCGTCGACGTCGGCGAGGTCACCCTCGAGGACCTGCGCGAGTGGCTGTGGCAAGCGGTGCAGGCCGGCGATGCGCGCGCGACCATCGCCAGGCGAACGGCTGCCGTGCGCGGGTTCTTCGCGTGGGCCCTCGACAGCGGCGTCATCGCAGAGGACCCCAGCCTGCGTCTGGTTGCACCGAAGCGCGGCCGGACGCTGCCGAGAGTCGCGACGGCCGACGCCCTCACCGAGGTGCTGGCGAGGCTGGAGGACGCGGCGGCCGAGGGGGAGCCGCTCGCGCTCCGCGACCACGCGATGATGGAACTGCTCTACGGGTCTGCAGTACGTGTCTCAGAACTGTGCGGCCTGGACATCGACGACATCGACGCCGAGCGGCGCACCGCGCGCGTCCTCGGCAAGGGCGCCAAGGAGCGGGTCGTGCCCTTCGGCCTTCCGGCGCTGCGCGCGGTCGACGCGTATCTCGTGCGCGGTCGGACGACCCTGCTCGCACGCCGCGCCGTGCCCGACGGTCAGCCCGCGCTCTTTCTCGGAGCCCGTGGCGGGCGGATCGCGCCGAGGACGGTCTATGCGCTCGTCGCGCGCGAGCTCGGCCCGGCGCTCGGCGGCACGATCGGCCCGCACGCCTTGCGCCACTCCGCGGCCACCCACCTGCTCGACGGCGGCGCCGACCTCAGGGCGGTGCAGGAGATCCTCGGGCACGCGAGCCTCGGCACCACGCAGATCTACACGCACGTCTCCAGCGAGCGCCTCACCGCGTCGTACCGGCTCGCCCACCCCCGCGCGTGACACGCAGCAGAGCCGGACCCGAGTCAGCGCGGAGCCTCAGCAGCACGGGAGCAGGATCGCGCGCGGAACTCCGCCCAGCAGCAGCATCGGGTTGATGTACTCGCCGTGCAGGCGCACCCCGAAGTGGAGCGACCCCGCGCTGGCATGCCCACCGGCGCCGATCGTGCCGACGAACTCGGACGCCGCGACGGCCGTCCCCGGGACGAGGACGGAGTCGATCGGCTCGAGCGTGGTCACGAGCCCGTCGCCGTGGTCGATCGTGAGGACGGGGCGGCCGGCGACCTGTCCCGCGAACGCGATCGTGCCTGCTGCCGGAGCCCGCACGTCTCGCCCTCCCACCGCCCGCAGATCGATGCCGCGGTGGCCCGGTCCATAGCGGTGCGGCGGTGCGACGAACGCACGCTCGAGCCGGTACCCGGCCAGCGGCCAGATCCACCGACCGTTCGCAACGGGCGCTTCCGTCGCGACCGGCGCGGGTGCGGCGAGCCCGCTTGCCGCCGGTGTGACGACGACGAGCAACGCGGTGAGCGCGAGTGTCACCACGATGCGACGAGGACGGATGCCGGAGGGCCGGTGAGGACGCATGACCCGAGCATCGTCGGGTCCGCGCGCGCAGCGGCTCTCACCACCGGGATCAGTGGACAGTCGCCCGCCGGACCGCGCAGGGGAGGAGTCGCTGCTGGTACACTGGGACCCGCACTCCGCTTGTCGGGGTGACTCCGCGTGCCCACAGCGCCGCGAACTCCGGTTCCCCGGTCCCTGAGCTTTGTCGAAGGGCGCGGCGCGGCATCCACTCCCTACGGTCCTCTCGATCGGTCTGAAAAGACCTGAGAGGCGGGCGTGTGCCGGGCACCAGGCACGCCGGTCGCAGACCGGCGAGAAGACAACCGCAACAGGCGCCCCGGCGCCGGAACAGGAGAACGGCCATGGCCGTCGTCACCATTCGCCAGCTGCTCGACAGCGGCGTGCACTTCGGGCACCAGACCCGTCGCTGGAATCCGAAGGTCAAGCGCTTCATCCTCACCGAGCGCAGCGGCATCCACATCATCGACCTGCAGCAGTCGCTCGCGTACATCGACAAGGCGTACGAGTTCGTCAAGGAGACCGTCGCACACGGCGGCACCGTCCTGTTCGTCGGCACCAAGAAGCAGGCGCAGGAAGTCATCGCCGAGCAGGCGACGCGCGTGGGTCAGCCCTACGTGAACCAGCGGTGGCTGGGCGGGCTCCTCACCAACTTCCAGACCGTGTCCAAGCGCCTCGCGCGCATGAAGGAGCTCGAAGAGCTCAACTTCGACGACCCGGCGGCGAGCGGCTTCACCAAGAAGGAGCTCCTCCTCAAGAAGCGCGAGCTCGACAAGCTGCACAAGTCGCTCGGCGGCATCCGCAACCTGCAGAAGACCCCGTCGGCGATCTGGGTGGTGGACGCCAAGCGCGAGCACCTCGCCGTCGACGAGGCCGCCAAGCTCGGTATCCCGGTGATCGGCATCCTCGACACCAACGCCGACCCCGACGAGTTCCAGTACCCGATCCCCGGCAACGACGACGCGATCCGTTCGGTGAGCCTGCTCACGCGCATCATCGCCGACGCGGCCGCCGAGGGTCTCATCCAGCGCCACCAGCCGACCGAGGAGTCCGCTGACGCCGAGCCGCTGGCCGACTGGGAGCGCGAGCTGCTCGAGCAGGGCGCGCCGGTCACCGGTGACGCCGAGGTCTCGATCGCCGCGACCGAGACCGAGGCTGACGCCGCCGGCGCCGCCGCTCACGACGAGGCGATCGCCGACGCCGCGGGCGAGACGACCGAGGCCGTCGCCGAGGCCGAGGCCGAGGCATCCGCCGTCGATGCCGAGGCTGTCGCCGACGCCGCCGAATCCGCCGTCGCGGATGCCGACGTCGCTGAGGCCGCAGCGGCGTCCGACGCCGACAAGTAACGGTTCTCCTCCATCAGCAACGCCTGGGCGGGGTCGCGATGCGGCCCCGCCCAGGCATCCGGGAATCCACCACAATCAAGGAGCCGCCACCCATGGCAAACTTCACGATCGCCGACATCAAGGCGCTGCGCGACCAGCTCGGCACGGGCATGGTCGACACGAAGAAGGCGCTCGAAGAGGCCGACGGCGATGTCGAGAAGGCCGTCGAGATCCTGCGCCTGAAGGGCGCGAAGGGCAACGCCAAGCGCGCCGACCGTTCCACGAGCGAGGGCCTGGTCACCGCCCGTGAGCAGGGCGGCAAGGTCACGCTCATCGAGCTGGCGTGCGAGACCGACTTCGTCGCGAAGAACGACCGCTTCATCGCGCTGGCCGACAAGGTCGCGGATGCCGCGGCCGCCGTCGCCGCCGACTCGGTCGAGGCCGCCCTCGCGGCGCCCGCCGGCACTCAGACCGTCGCCCAGCTGATCGACGACGAGGCCGCGATCATCGGCGAGAAGGTCGAACTGCGCCGCGTCCGCACCCTGACCGGCGACAAGTTCGAGGTCTACCTCCACAAGACCAGCAAGGACCTGCCGCCGCAGGTCGGCGTCGTGCTGGCCTACTCGGGGGACGACGCCGAGACGGCACGCAGCCTTGCGCAGCACATCTCGTTCGCGAACCCGTCGTACCTCACGCGCGACGAGGTCCCCGAGGCCGAGGTCGAGAAGGAGCGCGAGATCGTCACCGAGATCTCGCGCAACGAGGGCAAGCCGGAGGCTGCTCTCCCGAAGATCGTCGAGGGACGCGTGAACGCGTTCTTCAAGCAGGTCTCGCTCCTCGACCAGGACTACGCCAAGGACAACAAGCAGTCCGTGGCCCAGGTGGCCAAGGACGCAGGGCTCACCCTGACGGGCTTCGCCCGCTTCAAGGTCGGCGCCTGAGACATCGCGAGGGCCCGCATCGTATTCCGATGCGGGCCTTTTCTCATGCCCTTCGGTAGGTTGTCATAGGCGAGAGGACCACAGTGATCAACGAGACCACCGGACGCCGCCGCGTCCTCCTGAAGCTGTCCGGCGAGGCGTTCGGAGGCGGCCAGCTGGGTGTGAACCCCGACGTCGTCAGCCAGATGGCGCGCGAGATCGCAGCCGCGGTCGACCGAGTCGAGATCGCGGTCGTGGTCGGTGGCGGCAACTTCTTCCGCGGCGCGGAGCTCAGCCAGCGCGGCATGGACCGTGGTCGGGCCGACTACATGGGCATGCTCGGCACGGTCATGAACGCGCTCGCGCTCCAGGACTTCCTCGAGCAGGCCGGCGCCGCCACGCGGGTGCAGTCCGCGATCTCGATGACCCAGGTCGCCGAGCCGTACATCCCGCGCCGAGCCGAGCGCCACATGGAGAAGGGCCGCGTCGTCATCTTCGGCGCCGGCGCAGGGCTGCCGTACTTCTCGACCGACACGGTTGCCGCGCAGCGCGCTCTCGAGATCGGCGCCCAGGAGGTGCTGGTGGCGAAGAACGGCGTGGACGGCGTGTACACCGCGGATCCGAAGAAGGATGCCTCGGCCACCCGCATCGACCGGATCACGTACCTCGATGCGCTCCAGCGTGGGCTCAAAGTGGTCGATTCGACGGCCTTCAGCCTCTGCATGGACAACCGGATGGACATGCGCGTGTTCGGCATGGAGCCGTCGGGCAATGTCACCCGCGCGCTGCTCGGCGACTCGATCGGCACGCTGGTCACGGCCTGACGGCCACCCGCCGATACACTTGAGCAGCCCCATCAACGCGAAGGAGACACTGTGATCGCGGACGTCTTGGCCGAAGCCGGAGCGCGAATGGACCGCGCCGTCGAGGCTGCGAAGGAGGACTTCGCGACGGTTCGCACCGGGCGTGCGAACCCGCAGCTGTTCCAGAAGGTCCTCGTCGACTACTACGGCACCCCCACACCGCTCGCGCAGCTGGCTTCGATCAACAGCCCCGAGGCGCGGTCGCTGATCATCACGCCGTATGACAAGTCGGCGCTGAAGGCGATCGAGGAGGCGATCCGCGACGTCCCGAATCTGGGCGTGAACCCGACCAACGACGGCAACATCGTGCGCGTCACGATGCCCGAGCTCACGCAGGAGCGTCGTAAGGAGTACGTCAAGCTGGTGCGCTCGAAGGGTGAGGACCACAAGGTCCACCTGCGCGGCATCCGGCGCAAGGCGAAGGACGACCTCGACGCCCTCAAGAGCGAGGTCGGCGAGGACGAGCTCGGCCGCGCCGAGAAGGAGCTCGATGCCCTCACGCGTGCGCACGTCGACGCGATCGACGACGCGCTCAAGCGCAAAGAGGCCGAACTCCTCGAGGTCTGAGGTCCGTCCATGACCGACGCACCCGGGGGAGCCGACAGCGGGAGCGAACCGCGGGACGTCCCGCGCACGCGCCGCGAGATGGGCGAATCGCGCCGCGCTGTCGACCCCAACGACCCCGCTGCCATGCTGCAGTCGCACCTGCGGGCGGCGCGGAGCGAGCTCGAGAGTCAGGTCGCGCAGGCCAAGGCAGAGTTCGAGGAGGCCAACGAGCGCATCAAGGAGCGCACCGGGCGAGACCTGATCCTCGCGATCCTGATCGGCCTCGCCATCGGCGCGGTGCTGCTGGGCTCGCTGCTGTTCGTCAAGTGGGCGTTCCTGGTGTTCGCTCTGGCCGCAGTGCTGCTGGCGATCTTCGAGTTCTCGCGCGCCCTGTCGGCGAGTGGGCGCCGTGTCGACCTGGTTCCGCAACTCGCCTCCGGCGCCGTGATCGTCGTCGCGGCCTACTTCGTCGACGCCTGGCTGCAGTGGATCGTGCTGTTCGTCTGCCTCGCCGTCGTGATCGTCTGGCGCCTCGTGGCGCAGATGGCGTCCAACGACGGGCGCACATACGCACTGGTGCTGGGCGATGTCCTCGTCGGCGCCTTCATCCAGCTCTACGTGTCTTTCCTCGCGAGCCTGTGCATCCTGCTGCTCGCGCAGGAGGGCGGGGAGTGGTGGGTGCTCGCCTTCATCATCGTGGCCGTCGCGGTCGACACCGGCGCCTACGTCGCGGGCATCTCGTTCGGCAGGCATCCGATGGCACCACGGATCAGCCCCAAGAAGACGTGGGAGGGCTTCGCCGGCGCTGCCGTCGCCGCGATGGTGGCGGGCGTCCTCGTCGGCATGTTCATGCTCGGGCTCGACTGGTGGATGGGGCTTGTGCTCGGCATCCTGATCCTCGGCACGGCGACTGCCGGCGACCTGGGAGAATCGATGATCAAGCGCGATCTCGGCATCAAGGACATGAGCTCGTGGCTTCCCGGACACGGCGGCGTGCTCGATCGCCTCGACTCGATCCTTCCGTCGACGGTCGCGGCACTGGCCTTGTACTACCTCTTCACCCCCTTGGCGGCAATGTGACTCTCAGCACCGTGACTCTCAGCACCGTGACGGACGTCTCGTGACGGCTCCGGAAGCCGCGGCCCGCGCATCCTTCCCGGAGGCGCACGGGCGGGAGAAGGGCTACGACAAGCACGCGGTCGACGAGTTCATGGATCGGGCTCGCGCCGCGTTCGAGACCGGCTCCGACGATCTCTCCTCGACGGACGTCCGCCATGCCGCGTTCCCACTGGTGCGCCACGGGTACGCCATCGCCTCCGTGGACGCCGCTCTCGGACGCATCGAGGATGCCTTCGCGGCCCGCGAACGGGCGGACGCCATGTCGCGCGCCGGCGCGCGGGCCTGGGTCGGCCACACACGCGAGACCGCACAGACAGTGCTCGACCGTCTGTCGCGGCCACGTCGGCACCGGTTCGACCGGGTCTCGGCCCTGCGCTACGGCTACCGGATCGACGAGGTCGACCTCGTCTCCGACAAGATCTCGCGGTACCTCGAGACGGGCGATTCACTCACCGCCGAGCAGGTCCGCTCGGTGGCGTTCCGCATGCAGCGCGGCGGCTACCGCGAAGTGCAGGTGGATGCCGTCCTCGACGCCGTCGTCGAGGTCATTCTCGCCGTCCGGTGACGCGCCCAGGCCATCGGATGGCACGGTGCGGTGGCCATGGCTAGAATCGGGACCACTGTGACTTCCGGAACCGAGCTGACCCCCACCCGGCGCGCCCGGCGTCAGTCCGTCTCGACCGTCGTCGCCACGTCTGCTCCCGCGTCCGCGCGGCGCGCACCTGCGCCGACCCGATGGTCGCGTCGCCGCAGTGTGCTCGGTGTGTTCGCCGCGTTCGCGGCCGTCGGCTTCGTCGCCGCGTACATCGGACCGACCGGTCTTGCACTGACACAGGCCAGTGCCGAGGAGAGCCCGCCGATCTCGCTGTACGCCAGTTCGCTGGGCGACATCCAGCGGGTCGTCGCGGCCGAGGAAGCCGACCCCGCCGAGCCGACGGCGCTCGACCGAGGCGGGTACACGGTCTTCGTGAAGCCCAAGCCCACGCCCACTCCGACGGTTCAGGCGCGAGGCACAGGGTCCACGTCCGGGGGCTGGCGACCGCCTTTCGTGACTCCCGACCCCGGGTCCGCCCAGGCCATCGCCTACGACATGGTGCTCGCCCGCGGCTGGGGCGACGACCAATTCGCGTGCCTGGTGGCGCTGTGGAAGAAGGAGTCCGGCTGGCGCGTCAACGCCTACAACGCGTCGAGCGGTGCCTACGGCATCCCGCAGGCTCTTCCCGGCAACAAGATGGCGACCGCCGGTGCCGATTGGGAGACCAACCCCGCGACGCAGATCGCGTGGGGACTGGGTTACATCGGCGGACGCTACGGCACACCGTGCGGCGCGTGGGATCACTCGCAGCGCGTCGGCTGGTACTGAGCCATGCCGCGGTCTCATCGCCGCCGCCCCGAACCCAGCGGCGACGACTCGCTTGAGCGCCTGCTGGCGGGGTGGAAGCGCACCGAGATGCGGCGCGGCGTGGAGTGGACGGTGCAGCCGGTCTCGGCGGTGCAGGCGCAGAAGGCTTACATCTGTCCCGGCTGCGGGCGCCAGATCGACATCGGTGTCGCGCATCTGGTCGCGTGGCGCGCCGACGGCGTGCTCGGAGACGCGGCCGACCTGGCCGCGCGACGTCACTGGCATCAGCACTGCTGGAAGGTGGCCTGACATGGAGATCCGCGGTCCGATGCAGCTGCCTGCTCGGCGTGAGGAGATCGAGCTCCACACGCTGGACGGGCTGACGCTCGTGGGCGAGCTCGCCCTGCCCGAGGAACGAGACCCCGTCGCGACCCTGGTGACGCTTCACCCGCTTCCGACAGCGGGCGGGTTCATGGACTCGCACATCCTCCGCAAAGCCGCGGCGCGGCTGCCGGCACTGGCGGATCTCGCCGTGCTCCGCTTCAACACGCGCGGCACATCATCTCCGCGCGGCACGAGCGAGGGGGCGTTCGACGGCGGACGTGCCGAAGCCTTCGATGTCGCAGCCGCGATGGACTTCGTGCACGAGCGGGGGTTGCCGCGCCCGTGGCTCGTGGGATGGTCCTTCGGTACCGAGCTGGCACTGAAATACGGCCGCGATCACGCCATCGAGGGTGCGGTGCTTCTCTCGCCGCCGCTGCACCGCGCGACGGACGCCGAGGTCGCCGCATGGGCCGGCGACCCGCGCCCGCTGATCGTCGTGGTGCCGGAATTCGACGACTATCTCCGTCCGGATGCCGCCGCCGAGCGCTTCGCGAGCGTGCCCGAGGCCGTCCTCATCCCGGTGGAGGGCGGCAAGCATCTATGGGTCGGAGAGGCCCAGACGCGGCGTGTGCTCACCGAGATCGTCGCGGCGGTCCACCCCGATGCGCTGCCGCTGCCGACCGAATGGGATGGGCCGGTCTTCGTCGGCGCGTGATCAGCGCTCGTTCTGGCGCGGGATCACGACCTGGCGGTAGATGATCAGGATGCTCGCGGCCACGGGGATCGCCACCAGTGCGCCCAGCAGACCCAGCAGCGATCCTCCGGCGAGAGCCGCGATGACCACGACGGCCCCCGGCACCGCGACGGCGCGGCCCATGATGCGCGGCGAGATGATGTACGCCTCGATCTGCATGTAGATCAGGTAGTAGATCGCGGCGATGATCGGCGCCGTCGCGGGCGTCCCGAGGCCCGGGATCAGACATGTCAGCACGATGATCGTCGAGCCGGTGAGCGTACCCACCAGCGGGATCAGCGAGAAGAAGAAGGCGATGACGGCGAGGACGGCGGGGAACGGCGCCCCGATGATCGTGAGAAGGATCGCGCTCAGGACCCCGTTGATCACACCGAGACTCACCTGCCCGATGACGTAGTAGCCGACCGAATCGGTGATCTGCTCGCCCAGATCGATGAAGCGTGCGCGCTTGGATGCCGGAACGAGCTGGTAGACCGCTCGCTTGAGGTTCGGCGTCGAGGCCGTGAAGTAGATCGTCAGGATGAGGATGATGAATGCGCCGCCGAATCCGGCGATGATCGAGCCCACCACGGCGATGATGCCGCCGCCGATCTCGCCGCCGATCGCTCCGATATCCAGCGACGCGTACCAGTCCTCGACGTACGCCCACACGTCGTCGACGTTCAGCGTGGGGAAGACGGCGTGGAGCCAATCCTGGATCCCGCCGACGGGATCGTCGAAGACCCCGTCCTCGGCGAGCTTCTGGATCTCTGCCACGAGCTGGCCGATCTGCTGCACGATGATCGGCACGATCATCAGGATGATCCCGGCGAAGGCGGCGAGCACGGCGAGGATCGTGATGAGCACCGCTGCCCACCGCGGGAGCTTGCGCCGCTCCAGCCAGGAGACGACGGGCTCGAGACCCAGCGACAGGAACAGCGCCGTGCCGACGTACAGCAGGATCGTCGACAGCGTCTGGATGCTGCCGATCAGCAGCAGCCCCAGGCCGACACCGAGTGTGGCGACCAGCGCCACCCTGAACGGGTTGTGGATCTTCACCGGACGGATCCCCTCCTCGGCGTGATCGCCGCTCTGCCTTGTCAGGTCAGGATACGCATGACTGGCGTTCAGGCCGGGGAATGGTGCCTCCCGGGCCCCTTTCAGGTCATGTTCGCTAGTCTGAAATGTCGAATCGAAGGACCGTGCCCTAAACGCGTGTCCTCGGAAAGGTGTACTTCGTGCGTTTCGTGTGGGCCGTTGCGGCGTTCGTGCTCGCCGCCGTGATGATCGGGGCGGGCATCGCCCAGCGGACGATCTTCCAGGGACCCCGGACCGAGACCGCGTCGATCTCGGTCGAGGAGGATGCTCCCTACCTGATGATCGACGGGGCCGTGCTCAACCAGATGCCCGGCACGCAGACGCTGCGCGTGCAAGGGGAAGGCGACCTCTTCGCCGCCTACGGGCGCGCCGCCGACGTTCAAGCGTGGCTGTCGGACGCCGAATACAACCGGGTCACGGTGGACCGCGATGGCGAGGTCGTCACCACCCTCGTCGAGCCTGAGCCGGTGGATCCGGCCGACGCCGAATCCGGTGAGGCCGCGGACCCGGCGGCGACCGAGCCGCCGGCAACAGAGCAGGCGGCTCCAGGGGATGAGACGGGCGATGGCGCGACCGGTTCTCCCGGCCGCAATCCGGTCGGGTCCGACCTGTGGCTGGACGAGTTCCAGCAGTCCGACATCTTGATCGCCCCGCTGCAGCTGCCCGAGGACATGAGCGTCTTGGTGGCCACGGACGGCACCGCTGCCGCGCCGAGCACCGTCTCGGTGTCGTGGCCCCTGCAGACGACGACCCCGTGGGCGGGTCCGCTCATCGTGGGCGGTGGCATCCTGATGGCGATCGGCGTCTTCCTGTACATCCTGGGGATCCGCCATGCACGTCGCTCGCGCGGCCCGCGCCGCAAGGGGCTGCCGCTGCCTGTCACCGAGCCGATAGATCTCGCGGTCGACGGTGCCGACAAGGGCGTCATCAGCAGCTCGGATGCCCCGACCCGTCGTCGCGCGGTCACGTCGGGTCGCCGGGCATTCGCCGTCGTTCCCGCAGTCGCCGTCTCGGCGCTGCTGTTCACCGGTTGCGCAGCTGACGCCTGGCCGCAGTTCGGCGCGACGCCGACACCCACTCCGACCGCGACGGTGATCGCCCCGGAAGGTCAGCAAGCGCCCGCCGTGACCAAGCCCCAGGCGGAGCGCATCCTCACCCGCATCGCCTCGACGATCGCCGATGCGGACGCCGCGATGGACGCCGAGCTCGCAGCGACGCGCCTGGAGGGCGCGGCGCTGGCGGCCCGTGAGACGAACTACAAGATCCGCGGGAGCCTGGCCGACTACCAGGCTCCGGCCGGGATCCTCTCCAAGCCGCTGAAGGTCATCCTTCCCCAGGCGTTCGACGGCTGGCCGCGTTCGGTCATCGCCGTCGCCGATGACTCGGCCTCCAAGACGTCGAGCATCATGCTGATGACGCAGCAGGATGCCTGGTCGGACTACAAGCTGTCGTACATCGCCAGCCTCGAAGCCTCAACCCCGCTGCCCGACCTTGCCCCCGCCTACATCGGCGCGACGCAGGTCGAGCCGGATTCGCCGTTCCTGCTGATGGCGCCCGAAGAGATCGCGGCCGCGTACGCCGATGTCATCGACAACGGCGAGGAGAGCGCGTTCTACGACGTGTTCGACCCGGAGGGCGACCAGATGCGCGCCAGCATCGCGGCGGATCGCCAGCGACGCCTGGACGAGTTCAACCAGACGGGAACGGGGACGGGAACCTTCGAGTTCCAGGCGAGCGCCGGCACGCAGCCGCCGTTCGCACTCGCTACCATCGAGAGCGGCGCGATCGTGGCGGTCAACATCCACGAGACCGACACCGTCCGGCCGACCACCGAGGACGCCGTGATCAAGACCGAGAACAATCCGCGGGCCAAGGTGCTCACCGGTGCCGATCAGTCGGCGACGGGATTCACCACGACGTTCACGGATCAGGTCTTCTTCTACGTCCCTGGTTCCGGTTCGGGCGAGAAGATCCGCCTGCTCGGCTATTCCTCTGACATCCTCGACGCGAAGGTGATCTCTTGAGCGATCCCGCCCTCGGCCCCACTCTGCGCGGAGCCGTCGATCTGTCGACGCTTCGCAACCGCCCCGCCCAGCCGGCAACCGGCGGCCAGGCCGTGCCCGCCGGAGCACCCGGCCCTGCCGGTACCCCCGGCGAGGCTGTGGTGGTGCCCTCGTTGGTGATGGACGTCACCGACGAGACGTTCCCGCAGATCCTCGAGCTGTCGCGGGTCGTTCCCGTGGTGATCGATCTGTGGGCGGAGTGGTGCGGTCCCTGCAAGCAGCTGAGCCCCGTGCTGGAGCGCGTGGTGACCGAGCTCGCAGGTCGTCTCGTCCTGGCCAAGGTGGATGTCGACGCGAACCCGCAGCTCTCCCAGGCTTTCCGTGCGCAGTCGATCCCGATGGTCGTCGCCCTTGTCGGCGGCCAGCCGGTGCCGCTGTTCACCGGGGCCGTGCCGGAGCAGCAGGTGCGCGACGTGTTCGCGCAGCTCCTGCAGCTCGCCGCGCAGAACGGTGTCACCGGCACCGCTTCGGCGGACGCAGACCCGACCGCCGAGGCACCCGAGGCGCCTGCGGAGCCGCCGCTGCCGCCCCTTCACGCCGAGGCGTATGCCGCCATCGAAGAGGGCGACTACCCGCGCGCGTTCACGGCGTACGAGCGCGCGCTGGCCGAGAACCCGCGGGATGAAGAAGCACGGGCCGGTCTCGGCCAGGTCAGGCTTCTCGACCGCGTGCAGGGCGCCGATCTGCAGGCCGCGCGCGCCGCAGCCGCCGCAGCCCCCACGGACGTCGCCGCTCAGCTCGTCGTCGCCGACCTGGACCTCGCCGGCGGACATGTCGAGGATGCCTTCGCGCGCCTGCTCGACCTGTTCGCGCAGCTGCCTTCCGACGAACGCGGACCGGTGCGTGAGCGCCTGCTCGAGTTCTTCGCGCTCGTCGGCGATGCCGACCCCCGCGTCCTGTCGGCACGCGGGCGCCTCGCCTCGCTGCTGTTCTGACGGCAGCCCGACGCGAATCGGCTGGGGCTCCGTCAGCCTCGTGAGGGCGACGGGATGTGCGCCTGCGGGTCATGCCGCAGCCACAGCACGCCCAGCGGCGGCAGGACGAGCGAGGCTCGCCCGCTCTCCGCGGCGTGAACCACGCCGAGGTTGCCGACTCGCGAACCGCCGTACTCCTGCGCGTCGGTGTTGAGGATCTCGTGCCACACCCCGGCCTCGGGCAGGTCCAGCTCGTACGAGGTGACGGGCGAGCCGGAGAAGTTCGCCGCCACCACGACCGCGTTGCCGTTCCAGTCGCGGCGGGCGAACGCGATCACGTTCGGGTTCCAGCGAGGGGCGCCCAGGCGTGAGAACGCCGCGCCGTCGCTGTCTCTCGCCCACAAGGCCGAGTGCTCGCGGTAGACGCGGTTGAGCACGGCGACGAAATCGTGCAGCTGGGCATGGGAGGGCTGGTCGAGCAGCCACCAGTCGAGCGAGCGCCCCTCGGACCATTCCGAGAGCTGCCCGAACTCCTGGCCCATGAACAGCAGCTGCTTGCCGGGGTGACCCCACATGTATGCCAGGAACGCGCGCATGTTCGCGAGCTTCTGCCAGTGGTCGCCGGGCATGCGTGCCAACAGGCTGCCCTTGCCGTGGACGACCTCGTCGTGGCTGATGGGGAGCACGAAGTTCTCGCTGAAGGCGTACACGAACGAGAACGACATCTCGCCTTCGTGATGCGAGCGGTGGATGGGATCCCTCGCGATGTACTGCAGCGAGTCGTTCATCCACCCCATGTTCCACTTGAAGCCGAATCCTAGCCCCGCCTGGCTCGTCGGCGCCGTCACGCCCGGGAAGCTGGTCGACTCCTCGGCGATCATCGAGATGCCCGGATAGCGCTTGTAGGCCGTCGCGTTCACCTCCTGCAGGAACCGGATGGTCTCGAGGTTCTCGCGGCCGCCGTGGACGTTCGGCACCCATTCGCCGTCCTCGCGCGAGTAGTCGAGGTAGAGCATGGACGCCACGGCGTCCACGCGCAGGCCGTCGACGTGGAACTCCTCGAACCAGTACAGGGCGTTCGCGACGAGGAAGTTGCGCACCTCGTTGCGACCGTAGTCGAAGATGTAGGTCCCCCAGTCGCGGTGTTCGCCGCGACGCGGATCGGGATGCTCGTACAGGGGTTCGCCGTCGAAGCGTGCGAGAGCGAAGTCGTCCTTGGGGAAGTGGCCGGGCACCCAATCCATGATCACGCCGATGCCGGCCTGGTGCAGCCGGTCGATCAGATATCTGAGATCGTCCGGATGGCCGAATCGGCTGGTCGGCGCGTAGTAGCCCGTGACCTGATAGCCCCACGAGCCGCCGAACGGGTGCTCCGCCAGCGGCAGGAACTCGACGTGCGTGAATCCCTGCGCGGCGACGTAGTCGATCAGCTCTTCCGCGGCATCGCGGTAAGAGAGTCCCTGGCGCCACGAACCGAGATGCAGCTCGTAGACCGACATGGGCTGCGACACCGGCGCTGTGCGTGCGCGCTCCGACAGCCAGGCCCCGTCGCGCCACGTGTACGACGACTCCATGACGACGGATGCCGTCGCCGGCGGCAGTTCGGCATACCGGGCCATCGGATCGGCCTTCACGACCCATTGCCCACGCCTGCTCAGCAGTTCGAACTTGTAGCGGGTTCCGGCGCCGATGCCGGGGACGAACAGCTCCCACACGCCGCTGCCGCCCATGGAGCGCATCGCGTGGCCCTGTCCGTCCCAGCCGTTGAAATCGCCGACCACCCGCACCGCGCGGGCATTCGGCGCCCACACCGTGAAGGCGGTGCCGAGTGAGCCGTCGTGCTCGCGCACGTGCGCGCCGAGCACGCGCCAGAGCTCCTCGTGTCGTCCCTCGCCGATGAGGTGCAGGTCGAGCTCGCCGATGGTCGGCGTGTGCCGGTACGGATCGTCGGCGGTGTAGTCGGGGCCATCCGGGTAGCTCGCGACCAGTTCGTATCGGTCCGGCGAGCCGGCACGCGTCCCCTCCCAGATCCCTTCGCGCACGTGCTCGAGAGGCACGCGGGTGCCGTCGTCGAACACCGCCGTCACGCTGCGCGCCAGCGGACGGCGTGCCCGGATGGTCCAGGTCGTGGTGCCTTCGGCATCCGTACCGGGATGCATCCCCAGCACGGCGTGGGGGTCGTGGTGCGAACCCGCCGCGACGGCATCCAGTATCTGCTCGATCGGTGTCATCGCGGCTCCTTCACGTGGAGGATGTGGACGGGCTCGGTGAACGCGTCGAGCATCACGTAGTTGTGGTCGGACCAGGTCCAGCGGGCTCCGGTGACGAGGTCCTCGACCTCGAACGGCTCGCCGGGCTCGACGCCCCACACGCGCGTGTCGAGGTGGACCATCGTCTGGCGGACCGAGTGCGCGTCGGTGTTGACGACGACGATGATCGTGTCGTTCCGGCCGTCGGGTGAGAGCGCGCCGTCCAGGTGCTTGGAGTAGACCAGGATCGCGTCGTCGTCACTCCAGTGGATGCTGAGGTCGCGGAGCTGACGAAGGGCCGGGTGCGCGCGGCGGATCTCGTTGAGCCTCGTCAAGAACGGGGCGAGCGAGTCGCCGTGTTCGATCGCCCCCGCCCAGTCGCGGAACTTGTACTCGTACTTCTCGTTGTCGATGTTCTCTTCCGAACCCGGCCGTGCCACGTTCTCGAACAGCTCGTATCCCGCGTAGACGCCGTAGGTGGGGGCCGCAGTGGCCGCGATGGCTGCGCGGATCCGGTACGCCGCGCGCCCGCCGTACTGGAGGTACTCCGTGAGGATGTCGTGGGTGTTCACGAAGAGGTTGGGTCGCATGTAGTCCGCGGTCTCATGCGCGATCGACGTGAGGAATTCCTCGAGCTCGGCCTTCGTGTTGCGCCAGGTGAAGTACGAGTAGCTCTGCTGGAAACCGACGGCGGCGAGGCTCTGCATGACAGCGGGGCGGGTGAACGCCTCCGAGAGGAAGATCACCTCGGGACTCTCTGCGTTCACCGTGGCGATCAGCCACTCCCAGAATTGCAGCGGCTTGGTGTGGGGATTGTCGACCCGGAAGATCTTCACGCCCTGGGCCACCCAGTGACGCACGATCCGGAGGACCTCGGCGTAGATGCCGTCAGGGTCGGTGTCGAAGTTGACAGGATAGATGTCCTGGTACTTCTTGGGCGGGTTCTCGGCATAGGCGATCGTGCCGTCCGGGAGCACGGTGAACCATTCCGGATGCTCGGTGACCCAGGGATGATCCGGTGAGGCCTGCAGCGCCAGGTCGAGCGCGACTTCCATCCCCTCGCCCGCGGCGGCGCGGACGAACGCCCGGAAGTCCGCCGGTGTGCCGAGATCGGGATGGATGGCGTCATGTCCGCCCTCCGGCCCGCCGATCGCGTACGGGGAACCGGGGTCGCCGGGCAGCGCCTCGAGGGTGTTGTTGCGTCCCTTGCGGTTGGTGTGACCGATCGGGTGGATCGGCGGCAGGTACACGACGTCGAAACCCATCGCCGCGACGGCGGGAAGCCGCTTCATCGCGGTGCGAAAGGTCCCGCTCTTGATGGAGCCGTCCTTCATGCGTCGAGCGCCTTCCGAACGGGGGAAGAGCTCGTACCATGCGCCGACGCCGGCGCGTGCCCGCTCGACGAGCAGCTCGCGTTCTTCGCCGATCGTGACGAGCGACATGGCGGGTCGCACTCGGAAGATCTCCGCCAGAGCCGGATTCCGCACGACCTCGAGCGCGCCCTCGTCGTCCACCGACACGTCTCGCAACGTGGTGGCGGCGGCGGTGAGGGTGCGACGCTCGGCGGAGGGCCGCGCCTTGTCAGCGGCGGCGCTGTCGAACAGGCGTGCGCCAAGCTCGCGCATGAGGCCGGGATCCACCCCCGCGGCGATCTTGACGTCGGCAGCATGCTGCCACGTTGCGAAGTCGTCGCCGAACGCCTCGAAGCGGAACCGCCACACCCCCTCCTCGAGGACCGCGACTTCGGCCTGCCATCGGTCCCACCCGTCCAGAAGCGGACGGAGGCGATGAAGCGACTCGTCACCGGAGGGCGCGAACAGCCGCACCTGGACGCCGATGCGGTCGTGGCCCTCACGGAACGCCGTGACGCGGAAGGGCACAGCCTCCCCGGTGAAGGCTTTCGGGCGGAAGTCGCCCCATGGGACGGATGGCGCGGGCTGGGCCAGCGGAACGCGCCGCGACGTCGTCGGGGGCTCGGTCAGCGAAGGGCGGGCGTCGCGGACAGGGATGGCCGAGGCGCTCCGCCACGGGCGGGAGCGCGCGGAGCGCGTCGTCGTGACCACGTCTCGAACCTACCCTGCGACGGGGCGAGACGACAGGCGAGGGACCGGGCGGGCACGTCCGGTCGCGAGGTCGGTCACTCCACTCGGAAGAGGCGCATGGAGGTGCCGGGAAGGGTCACTGCGTCTCCGGGGCCGAGAGGCGAGCCGCCCTCGTCCGGCGCTTCATCGGCGCTCGACCACAGCGGAACGAAGCGCGTCGCATCGTCGATGCGGGGGAGCGTGACGTCGATCGCCCGCTCCGTGCCGTGGATCATGAGCAGCACCCGGTTGAACTCCTCGAATTCGGGAGTGGAGGCCGCCACGTACTGCAGTGTGCGGTGCGAAGGATCGGTCCACCGATCGATCGACATCGTCTCACCATGCTCGTCGTACCACTCCATGACGGATGCGGACGGGGTGTGCTCGCCCCATCGCGCGAACCGCACCGGACGCAGCGCCGGGTTGTCGCGCCGCAGCCGCAGGAGTCGCTGCACGTGGGCGTGAAGATCCTGCTGCCAGGGCGCGTGCTCCCACGAGAGCCAGGTAAGGGCGGAGTCGTGGCAATAGGCGTTGTTGTTTCCGCGCTGGGTCCTGCCGAACTCGTCGCCGGCGGTGAGCATCGGCACACCCGCCGAAAGCAGCAGGGTGCCGAGCAGATTGCGCATCGCCTTGCGCCGTGTCGAGAGGATCGACTCGTCGTCGGTGGGTCCCTCGGCGCCGTGGTTGAACGAGCGGTTGGTGTCGGCGCCGTCGCGATTGTGCTCGCCGTTGCCGAGATTGTGCTTGACGTCGTAGCTGACGAGATCGCGCAGGGTGAATCCGTCGTGGGCGGTGACGAAATTGACCCCTGCCAACGGGCCGCGCTCGGCGCTGAAGGTGTTGGCGGATCCGGCCAGACGGTGCGCGAGTCCTCCGATGCCGACCGGAGAGGTCGACGCGCGCCGCGCGTAGTCGACGTCGCTCAGCCAGAAGTTGCGGACGCGATCCCGGTAGCGGTCGTTCCACTCCGTCCAGCCGTCTCCGAAGTTCCCGGTCTGCCAGCCGCCCATCCCCACGTCCCACGGCTCGGCGATCTTCTTCACGTTCGCCAGGGCCGGATCGTCGATGATCGCCCGCAGCAGCGGGTGGTCGGGGGTGAAGGTGTGGTGCGCGTCGCGCCCGAGGGTCGCGGCGAGATCGAAGCGGAAGCCGTCGATCTGCACCTCCTCGGCCCAGTAGCGCAGCGAATCGAGCACGAGGCGGGCCGCAGCATCCGTCGACGTGTTCAGGGAGTTGCCGCAGCCGGTGACGTCGATGTACGCGCCGTCGTCGTCCTGACGGTAATAGGCGCGGTTGTCGATGCCCCGAAGGCTCGAGCGCGGGCCGCCGATGCCCTCTTCGGCGGTGTGGTTGTAGACGACGTCGAGGATGACCTCCAGCCCTGCCTCGTGGAGCAGCCGGACCATGCCCTTGAACTCCCGGAGAATCGCCTCGGGACCCTGCCTGCGTGCTTCTTCGGTGGCGTACTCGGGGTGGGGCGTGAAGAAGTTGAGTGTGTTGTATCCCCAGTAATTCGTCAGTCCGTGCTGCAGGAGTCGCGGCTCGGTCGCGAACGCGTGCACGGGGAGCAGCTGGATGCTGGTCACTCCGAGACTGAGGAAGTGCTCCACCATCGCGGGGTGGGCCAGTCCCGCATACGTGCCGCGGAGGGCGCCGGGGACGCCCGGATGCCGTTTGGACAGCCCTTTGAGATGCCCTTCGTAGAGCACCGTGCGATCCATCGGCACCGCGGGTTTGCCGACCCCGCCCCAATCGAAGGAGCCCTCGACGACGACGGACCGCCAGCCGTTGAAGCCTGTACGGACGAGGCCGCGCGAGTGGGGCTCGAGCAGAAGCGTCCCGCGGTTGAACGTGTTTCCGGCCGCCTGTGGTCCGTCCACGCGCACCGCGTACCGCGTGCCGGGCCGCAGCAGCGGCGTCGTGGCGGTCCAGATGCCGCCGTCTTCGGACGCGAGTGGCACGGTGTCGGTGATCCAGTCGAGGTCGGTGTCGTCGAAGACCACGAGCTCGACGGATTCGGCCGCTCCCGACCACACGCGCAGCGTGGCGGCGTCGGCTCCGAGCGTGACGCCGAGGTCGTCGAACCGTGCACCGAGCATGTCGTCGGGTGCGATCGCGAGGGCGGCGTCCGGGCTGACCATGCGGACTACCATAACGATGGTGTGAGTCGCCGGCGTTACGGGACTCGGTTCCGGGCGCGGCGGCACTCCGACCCAGCCGCGGCCCAGCCGTCGCAGGTACCTGACGCGGCGACGAGCGAGGGGGAACGACGGATGACGGTCTATCTCGACCACGCCGCGACCACGCCGCTGCGGCCGGAGGCCCGCGCGGCCTGGCTCGAGGCGGCGGAGGCTCTCGGCAACGCGTCATCGATCCACGGCCCCGGCCAGCACGCCCGACGGCTCCTCGAAGAGGCCCGTGAGCGGCTCGCGGCCGTGCTGGACTGCGATGCGATCGAGGTGGTCTTCACCTCGGGCGGCACCGAGGCGGTGAATCTGGCGGTCAAGGGCCTGTGGTGGAGTCGCGAGCCGGGTGCGGACGCGATCGTCCTGCCGGACGGCGAGCATCACGCCACGATCGATGCGGTCCATTGGCTCGAGGGCGAAGGCACCGAGGTCCGCGCCGTGCCGCTCGACGCCGACGGCCGCATCGGCCTGCACCCGTTCGCAGCGGCGCTTCCCGGCGCCGCTCTGGCCACTGCACTCGTGGCCAACAACGAGGTGGGCACGGTCAACGACGCAGCGGGGCTCTCGGTGGCCGCGGCCGACGCCGGCGTGCCGTTGCACCTGGATGCCGTCGCCGCCTTCGGGCATGTGCCGGTGGCGTTCCGCCGGTGGCGCGGCGGCGGCCCCTCGAGTGGCGGCCTGGCGGCGCTGAGCGTCTCGGCGCACAAGGTCGGCGGCCCCGTGGGCGTGGGAGCCCTTGTGGTCTCGCGGACGGCGAAGCTGTCGGCGCTCGTGCACGGCGGTGGTCAGCAGCGAGGGCTTCGTGCCGGGACGCAGGACGTCGCAGGCGCCGCCGCGTTCGCGGTGGCAGCCGAGCTGGCCGAGTCCGAGCGCGAGGCCGAGGCGCGGCGGCTCGCAGCGCTCCGCGACCGCCTGGTGGACGGCATCCGGAACAGCGTCCCCGGTGCCGAACTGCTCGGCGATCCCGTCGAGCGGGTGCCCGGCAACGCACATGTGCTCTTTCCTGGGGCTTCGGGTGAGACGTTGCTGTTCCTGCTCGACCGGGCAGGGGTCGCCGTCTCTACGGGGTCGGCGTGCCAGGCGGGAATCCCAGAGCCTTCGCACGTGGTCACCGCGATGGGAAGGACGGATGCCGAGGCCAGGCAGGTGCTGCGGTTCACCCTCGGGCGCACCAGCGCCGACGACGACATCACCGCGGTGCTCGCCGCCCTCCCCGGGGCCGTCGAGCGCGCACGAGCGGCGTCCGGCCCGCGTCCAGCCGGCCGTTCGTAGACTGGACCCATGCGGATCCTTGCGGCCATGAGCGGTGGCGTCGACTCGGCCGTCGCGGCGGCGCGCGCCGTCGAGGCGGGACACGACGTCGTCGGCGTGCACCTCGCGCTGTCACGCGCCGGCGGAACGCTGCGCACTGGCAGCCGCGGCTGCTGCACGATCGAGGACGCGATGGATGCCCGGCGCGCGGCCGATCGCCTCGGGATCCCCTTCTATGTGTGGGACTTCTCGGAGCGGTTCCGCGACGACGTCATCGACGACTTCATCGCCGAATACCAGGCCGGTCGCACGCCCAACCCGTGCATGCGCTGCAACGAGAAGATCAAGTTCGCGGCCCTCCTCGAGCGCGCCCTCGAGCTCGGCTTCGACGCGGTCTGCACCGGCCACTACGCGACGCTCGTGGACGGGCCTGAGGGGCTGGAACTGCATAGGGCGTCGGATGCCGCGAAGGACCAGTCCTACGTGCTCGGCGTTCTGACGGCCGAGCAGCTGGGACACACCTACTTCCCCCTCGGCGCGACACCCTCCAAGGCGCTCGTGCGCGCCGAGGCCGAGGCCCGTGGGCTCACGGTCGCGCAGAAGCCGGACAGCCACGACATCTGCTTCATCCCCGACGGCGATACGCGCGGGTGGCTCGCCGAGAAGGTCGGCGCGACGCAGGGTGATGTCGTCGACCGCTCCGGGGCGGTCGTCGGGACGCACGAGGGTGCGCACGCCTTCACCGTCGGCCAGCGGCGAGGATTGTCGCTCGGCGTGCCGGCACCTGACGGCAAGCCGCGATTCGTGCTCGAGGTGAGGCCGGTGTCGAACACCGTGGTGGTCGGGCCGAAGGAGGCTCTGGCCACGGCTGAGATCGCGGGGGAGCGCTTCACGTGGGCAGGACGGGCACCTCGGGCGACGGCATTCGCGTGCCATGTGCAGATCCGTGCCCACGCCGACCCGGTCCCCGCGGCGGCTCGCCTCGAGGACGGACTGCTCACCGTCGTGCCCGAGTCCCCGTTCGACGGCGTCGCGCCCGGACAGACCGCTGTGCTCTACGACGGCACGCGCGTCATCGGCCAGTTCACGATCGACCGCACCGTCTCGGCGGTTCCCGTCGAGGCGTGACGCCGGGCCGTGCGAGTCCGGCCCTGCGCACGTCGGGGCCCGCTTCTAGACTGACGGGGTGACGGATGCCCCACTTCCCGCCGACCCCGGTCTCGAAGGCGCGCGTGCCGAATCCCAACAGCTGATCGAACGCATCATCGGGGCGCGAGACGCCTACTACGGGCGCGACGCCGAGATCGTCGACGATGCGACCTACGACTCGTGGATGCACCGTCTCGAAGAGCTCGAGCGCCTGCACCCCGAGCTGCAGGGCCAGGATTCGCCGACGCAGACCGTCGGCGCGGCCGAGAGCTCGATGTTCGCGCCCGTCGAGCACGCCGAGCGCATGCTGAGCCTCGACAACGTCTTCAGCTCCGACGAGCTGCGCGACTGGTGTCTGAAGGCACGAGCGTCCGCCGGCCGCGACGTGCGGTGGCTCACCGAGCTCAAGATCGACGGCCTGGCGATCAGCCTCCGGTACGAGCGCGGGATCCTGACGTCGGCCGCGACACGCGGTGACGGGCGGGTCGGTGAGGACGTCACCACGAACGCGATCCGGGTCACCGGCATCCCGGAGCGCCTGTCGGGCACCGGGCATCCGGATCTCGTCGAGGTGCGCGGCGAGGTGTTCATCCCGGTCGCGGCGTTCGAGAAGCTCAATGCGCTGCAGGCCGACATGCGCGACCGTGTCGTCGAGGATGCCCGGGCGCGTGCCCGCGGCTTCGACGAGGCGAAGGCCCGCGTGAGTGCCGAACGCCGGTTCCCGTCGTTCGCGAATCCCCGCAACGCGGCGTCGGGCGGCCTGCGTCAGCAGCTCGACAAGAAGGACGGCCTCGAGCGCGAGGCAGGCCAGGCGCGGCTGGATTCGCTGCGCCTGTTCGTCCACGGCATCGGGGCCTGGGGGCGTCCGCCGGTGTCGTCGCAGAGCGAGATCTACGCGCTGCTCGCCGATTGGGGGCTGCCGACGAGTCCGTACTTCCGCACATTCGACGACATCGACGGAGTGCTGGGATTCGTCGAGTACTACGGCGAGCATCGCCACGCCGTCGAGCACGAGCTGGACGGGATCGTTGTCAAGGTCGACGAGCTCGAGCTGCACGACGAGCTCGGCGCCACGAGCCGCGCCCCGCGGTGGGCGATCGCCTACAAGTACCCGCCCGAGCAGGTCAACACGAAGCTCCTCGACATCGTGGTGTCGGTGGGTCGTACCGGCCGAGCCACACCGTTCGCTGTCATGGCCCCCGCGCGCGTCGCGGGCTCCGTGGTGCGCCAGGCGACCCTGCACAACCAGGACGTCGTCCGCGCCAAGGGCGTGCTCATCGGCGACACGGTGGTGCTGCGCAAGGCCGGAGACGTCATTCCCGAGATCCTCGGTCCCGTCGTCGAGCTGCGCGACGGCACCGAGCGCGAGTTCGTGATGCCGGCCGACTGCCCCGAATGCGGATCTCAGCTCGCTCCCGCGAAAGAGGGCGACATCGATCTGCGCTGCCCCAACACGCGGGCCTGCCCCGCGCAGGTGAGGGGGCGCGTCGAGCACATCGGATCGCGCGGAGCGCTCGACATCGAGGCGCTCGGCGAGGTCACCGCGGCGGCGCTCACGCAGCCGTCGGTGCCTGAGACGCCGCCGCTCGAGACGGAGGCGGGGCTGTTCGATCTGACCCTGGACCAGCTCGTGCCCATCGAGGTGGTGGTGCGCGATGCCGAGACCGGCGAGCCACGCGTGGACGCCAAGACCGGTGAAGTCGTGCGTCGGGCCCCCTTCCGTCGCAACCCCAGCGCTGCCGAGAAGAAGGCGGGGGCGACCGGACCGCAGCCCTCGGCCCAGGCGCTCACGCTGCTCGACCAGCTCGAGCGCGCCAAGACCAAAGAGCTGTGGCGGTTCCTCGTCGCGCTGAACATCCGGCACGTCGGCCCGGTCGCCGCCCGGGCGCTGGCGCAGTGGTTCGGATCGGTCGACGCGATCCGCGTGGCCACGCGCGACGAGCTCGCCGGGGTCGAGGGGGTCGGCGGCATCATCGCGGATTCGCTCACGGACTGGTTCGAGATCGACTGGCATCGCGAGATCGTCGACCGGTGGGTCGCCGCCGGAGCTCGGCTGACGACCCCCGGGCACCCCGGCCCCGGGGCCGCGGCGGCAGGCGGGGGAGTGCTGGACGGCCTCACGATCGTCGCCACCGGATCCCTCGACGGCTACACGCGCGAGGGCGCGCAGGAGGCGATCCTCAACGCCGGCGGAAAGGCCGCCTCGAGCGTCTCGAAGAAGACGGACTTCGTCGCGGCGGGGCCCGGCGCGGGCTCGAAGCTCGCCAAGGCCGAAGAACTCGGCATCCGGATCCTTGACGCGGCCCAGTTCCACCTCCTGGTGACGCAAGGCCCTTCCGCCCTCGAACCACCGGCGGAGTGAAGACATGACGCGACGGATCACTGTGGTGACCGGTGCGGCAGGCGGCATCGGGTCCGCGATCGTCGACGTGCTCCTCGCTCTCGGCGAGGGCGTCGTGGCGATCGACCGCGGTCCGACCGGACGAGCCGTGTCCGACGCCTTCGCCGAGGTGATCGGCGACGCCGGCGATCCCCGGGTGCTCGACGACGCGGTCCAGGAGGCATCCGGTCTCGGCCTGCTGACGGGCTGGGTGAACAACGCCGCGGTGTTCGACGACGTGTGGCTGGACACCGGCGCCGAGGGTGCGGTGAGCACGGCGATCACCGCCAATCTCCAGCCGGCGGTGAACGGATCGGCCGCCGCGGTGCGAGCGTTCCTGAACGCCGGCACCCGTGGTGCGATCGTGGCCGTCAGCTCTCACCAGGCCAGGCGCCCGGTGCGGGGAAGCTTGGCGTACGCCACGGCGAAGGCAGCGCTCGAGGGGCTCACGCGCTCGCTCGCGGTCGACTACGGACCGGACGGGATCCGCGCGAATGCGGTCGCGCTCGGGTCGATCCGGACGGCACGCTATGACGCCCATCTCTCGTCGCTGCCGGACCGCGGGCGGGCGGAGTTCGAGGCGTCGATCGCCGCACTGCAACCGCTGGGTCGCGTCGGTGACGCGACCGAGGTGGCGGCGGTCGTCGCGTTCCTGCTCTCCGAAGAGGCGTCCTTCGTCACCGGTGCCGTCGTGCCCGTCGATGGCGGGCGCGCCGCGCGGGGCGGCGATCCCGAGGAACGAAAGCGGACTACTTCCCGGTCGTGAGCGCGAGCAGGCGGTCCCGCACCTGACGGCGCAGCACCTTGCCGATCAGCGACTTGGGCAGTTCGTCGACCACGAAGACACGACGCGGCACCTTGTACGGGGTCAGGATGCCGCGGGCGAACTCGCGGACCGCCTCGACATCGACGTCGCCCGCGTCCGGGGCGCAGACGATCGCGGCGACGACCTCCTCGCCGGAGTGATCACTGGGCAGCCCGACGACGGCGACGTCCTCGACCATCGGATGCTGTCGCAGTGCGTTCTCCACCTCGGTGGGCGCGACATTGAAGCCGCCGGTGATGATGAGCTCCTTGATCCGGTCGACGATGCGCACGAAGCCGGCGTCGTCGATCGTGACGATGTCACCGGTGCGGAACCACCCGTCGGCGAACACGGCCTCGGTCTCTTCGGGCTTGCCGTAGTACCCGCTGAAGACCTGGGGGCCGCGTACGAGGAGTTCGCCGCGGTCTCCGGGAGCGACATCCTGTGTCGGGTCGTCGGGGTCGACCACGCGGCACTCGGTGCCCGGCAGCGGCAGCCCCACCGTACCGGGCACGCGATTGTCGGCGACGGGGTTGGCCATCAGCACCGGCGAGCATTCGCTCAGGCCGTAGCCCTCGACCAGGTACCCGCCGGAGGCCTCCTCGAATGGCACGACGAGCTCGTGCGGCAGGGCCATCGCCCCCGAGATCGCCACCTGGGTGCCGGCGAGCGAGATGCCCTTCTCTCGTGCAGCCTTCAGCAGCCGATCGGCGATCGGCGGAACGAGCGGGAGGAAGGTCGCCGGATGCTTCTTCGTCACGTCCAGCACCATGTCGGGGTCGAAACGGGGGAAGAGCACGAGGCGGGCACCCATCGACATCGCGAACGTGAGGCACAGCGTAAGCCCGTAGGCGTGGAACATCGGCAGCACGGCGTACACGACGCATCCGTCGCCGCGCACGATCGAGGGCACCCACGCACGCGCCTGCGCCGCGTTGGACAGGAGGTTGCGATGCGTCAGCGACGCCCCCTTCGGGCTGCCGGTCGTGCCGCTGGTGTACTGGATGAGAGCGAGATCGTCCGTTGCGGGCTTCGGGTGAGTCTGCGGGAGCGGGTCGGACCCGACCACGTCCTCCCATGCCACGGCGCCGATCACCCGTTCGGTCAGAGCGGCACGCGCTTCGCGGGCCTTGGCGATCGGCAGGCGCAGCGCCGCGCGTGTGCGGAAGGGCATCGCCGTGGTGATGTCGACGGTGATGATCGTCGAGACCGCGAGATCCGCAGGGAAGTCCTGCACGGACTTGACGATCTTGCTCCAGACGATCGCGTGCTTCGCGCCGTGATCCTCGAACTGCTTGCGCAGTTCCCGCGGCGTGTAGAGCGGGTTGTGCTCGATCACCACCGCGCCCAGGCGCAGGACGGCGTAGAAGGCGACGATGTGCTGCGGGCAGTTCGGAAGAACGATGGCCACCGGGTCGCCGGCGCGCACACCGCGGTCACGCAGACCAGCCGCGGCCCGCTCGATCTGCTCGTGGAGCGACCGGTACGACGTCGTGCGTCCGAAGAACTGCAGGGCGACCGCATCCGGATAGTCGCGCGCCGATGCCTCGACGATGTCGACCAGGGAGCCCGTGATGGGCGGCAGATCCGCGGGCACTCCCTCGGCGTAGCTGGCGATCCAGGGGCGCGGCGGGTCGTAGGTCGTCACGCGCCAAGCCTATGCCGGGCCCCCGCGCCCTCGGAGGTGCCTCGCGGTCCGAATAGACTGTCGTGGTGTCTGAAATCACCCCCGATCTCGTGCGTCACCTCGGTGTGCTCGCCCGGATCCAGCTCAGCGACGAGGAGGTCGAGCGCCTGACCGGCCAGCTCGACGTCATCGTCGACAACATCGCGAAGGTCTCGGAGGTCGCCACGCCCGACGTGGCGGCGACGAGCCACCCGATCCCGCTGCAGAACGTCTTCCGCCCCGACGAAGTGGGCGATCTGCTCACCCCGGCGCAGGTGCTCCAGAACGCACCGGATGCCGCCGACGGGCGATTCCGCGTCACCGCGATCCTCGGCGAAGAGCAGTAAGGGGCCCCCGTGACCGATCTGACGAAGTTGAGCGCCGCCGTGCTCGCAGACAAGCTCGCCTCGGGCGAGGTATCCAGCGTGGAGGCCACGCAGGCCCATCTCGACCGCATCGCGGCCGTGGACGCCGACATCCACGCCTTCCTCCATGTGAGCGAGCGCGCACTCGACGTCGCGGCCGGCATCGACACCCGCCGCGCGGCGGGTGAGCAGCTGGGGCCGCTGGCCGGCGTGCCCCTCGCGATCAAGGACGTGCTCGTCACGACCGACATGCCCTCCACGAGCGGTTCGAAGATCCTCGAGGGCTACATGTCGCCGTTCGACGCGACGGTGGTCGCACGCTCCCGCGTGGCGGGCCTCGTCCCCCTGGGCAAGACCAACATGGACGAGTTCGCGATGGGATCGTCCACCGAGCACTCGGCGTACGGCCCGACCCGGAACCCCTGGGATCTCGATCGGATCCCCGGCGGCTCCGGAGGCGGCTCGGCCGCCGCCGTCGCCGCTTTCGAGGCGCCCCTCGCGCTGGGCTCCGACACCGGTGGCTCGATCCGTCAGCCGGCGCACGTGACCGGCACGGTCGGGATGAAGCCGACGTACGGCGGGGTGAGCCGGTACGGCGCGATCGCGCTGGCATCGTCGCTGGATCAGGTCGGTCCGGTGACCCGCACCGTGCTGGATGCCGGGATGCTGCACGACGTCATCGGCGGGCACGATCCGCACGATTCGACCTCGCTGGCCGAGGCCTGGCCCTCGTTCGCCGCGGCCGCTCGCGAGGGCGCCACCGGCGACGTGCTCAGGGGCCTGCGTGTCGGCGTCATCAAGGAGCTGCCCGACAGCGGCTTCCAGGCCGGCGTGTCGGAGTCGTTCCGCACGGCTCTGGACGCGATGCAGGCGCAGGGTGCCGAGATCGTCGAGATCAGCGCACCCCATTTCGAGTACGGCGTCGCCGCCTACTACCTCGTGCTCCCTGCCGAGGCGTCCAGCAACCTGGCGAAGTTCGACTCGGTGCGCTTCGGCATGCGTGTCGACGTGCCCGGCGGCACTGTGGAGGACGTCATGGCGGCCACGCGCGACGCCGGATTCGGCGACGAGGTCAAGCGACGCATCATCCTGGGCACCTACGCGCTGTCGGCCGGATACTACGACGCGTACTACGGCTCGGCGCAGAAGGTGCGCACCCTCATCCAGCGCGACTTCGACGAGGCCTTCGCGCAGGTGGACGTGATCGCCACGCCGTCGGCGCCGACGACCGCGTTCAAGCTCGGCGAGAAGGTCGACGACCCGCTGCAGATGTACCTCAACGACGTCACGACGATTCCCGCGAACCTCGCGGGCGTTCCCGGCATCTCGATCCCCTCGGGACTGGCCGCCGAGGACGGGCTGCCGGTCGGCATCCAGTTCCTCGCTCCGGCGCGGCAGGACGCCCGCCTGTATCGGGTGGGCGCCGCGCTCGAGGCCGTGCTCGTCGACTCCTGGGGCGGACCGCTCCTCGACAAGGCACCGGTGCTGGACACGATGGGGGGCGCGCGCTGATGGCGAAGGACGCACTGATGGACTTCGACAAGGCACTCGAGTTGTTCGAGCCCGTGCTGGGTTTCGAGGTGCACGTCGAGCTGAACACCGAGACGAAGATGTTCTCGTCCGCGGCGAACCCGGCGAACTCCGCCAACCACGCCGCCGGGCCGAACACGCTGGTGGCGCCCGTCGACATGGGGCTGCCCGGCTCGCTGCCCGTGGTGAACGAGACGGCCGTGCGCTACTCGATCAGCCTCGGGCTGGCCCTCGGCTGCTCGATCGCTCCGTCGAGCCGGTTCGCGCGCAAGAACTACTTCTATCCCGACCTGGGCAAGAACTACCAGATCTCGCAGTACGACGAGCCGATCGCCTTCGAGGGTCACGTCGACGTCGAGCTCGCGGACGGCACCATCGTGCCCGTGCCGATCGAGCGTGCCCACATGGAAGAGGATGCCGGCAAGCTCACCCACGTCGGCGGGGCGACCGGCCGCATCCAGGGCGCGGAGTACTCGCTGGTCGATTACAACCGCGCCGGCGTTCCGCTGGTCGAGATCGTGACCAAGCCGATCTTCGGCACAGAGCACCGCGCTCCGGACGTGGCCAAGGCCTACGTGCAGACGATCCGCGACATCGTCCTCAGTCTCGGGATCTCTGACGCCCGGATGGAGCGCGGCAACCTGCGCTGCGACGCGAACGTGTCGCTCCGTCCGCGCGGCCAGGAGAAGCTGGGCACGCGTACGGAGACCAAGAACGTGAACTCCATGCGATCGGTGGAGCGGGCGGTGAGGTACGAGATCCAGCGGCAGGCGGCGATCCTCGCCGCCGGCGGCACGATCACGCAGGAGACGCGCCACTGGCACGAAGACACCGGAACCACCTCGCCCGGACGCCCGAAGTCCGACGCCGACGACTACCGGTACTTCCCTGAGCCCGATCTGCTTCCCGTGGTCCCGGCGCCGGAGCTGATCGAGCAGCTGCGCGGGGCGCTGCCGGAGCCTCCCGCCGCGCGTCGCCGTCGCTTGAAGGCCGAATGGGGCTTCACCGACCTCGAGTTCCAGGACGTCGTCAACGGCGGGCTTCTGGCCGAGGTCGATGCGACGGTGGCGGCGGGCGCCGCGCCGGCGTCCGCTCGCAAGTGGTGGACCGGCGAGCTCACGCGGATCGCGAACGCGATGAGCGCGGAGGGCACCGCGCGAGAGGTGTCCGATCTGGCCACTCCGGCGCAGGTCTCCGAGCTCCAGCAGCTGATCGACGAGGGCACGCTGACCGACAAGCTGGCACGCCAGGTGCTGGAGGGCGTGGTCGCGGGCGAGGGCTCGCCGAAGGAGGTCGTCGCAGCACGCGGACTGGCTGTCGTCTCGGACGACGGTGCGCTCATCGCCGCGATCGACGAGGCGCTCGCGTCGCAACCCGACGTGCTCGAGAAGATCCGCGACGGCAAGGTCCAGGCTGCTGGCGCTGTCATCGGCGCGGTCATGAAGGCCATGAAGGGCCAGGCCGACGCCGCACGCGTGCGCGAACTGGTTCTGGAGCGCGCGGCGCAGTAGTCCGGCTTCTCGTGCTCCGGGTCCGGCGATGGCCCGGAAGCACGCGATGTCGGCGGTGCGGCGCAGAATGGACCCATGGGGCGCGGCGACGGATCGGGCCGGCTCGTCTCACCCGAGGGTGCCGACGACGCCGGCACCGGCATCCTTCATGTCGACATGGATGCGTTCTACGCATCGGTTGAGCAGCTCGACGACCCATCGCTGCGAGGCAAGGCGATCATCATCGGTGCGCCCGACGGTCGATCCGTCGTCTCGAGTGCCTCTTACGAGGCACGCCGGTACGGCGTCCGTTCGGCGATGCCCGTGGGGCAGGCGCTGCGCCTGTGCCCGCACGCGATCGTGGTGCAGCCGCATTTCGATCGCTACCTCGCGCTGTCGGCGACGGTGATGGGCATCTTCCGCGAGATCACTCCGCTGGTCGAGCCGCTGTCGATCGATGAGGCCTTCCTGGACGTCCGCGGAGCCCGCAGGCTGTGGGGATCGCCGGGCGAGATCGCACGGATGCTGCGTGCCCGCGTCGTCGAAGAGACCGGGCTGACCTGCAGCGTGGGAGTGGCGGCGACGAAGCACGTGGCCAAGATGGCGTCGACCATCAGCAAGCCCGACGGGCTGCTCATCGTTGCCGAACACGACACGGACGCCTTTCTGCGGCCGCGGCCCGTCCGCGCGCTGTGGGGCGTAGGGCCGAAGACAGCGGAGGCACTCGAGGGCCGCGGCATCCGCACCGTCGCCGATGTGCTCGACACGCCACGGACCGTGCTCGACCGTGTTCTCGGCGGGGCGATGCGCGAGCGGATCTGGCAGCTGTCCCGGGGAATCGACCCGCGCCCGATCGACACGCACCGGGTGGAGAAGAGCATCGGTCACGAAGAGACCTTCCTCGAAGACATCGCCGACGACGCCATCCTTCGCGCGGAGTTGCGCCGGCTCGCCGATCGCGTCGGAGCGCGGCTGCGAGCGGGGGAGTGGGAGGCGGCCACCATCGCCATCAAGGTCCGCTTCGCGGATTTCACGACCATCACCCGCTCGCAGACCCTCACGGAGCCCACAGCGGTCGGCCAGCGGATCGGGGATGCCGCGCACGAGCTGTTCGCCGCGATCGAGCGGCCGCTTCCGGTGCGGCTTATCGGCGTCCGTGCGGAGCGCCTGCGGCCGGCGGGTGGCGCGGCGCCTGCGCTCTGGGACGACAACGAGGAGTGGCGGCGGGTGGAGGACGCGCTCGACGGCGCCGCGGCCAAGTTCGGTCGTGGCGCGATCACCCGTGCCACGCTGCTCGGCCGAGCACGCGCGGGCAGCACCCTGCCGTCGAAACCGCCTGCACCGGGTACGGACGGGCCGGAACGGGCATTGGGCTGACCGAGCACTGGGCTGAACGAGCACTGGGCTGAACGAGCACTGGGCTGAACGAGCACTGGGCTGAACTAGCACTGGGCTGAGGCCTGTGCGCCCGCTACCGTTGAGCCATGCCCAATATCGCACTGGAACTCGGCAAGCAGTCCGCGGCCCTCGGCGTCAAGAGCGCCTACGGGGAGCAGCAGGACGTCGACGGCATCCGCCTCATCCCCGTCGCACTGACCTGGTCGGGATTCGGAGGCGGCTCCGACGAGGCGGGGAACGGTGGAGGCGGCGGGGGCAGCTACGCCATTCCGGTCGGCGCATACATCCGGCGCGGGGACGACCTCCGTTTCGAACCGAACATCGTGGCACTCCTCGCGGTCGCCGTGCCGTTCGTGTTCATCGCCGGCCGCGCGCTCAGCCGTGTCATCCGCGCCCTCAAGAAGTAGTCCCGATCCGGTCGCGGTATCGCTGGACGCGGCCGTCACCGATCTCGTCGCCGCGATCACGCGAACCGCGGCGTCCAATCCCGTCGTCCTCGTCGACGGTCGCAGTGGAGCGGGCAAGACTTCTCTGACGCGCGCCCTCGTGACGCGCTGGCCGCTCCGGGGCCGAGTACAGCTCGTCGCTCTCGACTCGATCTACCCGGGCTGGGACGGCCTCGATGACGGTGTCGAAGCCGCGCGGGAGCAGATCCTCGTGCCGCACGCGCGTGGCATCGTCGGTGTGTGGCAGCGCTGGGACTGGGAGCTGCAGCAGCCCGCCGAGGCTCACGCGGTCGATCCGTCGCTGCCGCTGATCGTGGAAGGCGCCGGTCTCCTGACACCCGCGACGGCACGCCTCGGAGACATCCGCGTGTGGCTGGAATCGCCGGATGCATCGCGACGGCACCGCGCACTCTCACGTGACGGCGAGACGTACGCTCCCCATTGGGAGCGCTGGTCGCGCCAGGAGCAACGTCATATCGAGCGTGACGCGCCGACGCGCCACGCGACGCACGTCTTCCGCATCCCCTGATGCCCCGGATGCCTCAGGCTTCGTCGTCGAGCGCGGAAACGAGCCCGTCCAGGCGGTAACCGAGCCAGTCGTAGATGCCGAAGCGGGGGTTGTCAGGATCGTGATCCTCCGGCCCGGTGATTCCCAGGCGCGTGGCGAGGACGAGCCGGACGGCGGCCAGAGTCCGAAGCCACGCTTGCGCGACCTCGGGGTCCAGACGCACCTCCACCGATTCCATGAGTGCGGGGTCATCCGGGTCGTCGGGGATCTCAGGGGCGTCCGCGAGCGAAGCCAGGACGACGCCGGCGTCGGTTCGGCGGCGGTCGAGAAGGTGCGTCTCGGTGAGGTCCCGGAACTCCCGGGCATCGCGCTCGTCGGTATAAGCCGGCGGCACCAGCCTGCCGATGGCCGGATCGCCGTCGTCGGGCGCCGCGTCCGACACGAGCTCGAGGAACTGACCGACGATCCCGACGAGATGAGCCGCCTCCAGTCGGGCCAGCTCCATGACGATCACCCGGTCCGTCATTGCGGCTCCTGGCGGACGGTCGCCCACAGGCCGTAGTCGTGCATCGCCTGCGCGTGAAGCTCCATCTGCTCTCGCGCCCCGACAGCGACGACAGCATGCCCCTCGTTGTGCACGGCGAGCATCAACCGCTCGGCCTCGGCCCGGGACAGCCCGAAGTACTCGCGGAAGACATGGGTGACGTAGCTCATGAGGTTGACAGGATCGTCCCAGACAACGGTCTGCCACGGGCGGTCCGGGTGCGGATTCTCTCGAAGTTCGGATTCCCGCTCGATCGACGGTGTCGCCAGCGCGGACATCACGCCCACCCCAGTTCATGCAGGCGGGCGTCGTCGATGCCGTAGAAGTGCGCGATCTCGTGCACCAGTGTCGTGTGCACCTCGTCACGCAGCGCACCCTCATCGTCGCAGGCAGCCAGATGCGCCTCGCGGTAGACGATGATCCGATCCGGAAGCTCGCCGCCGCCGTACCGATCGCGCTCGGTGAGCGCCCATCCGTCGTAGAGGCCGAAGAGATCGAGACCGCCGTCAGCGGACCGGTCCTCGACGACGAACACGACGTTGTCGAGCCCTTCGACCATGTCATCGGGAAGGGCGTCGAGCTCATCGATCACGAGCTGCTCGAACGTCTCGGCATCCATCTCCATCATGATGCCTCGGTTCGCCGACACGGAGGGCCGCTGACGAGGCCCCGATCCGACTGCTTGGGGTGAGTAACGGGACTTGAACCCGCGGCCCCCTGGACCACAACCAGGTGCTCTACCAACTGAGCTATACCCACCATGTCTCCCGCTTGAGCGGGCAACCAGAAGATTCTCTCACACCTCTGGGGCAAACGACGAAACGACGGAGGCTGCCACGGCGCGTGCCCCGTCACTGGTCGGACCCGGCTCCGGCACGAAGACCGCCTGCCGGTAATAGGCGAGCTCGCGGATCGATTCGAGGATGTCGGCGAGGGCGCGATGGCCGCCGTCCTTGGCCGGCGCATGGATGTACGCACGGGGGTACCAGCGGCGCGCCAGCTCCTTGATGCTGGACACGTCCACGTTGCGATAGTGCAGCCACCGGTCCACGCGGGGCATGTACTTCGCGATGAACATCCGGTCGGTGCCGATCGTGTTGCCGGCAAGAGGTGCCTTGCCCTCCAGCGGGACGAACCGCTGGATGTACTCGAGCACCTGGAACTCGGCATCCGCGACCGTGACACCGTGGGGGATCTCGTCGATGAGCCCCGACGTGCGATGCATGTTCGTCACGAACTCGTTCATGTTCGCCAGCGCCGAGGCATCCGGCTTGATGACGATGTGGAAGCCCGGGTCGAGCACGCGCAGCTCGAAGTCGGTCACGACGACCGCGATCTCGACGAGTTCGTCGACTTCGAGATCGAGCCCGGTCATTTCGCAGTCGATCCACACCAGACGATCGTTCTCAGAAGCCCCCACCATGCGGTCCATCCTATTGACGCCCCGGACAGCGGGCTCGGCGGGGTCGCCGAGCCCGGAGCCCCTCCGGGAGGATTCGAACCCCCGACCTTGCGGGTAGAAGCCGCTCGCTCTGTCCCCTGAGCTACGGAGGGAAGGGTGGGTGACCAGATTACCCGGTCGCCGTCGCGCGGCGGATCTGGCGTGTCAGCGCGTTGCGGCGTAGCGTCGGCATCGGAGGCCTCGAAAGGAGTTCACCATGAGCACCACGCAGACTCACCGCCCGCTCTGGGTCGCCTACGGCGCTTCGGGCGTCGTCGGCAGCATCCGCAAGGACGATGAGGGCTACATCGTCACGATGGCGGGCGCCGACTCGTCGCTGGGCGCGTTCCCCAGCATGGAGATCGCGAAGGGTGCCCTCCACGCCCACATGACGCCGGGCAGCGACTGGCCCCAGTTCCGGGAGCATTAGACCCCGAGGGTCTTGTCCGGCGCGCCCTGTGAGGGCTCAGGACACCGTCTGATCCGCCCGCGCCGGGGCGCGAGCGGGTCGCTGAGTGTCGAGCAGAGGCAGCGCGACATGCACGAGCGGGCCGATCAGAAGTGCGAACAGTACGGTGCCGATTCCGACGGTGCCGCCGAGCAGCCAGCCGACCAGCAGAACGGTCAGTTCGACGAGCGCGCGGCACAGCCAGATCGGCCATCCGAGGCGCGAGTTCATGCCGGTCATGAGTCCGTCGCGGGGTCCCGGTCCGAATCGTGCCCCGATGTAGAGTCCTGACGCGAGCGCCACCAGCAGGATGCCGCCGAGAAGCAGGGCGATCTGCGGCAGGAGGCCCGCCGCGGGCGGGACCAGCCACAGCGTGGCCTGCATGCTGGTGCCGACGAGGAGGATGTTGGCGATCGTGCCCACCCCTGGCTTCTGCCTCAGCGGGATCCACAGAAGCAGCACGAAGAAGCCGAGGATGTTGGTGATCCACCCGATGCCGATGCCGGTGTGAAGCGAGAGCCCCTGAGCGAACACGGTCCAGGGGTCGACGCCGAGTCCCGCTTCGATGGTCAGTGCGCACCCTGCGCCGTAGAGGAACAGGCCGACGAGCAGTTGGGTGACGCGACGAGGCATGCCACCATCCAATCGCATGATTGGACTGCGCATGGCGGTCCAATCCGGCTAATGTGGCTGCATGGACTCTCGAGTGTCGGCAAGGGCGCTGTCGGTGGCCCTGGGTGGCTGGCGCACGAAGGAGCCGGTGTACGAGGCGCTGGCCGACGGCATCCGGCTGCTCTGCCTCGACAACCGGCTCGCACCGCGAACGGCGCTTCCGGCGGAGCGGGAACTCGCCGGCGCGCTTCAGGTGAGCCGCAGCACCGTCGCGGCGGCCTACCGCAGCCTGCGGGACTCGGGCCACATCGCCAGTCTGCGCGGCTCGGGCAGTGTCACGCTCCCTCTCGGACGGCACGACCCCGGACGTGCCGCCGCTGCCGACGGCACGATCGATCTGCAGCAGGCGAGTCCTCCGGCGTGGCCGGGACTCGCCGGTGTGATGGCCGAGGTGGCGCAGTCCGCGTCGTCGCTCGTGGCGCGCGTCGGCTACGACGTGCTGGGGCGCATCGAGTTGCGTGAGGCGATCGCCCGGCGCTACGAGCGCCGCGGCATCCCCACGCGCCCGAGCGAAGTGCTGGTGACGACGGGGGCGCAGAGCGCGATCCACCTGGTGGCGTCCGTGCTCCTCGGACGCGGTGACCGCGTCCTCATGGAGACGCCGACGTACCCCCACGCGGTCGATGCGCTGCGCAGAGCAGGGGCGCGTCCGGTCGGCGTGCCGGTGACGACCGATGACGGATGGGACCTGGACCGGGCCGAGCAGGCATTCGCGCGGACTCTGCCGGTCATGGCGTATCTCATGCCGGACTTCCACAATCCCACCGGCCGGTCAATGACGGCGGCCGAGCGTGATGTGTTCCTCCTCGCCGGCGAGCGGGCCGGTTCCGTGCTCGTGCTGGATGAGACGACTTCCGAACTCGATATCGACCGCGGCCCTGTCGCCCCTGGTTTCGACGCGACCGAATCCGGGACCATCGTGCGGATCGGCTCGCTGGGCAAGACCGTGTGGGGAGGGCTTCGCGTCGGCTGGGTGCGAGCCGAAGGCGATCTGATCCGGCGCCTCGTCGCCGCGCGACCAGCGCAGGACCTGGGCACGCCCGAGTTCGAGCAGGCGGTGGTGACCCATCTGCTCGACGACTTCGACGAGATCCTCACGCAGCGCTCGAACCTGCTGCGAACCGGGAGGGACGCCCTCGTCGGTGCGCTGGCCGAACACCTCTCGCAGTGGCGTGTTCCCTCCGTGCACGGGGGAGTGTCGCTGTGGATCGAGCTCGATGCGCCGCTCAGCTCGGCGGTGGTGATCGACGTGCGCTCACGCGGCGTTCTGTTGTCGGCCGGACCGCGCTTCTCGATCGAGGGCGGCCACGATCGCCACCTGCGGATTCCCTTCACGGCGCCGCCCGAGCAACTCGTCCGCGCTGTTCGCGAATTGGCTCGATCGTGGCGCGATGTCCGCGCCGGCGCCCCGGTGACGTCCGTCGACCGCGTGAGTGCGGTGGTGTGAAGCGCGCCTGACACCCGTCCCGGAACGGGGTGGCGGTGCCGAGCTCACCGGGCGAATCGGAGGCAGTCGATGGCCTCCTCGATTCGCCAGAATTCGCCGAGCTCGAGGAACGCGCGGGACGAGGCGCGAAACCGGCGAACCCGGTAGCGGATGCCGCTTCCGTCGGCGATCGCTTGGAGGTGACCGATCACATGCCCCTTGCGATCGATCACGCGCCACAGTGCAGGCGCCGCGGCTGCCAGTCGAACCGGTACTCCCGAAGGCAGCCGCGGGGGATCCAGGTGTGCATCACGTCGCAATGTCTGGTCCATTTCATCTCCCTTCCCCTCGAAGATATGTGCGACCTCCGACATTGCCGGCACGCTCGCTCAGCAGCCCTTCCTCCACAACAGGGACTCCGGACTCGCTTGTCCCCAGAACGCACCTGGAGCCACGACCGGCTCGCGCCGCGGGCGCAGGCTGAACATGCCGCCGGCGTTCACCGGGCACGGACGCCGGCGGCACCGGGGACGGTCCCCGGGCTGGCAAGAAGGGAAGCGACATGAACGACACGATCACCATCACGGGGAACATCGCGACGGAACCGGAGTTCAAACGGATCGGCAGCGGGGTGCCGGTCATCAACTTCCGCGTCGCGAGCGGACTGCGCAGATTCGATCGCGCTGCCAACACGTGGGTAGACGCGGGCACCAACTGGTACTCCGTCTCCGCGTTCCGCGGGCTCGCCGAGCACGCGTTCGATTCGCTGCACAAGGGCGACAGGGTGTTGGTCACCGGGCGACTGCGACTGCGCGACTGGGACACCGGAACGAAGCGCGGAACAGCGGTCGAGATCGACGCGGAGGCCATCGGCCACGATCTGCTGTGGGGGACGAGCACGTTCTCCAAGTCGAGCCGGCCGTCCGAGCGATCCGAGCAGGAGAGCACGTGGGGACCGAACGAGTCGGATTCGTGGGCGGCGCCTGGAGTCGACTCCGCCGGTGCGCCCGCCGGTGGCGATCCCGCCGCCGGCGCGGCGGGATCCGATTCGTCGCTCCTCGCCGTCGAGGCAGATGAGTCGAGTGACACGCGGGTGCTCGCGGGAGCCGAGGCGCCGTTCTGACGCGTTCAGGTGGCGCTCGGGATGCCGGGCCATAGACTCTCCCCGTGCCCCGACATCCCGAGCCCTCCCGCCCCCGGGGCGTGATCGCGACTGCCCGTGGGGCACGCTTCCTGGTCGCCGCGGCGGGTGCCGCCCTGCTGGCCGGCTGCACCGCTCTGGCCCCCGCACCGACTGGGACGGACGGCGGGACTGCCGGGCCCACTTCGACTCCCGAGCCCTCCTCCACGAGTTCCGCGCCGTCTGAGCCCGTCCTGGTGGTCGGCGGCTCGGCGGCCGAGAACCTCCCCGTCTTCACCTCCGTGACCAACTCCGTGTGGAGTTCGGAGCAGCGCGAATCGGGTCGTGCATATGTCGATGCGCTCGTGGCAACGGGATTCGACAAGGCCGCCATGCAGGTGACCGAGGACTTCTCGACGGTAGGCAATCCTGCCGAGAGCATCCAGTTCTCGGTGCGCTGGGGGGACGAGTGCCTGATCGGACAGGTAGGCTCCGCGACGGGCGAGCCGGTCACGGTCGTCGCGCCGGTGCTGGCTGAGGGAACGTGCCTCATCGGCCAGACGCGCTCGATCGACTGGTGACCCGGACCCGCGGGTAGGCTGGGACGCTGACGTCCGTACTCCAAGGAGAGCAGAAACCCGCATGGCTGAGTACATCTACTCGATGGTCCGCGCGCGCAAGGCGGTCGGCGACAAGCTGATCCTCGACGACGTGACGATGGCGTTCCTTCCCGGCGCGAAGATCGGCATGGTCGGCCCGAACGGCGCCGGAAAGTCGACGATCCTCAAGATCATGGCGGGCATGGACACGCCGTCCAACGGCGAGGCCAAGCTCTCTCCGGGGTTCTCGGTCGGCATCCTGATGCAGGAGCCCGAGCTCGACGAGTCCAAGACGGTGCTGGAGAACATCCAGGACGGCATCGCCATCAAGGCCAAGGTCGACCGCTTCAACGAGATCTCCGGCCTCATGGCCGACCCGGACGCCGACTTCGATGCACTGCTGGCCGAGATGGGCACCCTGCAGGAAGAGATCGATGCCGCGGACGCGTGGGATCTCGACTCCCAGCTGGAGCAGGCGATGGACGCGCTGCGCACCCCTCCCGGCGATGCCGAGATCGGTCCGCTGTCCGGCGGTGAGCGGCGTCGAGTGGCGCTGACGAAGCTGCTGCTGCAGAAGCCGGATCTGCTGCTCCTCGATGAGCCCACGAACCACCTCGACGCCGAGAGCGTGCTGTGGCTCGAGCAGCACCTGCAGAAGTATCCCGGTGCTGTCATCGCCATCACGCACGACCGGTACTTCCTCGACAACGTGGCCGAGTGGATCGCCGAGGTCGACCGGGGGCGTCTCATCGGCTACGAGGGCAACTACTCGACCTACCTCGAGAAGAAGGGCGAGCGCCTCGCCATCCAGGGCAAGAAGGATGCCAAGCTCGCCAAGCGCCTCGCCGAGGAGCTCGACTGGGTCCGCTCGAACGCGAAGGGGCGCCAGGCGAAGTCCAAGGCGCGTCTGGCCCGCTACGAAGAGATGGCCGCAGAGGCGGACCGCACGCGCAAGCTCGACTTCGAAGAGATCACGATCCCGCCCGGGCCGCGCCTGGGCAGCATCGTGATCGAGGCGAAGAAGCTCCAGAAGGGTTTCGACGGTCGCTCGCTCATCGACGGGCTCAGCTTCAGCCTTCCCCCGAACGGCATCGTCGGCGTCATCGGCCCGAACGGCGTGGGAAAGACGACACTGTTCAAGACCATCGTCGGCCTCGAGTCGCTGGACGGCGGGGAACTGAAGATCGGCGAGACGGTCAAGATCAGCTACGTCGACCAGAGCCGCTCGAACATCGACCCCAACAAGACTCTGTGGGAGGTCGTCTCGGACGGCCTGGACATCATCACCGTCGGCAAGACCGAGATCCCCTCGCGCGCCTACGTCTCGAAGTTCGGGTTCAAGGGGCCGGACCAGCAGAAGAAGGCGGGCGTGCTCTCGGGTGGTGAGCGCAACCGGCTCAACCTGGCGCTGACGCTCAAGGAGGGCGGCAACCTGCTGCTGCTCGACGAGCCGACCAACGACCTGGACGTCGAGACCCTGCAGTCTCTCGAGAACGCGCTCCTCGAATTCCCCGGCTGCGCCGTCGTGATCACGCACGACCGGTGGTTCCTCGACCGCATCGCCACCCACATCCTCGCCTACGAGGGCACCGACGAAGACCCCGACAACTGGTATTGGTTCGAGGGCAACTTCGAAGCCTACGAGGAGAACAAGATCGAACGCCTCGGTCCGGATGCCGCCAAGCCCCATCGCTCCACGTACCGCAAGCTCACACGCGATTGAGCCGAACGCAGTCGAGCTGCTCGATGCTGAGGCGATTGATCGTGGTGACGAACGAAGTGAGGAGCACGCGTGACTGAGACGAGCGAAAACGACGTCGCCGTCCCGTCCGGCCCCGCGCCGGGCGGGACGCCGCGCCGCCTGCATGTGCCGATCCATCTGCGATGGGGCGACCTCGACGCGTTCAACCACGTCAACAACACCGCGATGCTCAAGCTGCTCGAAGAGGCACGCGTCCGTGCGTTCTGGGCGCCGGAACCCGGCGAGGAGGCCCCAGAGACGGCTCTGCTCGACTCGAGCATCTTCAGCGGCGTGCTCACCCTCATCGCCCGCCAGGAGATCGAATATCTCGCGCCCGTGCCCTACCAGCGGCATCCGCTCGACGTGCAGATGTGGTTCGGCAAGCTCGGCGGTTCGAGCATCGAAGTCTGCTACGAGGTGTTCAGCCCGGTCGAGACCGCCTCGCCCGATCAGACGCTGTACGCCCGCGCCACGACGGTGGTGGTCAAGGTGGATGCCGCATCCGGCCGCCCGTTGCGGCTGAGTGCCGAGGAACGAGCCGCCTGGACGCCGTACCTCGGCGAGCCGATCGGGTACACGCACCGGCGCTGACGGCTCGCGGTCGCGAGCTGATCAGTCCGCGTCGGGGACGCGGACCATGATCTCCTGAGCGACGCTGGCCAGCAGGACGCCGGCGGCCGAGTACACGCGGCCCGTCGCCAGCCCGCGGCCTCCGCGCGCGCTCGGGGACTCCTGGACGTACAGCATCCATTCGTCGGCGCGTCCGAACCTGTGCCACCACATGGCGTGGTCCAGACTCGCGACCTTGAGCCCCGGCGTCGCCCACGCGATCCCGTGAGCCCGCAGGATCGATTCCTGGATGGTCAGGTCGCTGACGTATGCCAGCGCCGCGCGGTGGATGCCCGCCGCGTCCGGCAATTGCCGCCGCACCCGCATCCACACCGCCTGACGGGGGACCCGCTCGCCCTGCACGCTGGCATATATGGGCGATGGGATGTGGCGCAGGTCGACCGGCCGATCCGTGAAGAGCCGCTTGGACATCGGATGCAGTCCCTCGAGGTGCGACTCGACATCGGGCAGCTCGTCCGGCCCCGGAATGCCCTCCGGCATCGGCTCCTGATGCTCCAGCCCCGGATCCTCGTCCTGGAAGGAGGCGATCATGGAGAAGATCGGCACGCCGTCCTGGAACGCCTGCGTGCGGCGGGTCGAGAACGACCGGCCGTCGTGGATGCGGTCGACGGCGAACGTGATGCCCTTCGTGGAGTCGCCCGGCCGCAGGAAGTAGCCGTGCATCGAGTGCACGATGCGGCCGTCGGGAATGGTCCGCTCGGCGGCGACGATCGACTGTGCGAGCACCTGACCGCCGTAGACGCGCCCGAGCGGCATCGACTGCGACGTGCCGGTGAAGATGTCCTCGCTGGTGCGCGCATCGGATCCGCTGAGGTCGAGCACCGCGAGCAGCGAGGCGACCGGATCGGCTTCGACGGTCGGCTCGGCGTCGTTCACGGGGGCTCCTCTCCGGGGCGGCCTCCGCCCGTCGATCTGCTTGGTAGCTTAGGGCGATGTCTCCGCGCCTGCTCCTCGCCGACCCGGCCTCGGCCGCGGACGCGCTCACGTTCGCCGGCCGCGCCGCGCGCTTCACCACGGAAGGCGTTCGGCTGCAGGCGAGCGGCGGTGTGCTGGCCATGACCGCGGCGCCGCTGGCGCCGAAGGGCATCGGAGACGCCACGCCCACGGTCCTGGCGATGCGGACGCTGGCCGCGGATCCGGAGCTGGTGTGCGACCTCGTCGTCGAGGCATCCGTCCTGTCTGCGGTCCTCGACGAGCCGAGCGCCGTGAGCCTTCCCGAGACGGCGCTGTCACCGGCGTGGGCGGGCATCGCGCCGCCGCGAAGCGGATGGGAGCCCCGGGCATCGCTCGACACTGCGCTGCTCGCGGCCAAAGCACAGGGCGGGATCGCGCGGGTCGCGGACGAGGTGCCGACGGATGCCGGGGAAGACGCTGTGCGAGCCGTCCGCGCACACGTCTGGGGAGCACCCGACGATGAGCTGGGTGGTCTGCCACTGGGCGCCGCGTTCGCTGCGCTCAGCATGGGGTTCATCAGCGGCGGCGAGTCGGCCCGCGTCCTCGTGAGCGGCGCCTGGACGCGGGTGAGCCTGCAGCGCGGACACGTCCTGGTGCGCGGGCCGGTGGCGAGCGGTCTGGGGCCGGTACGGCGCACCGGCGGGCGCTGACGGCGTCAGACAGCCGCAGCGACAGCGCGCCCCGCGACGCGCCCCGAGAAGAGGCATCCGCCGGCGAACGTGCCCTCGAGCGCGCGATAGCCGTGCACCCCGCCGCCACCGAACCCGCTCGCTTCGCCCGCGGCATACAGCCCCGGAATCGGCTCGCCGTTCGCCCCGAGAGCGCGCCCGGACAGGTCGGTCTCGATGCCGCCGAGGGACTTGCGCGTGAGCACGTGCAGCTTGACGGCGATGAGGGGGCCGGCACCGGGGTCGAGGATGCGGTGAGGGCTCGCGGTGCGGATCAGGCGGTCGCCCCGGAAGGCGCGGGCAGAGCGCAGCATCGCGATCTGGGCGTCCTTGGTGAAGTCGTTGGCGACTTCGCGGTCGCGCGCCTCGAGTTCGAATCGCACTCGCTCCGCGTCGAGGACCTCGCCACCCGGCAGCGCCCGCATGCCGGAGATGAGGTCGTCCAGTGTGTCGCGCACGACGAAGTCGGCCCCGTTGTCCATGAAGGCCTGCACAGGCCCGGCGGCGCCCTTTCCGAGCCGGGACTTCGCGAGGAGACGGACATCCTTGCCGGTGAGATCGGGGTTCTGCTCGCTGCCCGAGAGAGTGAACTCCTTCTCGATGATCTTCTGCGACAGCACGAACCAGGAGTGGTCGTAGCCGGTCGCCCGCAGGTGCGCCAGCGTGCCCAGCGTGTCGAAGCCGGGGAAGAGGGGCACCGGCAGGCGCGTGCCGGTGGCGTCGAGCCAGACCGACGACGGTCCGGGGAGGATCCGGATGCCGTGATCCGGCCAGATGGGATCCCAGTTCTGGATGCCCTCGACGTAGTGCCACATCCGATCGCCGTTGATCAGTCGCGCGCCCGCGGCCTCGGTCACGACCTGCATGGAACCGTCGACGTACGCGGGCACACCGGTGACCATGGCCTCGGGAGGTGTCCCGAGGCGCTCGGGCCACCACTTCCGCACCAGCTCGTGGTTGCCCCCGATGCCGCCGGACGCGACGATCGTGGCTCCGGCGGTGATCGCGAACGAACCGACGGCCTCCCGAGAGCTGGCGACGCCGCGCGCGGCGCCCGAAGGCGCCAGGATGTCGCCCTCCGCCCCGACGACCACGCCCGACGTCGTGGTGAGCGACGTCACCTTGTGCCGGGGGAGGATCGTGATGCGGCCTCTGCTCTCGGCGTCCTCGACGGCGGCCTGGAACGGCGCCACGATGCCGGGTCCGGTGCCCCACGTGATGTGGAACCGCGGCACCGAGTTCCCGGGTCCGGTCGCGGTGTATCCGCCGCGCTCCGCCCACCCGACGATCGGGAAGAACCCGACGCCCTTCTGACGCAACCAGGATCGCTTCTCCTCGTGGGCGAACTGCAGATACGCCTCCGCCCACCGCCGCGGCCACAGGTCCTCATCGCGGTCGAAGCCGGCGTTTCCGAACCAGTCCTGGCGTGCCAGCTCGAGCGAATCGCGCACCCCGAGCCGGCGCTGTTCGGGGGAGTCGATGAAGAACAGCCCGCCGAACGACCACCACGCCTGACCGCCGAGATTCGTGCGCGGTTCCTGATCGACGATCGTCACGCGCTTCCCGGCAGCCGCGGCCTCACTCGCAGCGACGAGTCCGGCGAGCCCCCATCCGATGATGAGGACGTCGGTGGAGTGTGTGGCGAGGGGCATGTCGACTCCTTCGTCGGCGGGGTGGATGCGTCAGGGCGATGGGTCGGGAGGCGCCGCGGTGACCGGCAGGGATCCGGCGGCGCGGCCGTCGCTGGCAGGACCGATGCCCGTCGGCTCGAACGTGTTCACCATCGCGAACGCGGCGCGCTGGAGATAATCCCACAGCGTGGTCTCGTGCAGCGGCGGCAGATGGAGCTCGTCGACGGCTGTCCGCATGTGGGCGAGCCAGCGATCGCGAGCGTCCGGATTGACGTGGAAGGGCGAGTGGCGCATCCGCAGGCGCGGGTGCCCGCGCTGCTCGCTGTATGTCGACGGCCCACCCCAGTACTGCTCGAGGAACGTCGTGAGGCGCTCCTTCGCCGGGCCGAGGTCCTGCTCGGGGTACATCGGCCGGAGCACCTCGTCGTCGGCGACACCACGATAGAAGGCGTCGACGAGCCGGACGAACGTTTCGTGGCCGCCGACCTCGTCGTAGAAGCTCAGGGGTGCGGCGCCGGGCGCGGGGGTGGCGTCTGCGGGAGCGGAGTCGGTCATGGCGTCCCTTCCGGGGAGGTTCCGGGTGCGGCGTCGCCGCCGGGCTGCGGCTGCGACTTCTTGCTCGTGCGCTTCGGCCGCCACACCGGACGCTCGACTGCCGCCGGCGCGACCGGGTTGGGTTTGGTCTTCGGCGGGTTCGCGCCTCGCACCCGCAACGCCCCCTCGATGCCGGTGGGCATGATCGTGTTCAGCGCCGGGAGGGTGATGCCCATCTCGTCGACGGCGTGCTTCAGTCGCATCCGCAGTTCGCGCGCCACATCGTCCTTCGCGTTCGCACGGGTCTTCATCACGAGGCGGATGACGAGGGCATCGCCCGAGATGGACTCCAGCCCCCATACCTCGGGCTGCTCGAGGATCCGGGTGCGCCACTTCGGGTCCTTGGCGAGACCCTTCGCGGTGTCGAGCATGGCCTTCTCGACCTCTTCGATGTCGGAGTCGACGGCGACCGAGAGATCGATGATGACGCGCGACCAGCCCTGCGACAGGTTGCCGATCCGCGTGATCTCGCCGTTGCGCACGTACCACAGCGTGCCGTTGACGTCCCGCACGTGGGTCACGCGCACGCTGACGTACTCGACGATGCCGGTGGCGAGCCCGAGGTCGACGACGTCGCCGATGCCGACCTGGTCCTCGGCGACGATGAAGATGCCGTTGAGCACGTCCTTGACGATGTTCTGCGCGCCGAAGCCGAGGCCGGCGCCGATCGCCGCGGTCAGCAGCGTCAGCGACGCCAGGGCGTTGGGCGCGAAGACGTTGACGATCAGGAGCAGCGCGATCACGACGATCGTCACGTTGACGATGTTGTGCAGGATCGATCCCAGCGTGCGGGTGCGCTGCACGAGTCGTACCGAGGCGAGCGGGGAGCGCTCCAGCGCCTGGGTGTCGTCGACGTTGGCCTTGGATTTCGCGCCGCTCACGATGCGGTTCACGACGCGGTTGATGACGAGGCGCAGGACCCACACCAGCAGGATCGCGCCGAGGAGGATCCCCACGGCAGCGACGAGGTTCCACCCCGCGCGTACGAAGAAGTCACCGATCTCCTGCCAGAGAGCGGGGTCGGTGATTTCGGGGGTGTCGAGGGGAACGCGGATCATCGTCACGATCCTAACGACGGATGCCTCCGCCTCCGCTGAACGCCCGCTCCTGGCTCGTCAGTGATGTGTGTCGGGCGGGAGGGGTGCCGACGCGTCCACAAGGCGGTGGCGGTGGGCCAGGATGACGGCGTGCACCCGGTCTCTCGCCCCGATCTTCGCCAGCACGCGGCCGACATGGGTCTTCACGGTGGACTCGCTCACGAACAGATGCCGGGCGATCTCGGAGTTGGTCATGCCTTGGGCGATCGCGAGGAACACATCGCGCTCCCGATCGGTGAGGTCCGCCGTGGGATCGGGCTCCCCTTCGGCGAGCGCCGGAGCGGGCGCCGCGCGCAGACGCTCGACGAGCCTTCGCGTGACCGGGGGAGCGAGCACCGCGTCGCCGCGGTGCACGGCTCGGATCGCCGCGGTCAGCTCTGACCGCTGCGCGTCTTTCAGGAGGAACCCGCCCGCGCCGGCATCCAGTGCGCCGAAGGCGTACTCGTCCAGATCGAACGTCGTCAGCACGAGGACGCGAGTTTCAGGGTGCGCGCGCACGATCTCGCGTGTCGCGGTGATGCCGTCGGTGCGCGGCATCCGGATGTCCATCAGCACGACATCCGGCGCGTCCGCGAGCACGGCACGGATCGCCTCGTCGCCGTCCGCCGCTTCGCCGATCACCTCGATGTCGGGTTCTGCCTCGAGGACGAGGCGGAACCCGAGGCGGATGAGCTCCTGGTCATCGACCAAGAGGACGCGGATGGTTCGGGTCATGTGGCGTCATCCTCGAGCGGGGACCGCGGGCGTGGGAGGGAAGCGCGCACGATCCAGCGGTCGTCATCGACGAGACCCGCCGAGAGCGAGCCGCCGACGTGGGCGACTCGCTCGTGCAGCCCCGGGATCCCGTACCCGCCTCGTGAGCCGGCATCGGCCGAGCGCGCCCCCTTCCTGGCGCCGTCATTGACGATGAGCGCGTCGACGGCATCCTCGCGGACGACGACCCGCACGTCGATGATCGTCGCCAGCGGGGCATGGCGCATGGCGTTGGTGAGCGACTCCTGCACGATGCGGGTCAGGGCCAAGCGCAGGTCGGCAGGGAGAGCGTCCGGGCTTCCCTCGGTGTGCAGCACGACCGGGTAGCCGGCGCGCTGTGCGGCCTCGACGGCGGCGGCGACGTTCGCGGACTCGGCCGGTGCGAGCAGCGCCCCGTCCGCGACGTCGGGGTCGCGCAGCACACCGAGCATGGAGCGCATCTCGGTGAGCGCACCACGGGCGGTCGTGGCGATCTGCTCGGTGGCGGCCCGTGCGCGCCCGGCGTCGGGAGTGGCTGTGGCGCCCTCAGCGAGGGCGACGACCACCGTGAGGTTGTGAGAGACGATGTCGTGCATCTCGCGCGCGATTCGCGTGCGCTCGGCGGCGGCGGCGAGCTGCGCCTGCTGGTCGCGCTCCACCATCAGCTGGCGAGACCGGTCGATGAGTGCCTCGAGATAGCGCCGCCGGTTTCCGACGTTCGTCCCGATGAGACCGCCGATCAGCAGTCCGACCACTGCCGAGACCAAGGTTGACACCAGGAAGGGCAGTTCGGAGGGGAGGGCGATCGTCGCCGCGGCGGCGTAGACCACCAGCGCGCCGGAGGCCACACCGAACGCCGTCCAGCACGCCCGCGCCGAGCGGTACACCGCGACGGCGTAGAGCGCGAATGCCGGAATCAGGTGCGTCGTCGGCGCGAGGCTCGGTGGAAGAACGATCGCCGGGATCATGGCCGCGACGAAGACCGTCAGGGGGCGCGTGCGACGAAAGACGAGGGCGACGCAGGCCAGCACCAGGAGGATGATCGCGAACCAGGTCTGCACGGGAGTGGGGACGATCGCGAAGTCGGTGCGGAACGTCGCCGCCGGCGCCGACAGGAGCAGGGCCAGGAGCGCGACGAGCACATCGGCGAATCGCGGATGACGAGACCAGAAGCGGCGGAGAACGCCCGGCGGCCGAGGCAGATGCAGGCCGTCGTCGGTGCCGGGAAGGGCGCCGACGACGGCCTGCGATTCTGGACGCGACATCCGCTCGACTCTACGCGTCGCGCGTCCGCAGCACGCCCCAGCCGATCACCAGCGGGGCGAGCACCCAGCCGGTCAGGGCCAGCAGCGGAGCAGCCAGTTCTTCGGTGCCGGGTGACGCCAGCGCTGCCGCGGCGTTCATCGGCAGATAGTCCGCGAGGTCGACGATCCAGCGCCAGTCCTCGCCGGCCATCGAGAACAGGCTGAACACGATCGGCAGCACGAACAGCACGCCGACGGTGACGGCGATCGCGCCGGCGCCGTTACGCACCATGAAGCCGAAGCCGAGACCGATCAGCGTGAAGGCGACCATGGACAGGACGCCGAACGCGAGCGGGACGATGGACTGCGACGGCTCGGACCAGTCGATGCCCTCGGTGAGGATGGAGGCGGTCGCCGCGATGGCGATCGCGTAGATCACCACGCTGGTGACCGCCATGAGCACGGCCACGACGACGGCCTTGGCCAGCACGACCGCGCCGCGGCGGGGCTCCGCCGTGAGGGTGGAGCGGATCATTCCGGTCGAGTACTCGCCCGTGATCACGATCGCGCCCAGAACCCCCGCGACCAGCATCGTGAACTGCGTCGGCGACAGGATGGCGCTGACGGCCGGATAACCGGGTCCGAAGCTCGAGGATGCGGCGGCGATCATCATCGAGATGCCGATCGAGAGCACAGCGGCGACTCCGAGCGACCACCACGTCGACCGCAGCGTCACGATCTTGACCCACTCGCTGCGGAGCAGATGGGCGAAGCTGAGCCGGTAGGCCGAGGGTCGGGCGTCCGAGCGTGTCGTGGGCTCGGCGGTGAGGACGGTCATGCGATCTCCTTGGTCTTGTACTCGACGGAATCCCCGGTGAGCGCGAGGTACGCGTCTTCGAGGGAGCCGCTGCGTGAGGTGAGCTCGTGCACCGGGACGCCGAGCGAGGCCGCGAGGTCACCGAGAGCCGCCGCGGTGATGCCGGTGATCTCGGCCATGCCCGGCTCGGACGCCGTCACCGTGATCTCCGGGCCGGACACCGCGGCCACCAGCTCGCTGAGGCGCGGGGATCGGACCAGGACGGCGTTGCTGGTCCATGCCCGCACGAGTGCCGACAGATCGGCGTCCGCGAGGACCTGACCGCGTCCGAGGACGATGACGTGGTCGGCCGTCTGCGCCATCTCGCTCATGAGATGGCTCGACAGCAGCACGGTGCGTCCCTCTGCCGCCAGATGCCGCACGAACTGACGTACCCAGCGCACGCCTTCGGGATCGAGCCCGTTCACGGGCTCGTCGAGGATCAGGGTGTGGGGATCGCCGAGCAGCGCCGCCGCGATACCGAGCCGCTGCCCCATGCCCAGCGAGAACTTGCCGGCGCGCTTGCCTGCCACCGACCCGATGCCGGTGAGCTCGATCACCTCGTCGACGCGCGTGCGCGGGATGCCGTGGGTCGCGGCCATGGCCCGCAGGTGATTGCGGGCGGTGCGTCCGGTGTGGACTGCTTTGGCGTCCAGCAGCACCCCGACCTCGGTCAGGGGCGAGCGCAGCTGGGCGTAGGGGCGTCCGTTGACGGTGACGCGGCCACCCGTCGGACGGTCCAGCCCGACGATCATGCGCATCGTGGTGGACTTGCCCGCGCCGTTGGGGCCGAGGAAGCCGGTGACCTTTCCCGGTTGGACGGTGAAGCTGACATCGGCGACGGCGCGCTTGGCGCCGAAGCTCTTGCTGAGGTTCTCTGCGACGATCATGCAACCGACGCTACGGACAGACCCCCCTGCGTCACATCGGACGACAGGGGGGTCTTTCGCTGGTGGCGTGGTACCGGAGTACTACTCGGCGTCGCGTCCCTGCACCGACAGGGCGCGCTCCACGCCCGCGAGATTCTCGGCGACGAGACGGCGCAGCGCCGGCGCGGCGGCGGCATTGGCCTCGAGCCAGGCGCGGGTCGCGTCGCGAAGAGCGACGTTCGCGAGCGGCGCGGGGTAGAGCCCCGCGATCAGGTACTCGGCGATCTTGTACGTCCGCGACTCCCAGATGGGCAGCACCGCATCGAAGTAACGCGGCACGAACGCCTCGAGCAGGTCGCGCCCCGCGGGGTGGACGAACCCGAGCGCGGCCGACCGGACGAGCGTGTTGGGCAGCTCGTCGCTGTCGACCAGCGATGCCCACGCGGCAGTTTTCGCCTCGGCGGTGGGCAGGGCTGCCTTCGCCTGGGCCGCGAACTCGCCGCCCTTGGCGGTGTTGTCGGACGCGAGCGCATCGTCGATGTCGGCGGTGGTGACGAGCCCACCGGCGGCGAGCGACACGAGCAGCTGCCACGACAGGTCGGTGTCGATCTCGAGGCCCTCGAACACGACACCGCCGTCGCGCACCTGTCGCACCTTCTCCCACTGGGCGGCCGTCGCGGCGGCGCTGGCGAATGCGGTGACGAACTGCAGCTGGCTGTCGCTGCCCGCCTCGGCGCTCTGCGCGAGTCGCCAGAGTGCCTCGGCCACCTTCTCGCGCGTGGCCTCGCGCTTGTCGGGCGCGACGTACGAGTTCGCGGCGAGCTGCAGCTGGGCGAGCGTCGTACGGACAGTGGTCGACTCCGTCTCGGTGCCGATGTTGCGCAGCACCAGGTCGACGTAGTCGGAGGCGGAGCCCTCGGCATCGCGCGTCTGGTCCCACGCGGCACCCCACACCAGGGACCGCGCGAGCGGATCACTGATCTTGCCCAGGTGGTCGATCGCGGTCTGGAGTGAGCGCTCGTCGAGGCGGATCTTGGCGTACGCGAGGTCGTCGTCGTTCAGGAGCACGAGATCAGGACGCTTGCGCCCCTTCAGCTCAGGCACCTCGGTGAGGTCGCCGTCGACGTCCAGCTCGATGTGGTGTACGCGAACCAGCGCGTCGCCGTCCAGGTCGTAGAACCCGACTCCGAGGCGGTGGGGGCGGATCGTGGGGTAGTCGGCCGGGGCCGTCTGCACGATCGCGAAACGAGTGATGGTGCCGTCCACGTCGGTCGCGATCTCGGGGGAGAGGGTGTTGACTCCGGCGGTCTCGAGCCACTTCTTCGACCAGGTCGACAGCTCACGCCCGCTCGTGGTCTCGAGTTCGGACAGCAGGTCGCTCAGCTCGGTGTTGGACCACTCGTGCTTCTTGAAGTAGGCGGCCACTCCGGCGAAGAACTGCTCGATGCCCACCCACGCGGCCAGCTGCTTCAACACCGATCCGCCCTTGGCGTACGTGATGCCGTCGAAGTTGACCTGGACGTCTTCGAGGTCGTTGATCTGCGCGACGACGGGATGCGTCGAGGGCAGCTGGTCCTGGCGATAGGCCCAGGTCTTCTCCATCGCGTTGAACGTGGTCCAGGCCTCGGTCCACTCGGTGGCCTCGGCCGTGGCGATCGTCGACGCCCACTCGGCGAACGATTCGTTCAGCCACAGGTCATTCCACCACTTCATCGTCACGAGATCGCCGAACCACATGTGGGCCAGCTCGTGCAGGATCGTGACGACGCGACGCTCCTTGATGGCATCCGTCACCTTGCTGCGGAAGACGTAGCTCTCGGTGAAGGTCACGGCGCCGGCATTCTCCATGGCGCCGGCGTTGAACTCGGGGACGAAGAGCTGGTCGTACTTCGCGAAGGGGTACGCGTAGTCGAATTTCTCCTCGAAGTAGGCGAAGCCCTGGCGCGTCTTGTCGAAGATGTAGTCGGCGTCGAGGAACTGCCACAGGCTCTTGCGTCCGTAGACCCCGAGGGGGATGACGCGGCCCGAGGCGCTCGTGAGCTCCGAGAACGTGGCCTCGTACGGACCCGCGATGAGGGCGGTGATGTACGACGAGATGCGTGGTGTCGGCTCGAACCGCCAGGTCGCGGTGCCGTCGCCGTGCTTCTTCGGCTCGGGCGTCGGCGAGTTCGAGACGACCTTCCAGGGCTCGGGCGCCGTCACGGTGAACTGGAACGTCGCCTTCAGGTCGGGCTGCTCGAACACCGGGTACATGCGGCGCGAGTCGGGCACCTCGAACTGCGAGTACAGGTACACCTCGTCGTCGACCGGGTCGACGAAGCGGTGCAGTCCCTCACCGGTGTTCGTGTAGAGGCAGTCCGCGTCGATCACGAGCTCGTTCTCGGCTGCGAGGTCATCGAGCGCGATGCGGGAGTCGGCGAAGGCGCGGTCGGGGTCGATCGCCCGGCCGTTCAGCGTGATCTCGCGGATCTCTCGCGCGATGAGGTCGATGAAAGTCGATGCACCGGGGGTTGCCGTGAAGCGGACGACGGTGCGCGAGCCGAAGACCTCGGCGCCCTTCGTCAGGTCGAGCACGACGTCGTACGACTGCGTGTCGACGATCGCGCGGCGCTCCTGCGCCTCGATGCGGGTGAGGTTCTCTCCAGGCACTTGTTCTGCTCCCGTAGGTGGACGGTGACATCGCGCCGTCCGGTGCGGATGGCGCCGGCGACAACCGTCCCAGCCTATGCCAGCGCGCGTGCACGAGAGGAGCCTGGGGATAGGGAGCCCATGGACGAAGCGGGGCGGCGGCGGTGTCAGGATGGTGGGGTGACTTCTGGTGAGCAGCACATGGTTCCGTTCGCGTCTGCGGCCGCGGCATCCGGTCGCCCTCACGTCGAGGAGCCCGTCGCTTACGACGCGCTGCTGCTCGCGGGATTCGGCGGTCCCGAAGGCCAGGATGACGTCATCCCGTTCCTGCGGAACGTGACGCGTGGACGGGGGATCCCGGACGAACGGCTCGAAGAGGTCGCGCACCACTACCGTCACTTCGGAGGCGTGAGCCCCATCAATGCGCAGAACCGTGCGCTCAAGGCCGCCCTCGAGGCGGAACTCGCACGGCGAGAGATCGACCTGCCGGTGTACTGGGGCAATCGAAACTGGTCTCCGTACCTCGAGGAGGCGGTTCAGGATGCCGCGGCCGTCGGCCGCACGAACCTGCTCGCCCTGGCGACCAGCGCGTACTCGTCGTTCTCGAGCTGCCGCCAGTATCGCGAGGACTTCGCCCGTGTGCTGTCGGAGACGGGCCTCTCCGGCGCCGTGACGATCGACAAGGTACGGCAGTTCTTCGACCACCCGGGGTTCGTGCAGCCGTTCGTGGACGGGGTCCGCGACGCCGTCGCGACGTTCCTGGCCGAGGGCATCGCTCCCGGCGCGGTGCGCGTGCTCTTCTCGACCCACAGCATCCCGACGGCGGATGCCGAGCGCTCCGGCCCCCGTGAGGGCGACGAGCTCCACCGCGCGTTCGGCGAGGGCGGCGCCTACGCCGCGCAGCACCGAGCGGTGGCTGAGGTCGTCATGGCGGCGGTCGCGGCGGAAGTGTCCGGCGCCGAGCACGTCGCGTGGGACCTCGTCTACCAGTCGCGGTCGGGTCCGCCCAGCCAGCCGTGGCTGGAGCCGGATGTGAACGATGTGATCGAACAGCTGCCGGGGGCGGGCGTCGAAGCCGTCGCCATCGTGCCGCTGGGATTCATGAGCGACCACATGGAAGTGCTGTGGGACCTCGACACCGAGGCGATGGACGCCGCGGCCGCGGCCGGGCTGCGCGCTGTGCGCACACCGACACCGGGCATCGACCCGGTCTTCGTGTCGGGCCTGGTCGACCTCGTCGAGGAGCGCCTGCGCGGGACGCGCGCCACCGATCGCCCGCACGCCACGGACCTGGGCCCGTGGTTCGACGTGTGCCGTCCGGCGTGCTGCGAGAACGTGCGCGCGGGATTCAAGCCGGCGGCGGCCGGGATCGTTCCGTGACCGCCGTCGGCTGAACGATCCGTACGGTCCCTAGGATTGTGACCATGCGCATCCACATCGCGACCGACCACGCCGGCCTCGAGTTCTCGACGCAGCTGCAGCATCACCTGGCCGAAGCCGGCCACGAGGTGATCGACCACGGCCCGGTCGAGTACGACGCCCTCGACGACTATCCGGCGTTCTGCATCCGGGCGGCGCAGGCGGTCGTCCGCGACCAGTCCGCCGGCATCGAGACCCTCGGCGTCGTCTTCGGCGGTTCGGGCAACGGCGAGCAGATCGCCGCGAACAAGGTGCTCGGCGCGCGGGCCGCTCTGGTGTGGAGCATCGCCACAGCCGAGCTGGCGCGCGAGCACAACGACGCCAATGTGATCGCGATCGGCGCGCGGCAGCACACCTTCGAGGAGGCTGCGGCGTTCATCGACCGCTTCATCTCGACGCCGTTCTCGGGCGAGGAGCGCCACGCGCGCCGCATCGCGCAGCTGGCGGCGTACGAGCAGGATGGCACTCTCGAGCCCGACCCGCGGGCACCGATCCCTCGCCCGGACGTGCTTGCGGCCGACGACAGCTCGTTCGACCCCGAAGCGGGCTGAGGCGCGATGCCCGAAGGACACTCCGTCCATCGCATCGCCCGCCAGTTTGATCGCAACTTCGTCGGCCGGACGGTCGAGGCATCCAGTCCGCAGGGCCGGTTCGTCGAAGGTGCCGCCGTCATCAGCGGTCGCTCGGCGACCGAGGTGCGCGCGGTCGGCAAGCAGATGTTCCTCGGGTTCGACGACGACCTGTGGCTGCGAGTCCACCTCGGGATGTACGGTGCGTGGGACTTCGCCGGCGAGATCCTCGTCGACCCCACCATCGCGTCGGCCAACGGCCGCATGGGACAGACGAACCAGCGCGGCACCGATGTGGACGGGCCGATCCTCGACGATGCCGGCGAGAATTCCCTGACGTCGATCGGCGCGCCCCGGCGGGCTCGCGTGCACGTGCGCATGTCGGAGCAGACGACCGGTCTTGCCGATGAGGGCGACGAATGGCCGCCTCCGGTCGTCGGGCAGGTGCGACTGCGGCTGCTCACGCCGACGACCTGCGCCGATCTGCGGGGCCCGACAGCGTGCGAGCTCCAGACACCCGACGAGGTCGCCGCGACGATCGCGAAGCTCGGGCCCGACCCTCTCGTCGATGATGTGGCCGAGGGGGAGGAGCGGTTCACGGCAGTCGTCCGCCGCAAGCCGACGCCGATCGGCCTTCTCCTGATGGACCAGAACGTGGTGAGCGGCATCGGGAACGTGTATCGGGCCGAGTTGTTGTTCCGGGCGCGGCAGAACCCGCACACGCCGGGGCGCGAGGTGCCCGAGGATGTCGTGCGGGAGCTCTGGCGGGACTGGGTGCGGCTGATCGCCATCGGGGTCGAGACGGGTCAGATGATGACCATGGACGACCTCGACCCGGTGTCGTACCGCAAGGCGATGGCGAGCCGGGACGACCGGCACTGGGTCTACCACCGGGCCGGACTGCCGTGTCGTGTGTGCGGGACCTCGATCGTCGTGGAAGAGGCGGCGAGCCGCAAGCTCTACTGGTGCCCCCGATGCCAGGCGTGACGCGCGTCAGGTCCGCAGCTCACTCGTAGGCTGGTGCCATGCGCCAGAACCCGAGCTTCGCGATGACCGATGTGGCCGAGATCCGCCGGCTGATCGCCCGAAACCCGTGGGTGACTCTCGTGAGCTCGACCGACAACGGCCTGGTCGCGTCGCACTATGCCGTCCTCCTGGACGACGAGCGCGACGATCTGACCATCGTCGGGCACGTGGGCAAGCCCGACGATCTGGTCCACGGGCTCGGTGAGCGCGAACTGCTGGTCGTCGTGCAGGGCCCGCACGGGTACGTCTCGCCGGGGTGGTACGGCGACACACCGAGCGTGCCGACCTGGAACTTCGTCTCTGCGCACCTCAGCGGCATCCCCGAGATCCTCACTCCCGACGAGAATCTGCGCGTGCTCGACAAACTGGTGGCGCATTTCGAGAACGGGATGCCGCAGCCCCGCCTGCTGTGGGAACGTCCGAACGACCCCGATTTCGTGACGCGGCTGGAGAAGGGAACGGTCGGATTCCGGCTGACGCCCACGCGGGTGGTCGGCAAGCGCAAGCTGAGCCAGAACAAGTCGGACGAGGTCGTGGAGACGGTCATCGCGGAGCTCGACGGCGGCGGTGCGTACGCGGATCCGCGGCTCGCGGATGAGATGCGCCGCGATTTCGAGGCGCGCAAGGCCGCGCGGTGACAGCGGTCAGGGGAGAGTCGCCCGACGTCATCGCCGACGTGCGGCTGACCGGAGCGGAACGCACCGATCCGTTCGGGAACGAGCCGGTCGACGTCCACATCGCGGACGGACTCGTCGTCGATATCGCGCCGGCTCGCGCCCTGCCCCGCCGGGGACTCGTGCTCGAGGCGCACGGTCGCTGGCTGGTCCCGGGTCTGTGGGATCATCACGTGCACGTGGTGCAGTGGGCGCTCGTGGCACAGCGCGTGCCCCTGGGGTCGACGACCTCGGCCGCACACGCCGCGGCCGTGATGGGCGCGGCGCAGCCGCTGCCCGACGGTCGCCGGGTCGGAACCGGATTCCGGGACGCACTGTGGCCCGATACGCCGAGTCTCGCCGTCCTCGATGCCGCGACCGGCGAGACCCCGACCTATCTCATCAACGCTGACGTTCACAGCGTGTGGCTCAACTCTGCGGCACTGCGGCGAGAAGGCTTCGAGCCCGACGGCGTCGGCATCCTCCGGGAGGAGCCGGCGTTCGAGATCTCGCGCCGTCTCAACGCGGTGCCCGCCGACGTCGCCGACCCCCTCGTCGCGCGCATGGCGGACGACGCCGCATCCCGAGGTGTGGTCGGGATCGTCGACCTCGATATGGCGTGGAACGAGGAGGCGTGGGTACGTCGCGTCGCGGCAGGATTCGACGCGCTCCGGGTGTCGTTCGGCATCTATCCCGAGTTCCTCGACCGCGCGATGGCCGAGGGTCTGCAGACCGGCGACATCGCGCGAGGCGGGGGATCGGATCTCGTCCGCGTCGGAGCGCTCAAGGTGATCACGGACGGCTCGCTGGGCACGCGTACGGCCGCGTGCTCGCACGCCTACCCCGGAGACCCTCACAACCACGGCGTGATCACGGTCGACACGGCGACCCTCGTCGACCTCATGACACGCGCGACCGGTGCCGGCATCGCGTCGGCGATCCACGCGATCGGCGACGTCGCCAACTCCCATGCGCTGGACGCGTTCACCGCGACCGGTGCGTGGGGCACGATCGAGCATGCGCAGCTGGTCGCGCACGCCGACATCCCGCGTTTCGCGCGCCTCGGCGTGGGCGCCAGCGTACAGCCCGAGCATGCGCTCGATGACCGCGACCTGACCGATACCATCTGGGCGGACCAGACGGCGCAGCCGTACCCGTTGCAGGCTCTCGCGGACTCCGGTGCCACGCTCCTCTTCGGCTCGGACGCACCCGTCTCGCCCCTGGATCCGTGGGCCGCGATGGCCTCAGCCGTCTTCCGCACGCGCGACGGCCGCGAGCCCTGGCAGCCTCACCAGCGCCTCACTCCCGCGACCGCGCTGTCCGCTTCGACGCGGGGCGGATCGGCCACGCCGGCGCGTCTCGAGCCGGGTGACGTCGCCGACCTCGCCGTCGTCGAGCACGACCCGCTGCGGGCGGACGAGGCGTCGATGCGGACCATGCCCGTCTACGCGACGCTTCTGGCCGGCCGGCTCACTCACATCGTGTAATCCGCCACTTCGTGCGGGGGCCCGCCCCCCTGCGGTTCCGGGAGGGTGTCGGATGCCGTGCGCGGGTCTCGATCGCGAGGCTGGAGGCATGACTTCCGCTCCACCTGCCCCTCCTGCGCCGCCTCGCGTGCCTTCGCCATCCGGCGACGCAGCGGCTCCCCGCCGTCGTCGCGGACGCCGCCGACTCGTGATCGCTCTGGTCTCGGTGCTCGGAGTCGTCGTCCTGCTGATCGGCGCCGCCGCCGTGTGGTTCGCCACCAATTCCGTCCGACGCACACCTCCGGCAGCGGGCACGGTCGAGTTCATCGCGCCGCTGCCGGTGCCCGAGCTCGCCCCCTCGCGCGTCGAGGACGGCGTCCGGGTGTTCGAGCTCTCGGCTCAGGAAGGGACGACAGCGTTCGTGCCGCAGGGCGTGACCCCCACGTTCGGCTACAACGGTTCGTATCTGGGACCGACCCTCGTCGCCGCGCGCGGCGAGCGGGTGCGCGTCGATGTCGCCAACGGACTCTCCGACCCGACCACCGTGCACTGGCACGGCATGCACCTTCCGGCTGCGATGGACGGGGGACCGCACTCGCCCATCGCTCCCGGAGCGTCGTGGCATCCCGAGTGGGGCATCGACCAGCCCGCGGCCACCCTCTGGTACCACCCTCACCTGCACGGGCGTACGCGCGAGCAGGTCGACGCCGGTCTTGCAGGCATGTTCCTCGTTCGTGATGACGAGGAAGCGGATCTCGCACTGCCGCGCGACTACGGCCGGGACGACATCCCGGTGATCGTGCAGGATCGCGCCTTCAACGCCGACGGCTCGTTCGCCGGCGGAATCGGCATGCAATTCGACGGTGTGCTGGGCGACACGATCGTCGTGAACGGTGTGGTCTCGCCGTACCTCGAGGTGACCACCGAGCGGGTGCGCCTGCGCCTGCTCAACGGGTCGAGCGCACGGATGTACGACTTCGCGTTCGCGGATGGCCGCGAGTTCGACCTCATTGCGACGGACGGCGGCCTCCTGGAGGCCCCCGTCCCGTCCGAGAGCATCCCGCTGTCGCCGGGTGAGCGGGCCGAGATCGTGGTGACGATGGCGCCCGGCGAGTGGGTCGCATTGCAGTCCACAGCGCCTGACCCCGACCTGCACGCCGGGTCGGCGACTTTCGACGTGCTCGAGCTGAGGGGGGCCGCGTCGCTCGACGACGCGCCCGACGTGCCCGCACACCTGACCGACCTTCCCTCGCCGGATGCGACTGCGGCCGCCGCCGAGCGCACGTTCGAGATGTCCGGTCATGAGATCAACGACCGCGAGATGGACCTCGGCCGAGCCGACTTCACCGCCACGGTGGACACCAGCGAGGTCTGGACGGTGCGCAACGACAATCCCCTCCCGCACTCGTTCCACGTACACGACACTCAGTTCCGCGTGCTGAGCGTCGATGGGGAGGATCCGCCGGCGCAGCTCGCCGGCTACAAGGACACGATCGCGCTGGAATGGAATCGCGAATACCGGCTGCTGGTCCGCTTCGAGGACTATGCCGACGCGAGCACACCGTACATGTACCACTGCCACCTGCTGTGGCACGAGGACCAGGGCATGATGGGACAGTTCCTGGTCGTCGAACCGGGCCAGCAGCCCGACCTGACGCGTCCCGAGGGAGACAGTGATGACCACGACCACTGACGCGGTCCGCGTACCGCGGCCGGCAGGCACCGCTACCCCAGGCTTCTGGGCCACCTACGCGCGGTGGTGGCTGCACACACCGGGCAGCGCGCTGTACCTGCTCGTGGTCTTCGTCCTCGCGATGATCTCGATCGGCGTGCTCGCACCGTTCTTCTGGACGGGGGTGGGGCTGCTCATCCTCGTGATCGGGCTGCCGCTGGTCGTGCTGACCCTCCTGATCGCCCGTGGCTTCGGGATCGCCGACCGCTTCCTCCTGCAGGTCACCGGACTGCCCGGGATCGCCGAACCCGAGTGGAATCGCGACAAGACGGATGCCACCGGCTTCTGGGTCACCCTCACGCGGCCGGTGCGCAACGCGCACTACTGGGCCTACCTCCTCCACGGCATGATCCTGAATCCGATCATCAGCACGATCTCGTTCGCGGTGACGGTCACGTGGCTGAGCGTGGGACTCGGCGGCTTGACGTACTGGTTCTGGGGACTCTTCCTGCCGCGCAACTGGAATGAGGACGGCTCCGGGGGAGAGTGGGGTCACTACGTCTCGGACGCGGTTCCGTGGTTGTTCGGGGGCTGGAGCAGCTGGACGGTCGAGGTGGTGCTCTACCTGATCGCCGGTGCGCTGTTCACCTTCACCATGCCGTGGGTGCTGGGCGGCCTGGCCCGCGCACACCATGCCATCGCGCAGGGGATGCTCGGCCGGTGGACATCGGATGACCTCGTCACCGAGGTGCGCGCCGAGGCGGCGGCCCGTGGCGCCGCCGTGCACGCCGAGGATGTGGCGCTGCGCCGGCTGGAGCGAGACATCCACGACGGCCCGCAGCAGCGGCTCGTGCGCCTCCAGCTCGACCTGGCAGCCCTGGAACGCCGTGCCGGCGCGGGGGAGACGGATGCCGCGGCCGACCTCGCACGAGAGGCCCGTGAACACGCGAAGGCAGCGCTCGACGAGCTGCGCGCCCTCTCCAGCGGCGTCGCGCCGCCCTTGCTGCAGGACCGGGGCCTCGCGGCCGCGCTCGATGCGGTGGCGGCGGCGTCCCCGCTCCACGTGAATGTCGATGTCGATCCCGCCCTCGATCGGATCGTGGGCCCGGAGGTCGCACGGACGGTGTACTTCGTGGTCGCCGAACTGCTCACCAATGCGATCAAGCATTCCGGCGCGAGCGCCGCAACCGTGAAGGCATCGTTGCGTCGGCCCGTGCCCACGGCTGCGCCGACGCACCTGGACGTCTGGGTGGTCGACAACGGCCGCGGCGGCGCTTTCGCCGCGGGCGGACATGGTCTGGAGGGACTTCAGCAACGGGTCGCCGGCCTCCGCGGCGTGCTCGTCATCGACAGCCCGGCCGGCGGCCCGACCACGATCGGAGCGCACATCCCGCTCGGAGCGGGGCCGGCATGAGTCATCCGTATCCTGAACAGATGGCGTCGGCATCCGCACCCCTTCGCGTTGTTCTCGTCGAGGACTCCGTCCTGCTGCGGGAAGGCCTGATCCGTCTCTTCGACGAGGCCGGCTACGTGACGGCCGGAGCGTGGGGGGATGCCGAAGACATCGTCGACCGTGTGCGGGGCGCACGAGCGGACGTGGCGATCCTCGACGTCCGGCTTCCGCCCGCGTTTCGCGACGAGGGCATCCGTGCCGCGCTGACGCTGCGGTCGGCGCTTCCCGACGTGGGCATTCTCGTGCTCAGCCAGTACGTGGAGGGCGTCTACGCCCGTGAGCTTCTCGCCGGCGGCGAGGGCGGCGTCGGCTACCTCCTCAAGGATCGAGTCACGTCGCTCGACGAGTTCACGGACGCCGTCGAACGCGTCAGGGAGCGCGGCACCGTGCTCGATCCTCTCGTCGTCCAGGGTCTGCTCTCGTCCAGGCCGAACCCCCTCTCGGCGCTGACGCCGCGGGAGCGCGACGTCCTCTCGCTCATGGCAGAGGGTCGCAGCAACGCGAGCATCGCGGAGCGCCTGTACATCGGGGTCGGTGCCGTGGAGAAGAACATCAGCGCGATCTTCGCCAAGCTCGGGCTGGAGGAGTCCGGAACCGAGCATCGCCGCGTCCTCGCCGTCTTGGCGTTTCTGCAGCGGCCGTGAAACACGAAGGCCCCGGCGTTGCCGGGGCCTTCGTGACGCGTGTCAGCTCACTCCGCGAGATGGGCGAAGAGGAACCAGCGGTCCTTCTCGAGGCTCTCCTTGATGCCGATGGCGATGTCCTGGCTCGTGAGGTCGAACTCGTCGAGACCGTCGATCGCCGCCTGCACGTCCGTGATCACGGCGTCCATGTCGCCGATCACATTGCGGATGAGGTCGTCCCACTGCGTGAATCCGGCGGGCACCGCGGTGGGGGCCGTCTTCTCCGCCACTGTCGACACCCGCGCGTCGATCGGCAGGCCGAGGGCGACGATCCGCTCGGCCGCCTGGTCGGCTCCGGCCTGCGCATGGGCGACGACCGAGTCCAGCAGTTCGTGGATCGCGATAAAGTTGGCGCCGCGCACATTCCAGTGCGCCTGCTTGCCGTTGACGGCCAGGGCCTGAAGGCCCAGCACCACGGGGGTGAGGAACTGTGCGGTCGCCGATGCGACGTCGGGGTTCGCGGCGGTCGCGGGGATGGTGTTGATCTTCGTCATGTCTCTCGCCTCCAGCTTCGGGAGGGCCGCTGCGATCGGCGGTCGTCCTCCTGTGACAGCAACGCTACTCAGCCCTCCGCATTCCGCAAGCAAGAGAAGGCTGGGCTAAACAGGGGTTTCGCCTGTCGGTTCTGGCGACACCCACGACACCGGCTAACGTCGATTCGTGCCTTCCGCCGACCATGACCTCGGACCGCAGCATCTGGACGTCCCCGCCAAGATGGTGACCAAGGAGCCGCTCGACCGTTCGCCCGAACACGCCGAGCCCTCGCGGTTCATCCCGCACGTGCAAGGACTGCGTGCGATCGCGGTGCTGTGCGTCGTGCTCTATCACTTCTGGCCGGCGCGGTTCCCCGGCGGCTACATCGGCGTCGACATCTTCTTCGTGATCTCGGGCTTCCTCATCACGGCGCACCTGATGCGCGAGCTCACCGCCACCGGCACCGTGCGGCTCGGACAGTTCTGGGCGCGCCGCGCGCGGCGCCTGCTGCCGGCATCCCTCCTCGTCCTGCTCTTCTGCGCCATCGTGGTGATGTCGCCGTACCTCATGCCGACCTCGGCGCTGCCGAACGAGGTGCGCGAGATCCTCGCCTCGACGTTCTACGTCGAGAACTGGTACCTCGCCCTGAACTCGGCGGACTACCTGAACCACTCGGGAGACCCGACGACCGTCCAGCACTACTGGTCGCTGTCGCTCGAGGAGCAGTTCTATGTGATGTGGCCGCTGCTCATGCTGCTGGCGGCATGGATCGGCCTGAAGTGGTTCCGGGGCGCTCGTCGTCGCGCGGTCCTCGTGACGCTCGGAATCGTCTCGGTCGCCTCCTTCGCGTTCTGCGTCGTGTTCACGATGACCGACCCCGCCCCGGCCTACTTCGTCACCTTCGGACGCATGTGGCAGTTCGGGGTGGGCGCGATGATCGCGCTCGTGCCGCTGCTGCGCGTGCGCAACGCGGCCGTCAGCTTCGTGCTCGGGTGGGCCGGGGTGCTGGTGCTGGTCTACGTCACCTTCACGTTCGACGGCCAGACTCCGTTCCCGGGCTACATGGCCGCTCTCCCGACACTCGGCGCCGCGGCCGTCATCGCGGCGTCGAACACCGAGCGATGGTGGTATCCGACCCGGATCCTCGCGGTGCGCCCCGCGCAGTTCGTGGGCGATATCTCCTACTCGCTGTACCTGTGGCACTGGCCGCTCATCGTCATCGCGCCGTCGGTTCCCTTCTGGGGTCTGACGATCTACCACCGCGTCGCCCTGCTGGGCATCTGCTTCGTGCTGGCGTGGCTGACGAAGCGGTTCGTCGAGGATCCCGTCCGGGGATGGAAGGTGCTCACGTCGCGCCGGGCACGCGTCACGCTGTGGTCGTCGCTGGCGGCCATGATCGTCGTGGGTCTGGTGGCCGGCACGGCGTGGCTCGTGAACGAGCCGCTCTACAACGAGGGCACGCGTGACATCCAGCTGCTGCAGGAGAACCCCCCGGAGTGCTTCGGCGCGGCATCCGTCCTCGATCCGTCGTGCGAGGGCACGGACTTCGGCGCGACGATCCTTCCCGCCCCCGGTTTCGCGGGGATCGACAGACCCAGCGACGAGCAGTGCTTCGTGCAGCTCACCGACGCCCGGCCGGTCTCGTGCACGTTCGGCTCGGAGGAGCCCGACGCGCCCCGCGTCGCACTCATCGGCGACAGCCACGCGTATCAGCTGCTGTCGACGTTCCAGCGCATGGCGGACGAGAACGGGTGGCAGCTGGTCACGTGGTTCAAGGGCGCGTGCCCGTGGAACACCACCCCGCTCGCAACGCCGGGCGCTTTCGGCGACGCGTGCACGCAGTGGCGGGACGGTGTGCAGGCGGCCCTCGCCGACGCCGACCTCGACGCCGTGTTCACCGCCGCCATCGCCACGACGCCGTACTCTGCGGCCGGGTACGACTCTTCGTACGACGCGGCCGTGGCCGGATACCGGGATGCTTGGAGCACCGTGATCGACCGGGGAATACCCGTGGTCACCGTCGTGGACAACCCGGTATGGGAGACGGACCCGAACAAGTGCCTCCGCACGCGCGACGTCGCCGAGTGCGACGCACCGCGGTCGGAGGTGCTGGTGGCCGACGATCCGCTCCGGGACGCGGCATCCGGTCTCGATCAGGTCACGCTGCTCGACTTCACGGACGTGTTCTGCCAGACCGACTCGTGCTCGCCCGTCGTGGGTGGGGCCAACGTGTACCGCGACCAGGATCACCTGACGGTGACCTTCGCCGACACGCTCGCGCCGTGGTACACGGAGTCGATCCAGTCCGCTCTATCGAGCAGAATCGCACCATGACCATTGCTTCAGGTGCCTCTGTGCTCACAGCCGCGGGCCGGACGCCCGTGCTCGATCCCTCCGCGTTCGTCGCCGCAGGAGCCCGCGTCATCGGCGGCGTCACCCTCGGTCCCGGCGCCAGCGTCTGGTACAACGCCGTCCTGCGGGCCGACGGCGACACCATCACGGTGGGGGCGGGGAGCAACCTCCAGGACAACGTGTCGGTGCATGTCGACGCCGGCCGCCCGGTCGTCATCGGCGAGAACGTCTCGGTCGGGCACAATGCCGTCGTGCACGGCTGCACGATCGGCGACGGATCCCTGATCGGCATGGGCGCAGTCGTCCTCAACGGGGCGAGGATCGGTTCAGGATGCCTCATCGCGGGCGGCGCCGTGGTGCTCGAGGGCGCCGAGATCCCCGACGGGTCGCTCGTGGCGGGCGTGCCCGGCAAGGTGCGCCGAGAGCTCACCGAGGAGGAGCGGGCCGGTCTGCTGCGCAACGCCGAGCACTATCTCGCGCACATCCAGGAGCACATCGACGCCGCGCCGGCGGTGTGATCGCATGCGCATCGAATCACTGCGGCCGAACGAGGTGTTCGTCTTCGGCTCGAATGCCGACGGCGCCCACGGGGGAGGAGCGGCGAGGTTCGCCCTCGACCGGTTCGGTGCGATCTGGGGCCAGTCCGAAGGTCTGCAGGGCCAGTCGTACGGCATCGACACGATGTCGGGCCTCGATGTCTTCCAGGAGCAGGCGCGGCGATTCGTCGAGTTCGCGACCGCCCATCCCGAACTGCGGTTCCTCGTGACCGAGGTGGGCTGCGGCATCGCCGGATACGCACCCGAGCAGGTCGCAGGGTTCTTCGCCGGTGCGCCAGAGAACGTGGTGCTGCCGGACTCGTTCGTCGAGGTGATCGCGGGGAAGTGACTTCAGGCGCTCGAGCCGCTCTTGGGCCGGGGGTGGTGCTTGCCGCGGTGCACTTCGTACAGGCGTACGTGCCCCGGCCACTGGGGGTCGTTCTGGATGGGCTGATCGTCCATGAACAGCCGGATGACGTGGGCGAGCTGATCGGGGTGGCTGAAGTTGATCGCGTGCGCGGCACCCTCCAGCAGCACGACGAGCACATGGCTGTCGGTCTGGCTCGCGATCTCGTCGACGCGATGTGCGTGGGGGAGCAGGGGATCCCTTTCGCCGAGCACGACGAGAGTCGGGATCCGCATCTCCAGCAGGCGCTGGAGGCTCGGGTACTGCGTCAGCGCGCGGAAGAGCCGCAGCGTGCTGGGCACGCCGAAGCGCACGTAGTCCGGCACCGCGACGCGCGCCATCCGCGTCGGCTCGCGCGTCGCGTCCGCCGACAATTGCCCGATGGCGCGCCGTAGGGGCTGGTTGTGGAGCCCGCCGGCCGGTGAGACGAGCACGGCGCGATCGATGCGCTCGGGGTACCGGTGCGCGAACTCGATGATGACGGGGCACCCCATCGAATTGCCGACGAGCGTGGCCTTCTCGACACCGCGGTCATCGAGGAAGTCCGCGGTGGCGTGGGACAGATCGGGGATGTCGAGCATGTTCTTGCGTCTGCCGCTGCGTCCGAATCCGGGCAGATCGGGAACGAAAGTACGGAAGTCGTCTGCGAGCCGTTCGGCGGTCGGCAGCAGGTAGCGGCCCGAGAGCCCGAAGCCGTGGATGTGAGCCATCACGCGCCCGTCGGCCGGAGGCCGGGGAGACTCGCGGTAGAACACGTCGACGCCGTCGATCCGCGTCCATTTCTCAGCCAGCGTCGAGGCCGGCCGGCGCGGCAGTTTGCGGGGCTTCGGCGGCGGTGCGGGCGAGGTGTTCATGGCGACTCCTGAAGGCAAGGTCAGTGCCGTATCCAGTGTGGCGCCCGCCAGGTACCGCGGGATAGTGCGGATCGCGTGATCTTCGAGTGGAGGGGATGACGGGAATCGGCCACTGCGCCCCTCCACGCGCCGCTGGCGCGTCGCGGAGCCTCTGGCGCAGCGGGACCCCCCGAAGCGGATCGCTTCGGACGGCATCCGCGCGAATGCCCCGTCAGGGCGACTTTCGGCCGGCCTGACGGGGCATTGGAGGGGATGACGGGAATCGAACCCGCACCATCAGTTTGGAAGACTGAGGCTCTACCATTGAGCTACATCCCCGCAGCGGTGAGCCGCGGCATCCGCCATTCTATGTCACGAATGCGCGCGCCCCGTGCGCGAAGGCGAGTGCCGGGCGCGTCGGCTAGACTTCTCGGGGCCGAATGGCGCACGCACGTGCGCGAACCCGCCCGGGGCGTAGCTCAGCTTGGTAGAGCGCCCGCTTTGGGAGCGGGAGGCCGCAGGTTCAAATCCTGTCGCCCCGACATCACGGCCCACAGAATTCCGAACCCCAGACCTTCAGCCGCCGCGCTCGCGCGCGGTCCGATAGAGGAGAACGAACAGGCATGGTGAACAGCACCGTCGAGAAGCTCAGCCCGACCCGGGTCAAGCTGCACATCACGGTCAGCCCCGACGAGCTCAAGCCGTCGATCGCGCACGCGTACGAGCACATCGCGCAGGACGTGCAGATCCCGGGCTTCCGTAAGGGCAAGGTCCCGGCGCCGATCATCGACCAGCGCGTCGGCCGCGTCGCCGTGCTCGAGCACGCCGTGAGCGAGGGTCTCGACAACTTCTACCGCGAAGCCGTCGCAGCCAACGAACTGCGCGTTCTGGGCCGCCCCAGCGCCGAGGTCACCGAGTGGCCGAACGAGAAGGACTTCTCGGGCGACCTCGAGGTGCAGGTCGAGGTGGACGTCCGCCCCGAGTTCGAGCTTCCGGCCCTCGAGGGCACGACGATCGAGGTCGACGCCGTCGAGGTCGACGAGGCTGCCATCGAGGAGGAGCTCGACCGCCTCCGCAGCCGCTTCGGCACTCTCGTGACGGTGGACCGCCCGGCCGCGACCGGCGACTTCGTCGAGCTCGACCTCGTCGCGACGATCGACGGCACCGAGATCGACCGCGCCGAGGGCGTGTCGTACGAGGTGGGCTCGGGCGAGCTGCTCGAGGGCATCGACGAGGCGATCGAGTCCCTCACCGCCGGTGAGGAGACCACCTTCCGCTCGAAGCTCGTCGGGGGCGACCACGCCGGTGAAGAGGCAGAGGTCGCCGTCACCGTCAAGGCCGTGAAGGAGCGCGAGCTTCCCGAGGCCGACGACGACTTCGCCCAGATCGCGAGCGAGTTCGACACCATCGCCGAGCTGCGCGAGAGCCTCAAGGAGCGCGTCGGCCAGCAGTCGGTGTTCACGCAGGGCTCCGCGGCCCGCGACAAGCTGATCGAGACGCTGCTCGAGCGCGTCGAGATCCCGGTTCCGCCGCAGCTCATCGAGGACGAGGTGCACAATCACCTCGAGGGCGAAGGTCGCCTCGAGGACGACGTGCACCGCGCCGAGGTCGCGGAGGCCAGCGAGAAGCAGTTCAAGACGCAGATGCTGCTCGACAAGATCGCCGAGTCGGCCAACGTGCAGGTCTCGCAGGACGAGCTCACGCAGTACCTCGTGCAGTCGTCCGCGCAGTACGGCATGGCGCCGCAGGACTTCGTGAACGCGCTGCAGGAGGGCAACCAGCTGCCCGCCATGGTCGGCGAGGTCGCGCGCAACAAGGCACTGGCCGTCGCGCTCGGCAAGGTCACCGTCGTCGACACGAACGGCAAGGCCGTCGACCTCACCGGGTTCGTCGCCGTCGAGGACGAGGACGCTGCCGAGGAAGAGGTCGTCGAAGAGGCGCAGGACATCGCGGATGCCGCGGCCGACGCCGACACCGTGATCGAGGCCGAAGAGGCCGAGGCGAAGCCCGCCAAGAAGAAGGCACCGGCCAAGAAGAAGGCCGCCGCCGACAAGGAGTAGTCGCTGCGACAGCAGTGACAGGGGACGGATGCCGCGGCATCCGTCCCCTTCTTCATCGAGGAGGAACCGTGCACGACGAATGGGCGCTGCGGATCGACGCGATCTGGAACGACGAGACACTCAGCGACGACGACCGCGTCGCGCGGATCGACGCTGTCGCCGGCGAGCGGCCGGCGCGGGATGCGGTCGCGCTCTTCGAACGCGCCGGTGCCCGAGACGCGGCGGGGCTCGAACAGGACGCCGTGCCCCTGTACCGAGCGGCCCTGGATGCCGGGCTCGACGACGCCCACCGGCCGCAGGCGGTGATCCAGCTCGCCAGCACGTTGCGGAATCTGGGGCGCGCTGACGAGGCGGTCCGGATGCTGCAGGCCGAGGTCGATCGTGAGCCCGTCTCGCCGTTGCGAGACGAGGCCGCGGCCTTCCTGGCCCTCGCGCTGGTGTCGCTCGGGCGGGAGCGCGAGGCGGCATCCTTGGCCCTCCTCACCCTCGCGCCTCACCTGACCCGGTACACGCGCTCGGTGACGTCGTACGCCGAGCAACTGCGTGAGGACGCGCGCTGATCTGCCCACGGCGAACACGGGCGGGTCGCTCGTGGCACCCCGGTAGATTCAATGGCGACCCAAGGAAACAGGAGCACACATGGCCGAACCACTTGTCGCGACGAGCGTCTTCGACAGGCTGCTGAAGGACCGCATCATCTGGCTCGGGTCGGAGGTGCGGGATGACAACGCGAACGAGATCTGCGCGAAGATCCTCCTTCTCGCCGCCGAGGACTCCGAGAAGGACATCTACCTCTACATCAACTCGCCCGGCGGATCGATCACGGCCGGCATGGCGATCTACGACACGATGCAGTTCGTGCCGAACGACATCGTGACCGTCGGCATCGGCATGGCGGCGTCGATGGGGCAGCTGCTGCTCACCGCCGGAACCAAGGGCAAGCGGTACATCACGCCCAACGCGCGTGTGCTGCTGCATCAGCCCCACGGCGGATTCGGCGGCACGGCCAGCGACATCCAGACCCAGGCGCAGCTGATCCTCGACATGAAGAAGCGTCTGGCCGAGATCACCGCGGTGCAGACCGGCAAGACCGTCGAGCAGATCAACGCCGACGGCGATCGCGACCGCTGGTTCAGTGCCGACGAGGCGCTGGAATACGGCTTCGTCGACCACATCCGCGAGTCCGCGACCGACGTCATCGGCGGCGGCGGAACCGCCAGCTGAGCGCACCGAAGGCGAAAGAGAGAGAACCCGCAATGCAGACACCCACCTTCGGATCGGGCGCCCCGCAGGCGCTCCAGATGCCCGGCAGCCGTTACATCCTTCCGCAGTTCGAGGAGCGCACGGCCTACGGCTACAAGCGCCAGGACCCTTACAACAAGCTCTTCGAGGACCGCGTCATCTTCCTGGGCGTTCAGGTCGACGACGCCTCGGCGGACGACGTCATGGCCCAGCTTCTGGTGCTCGAGAGCCAGGATCCCGACCGCGACATCATCATGTACATCAACTCGCCCGGTGGCTCGTTCACCGCCATGACGGCGATCTACGACACGATGCAGTACGTCTCGCCGCAGATCCAGACCGTCGTGCTCGGGCAGGCAGCCTCCGCGGCCGCCGTGCTCCTCGCGGCAGGTGCGCCCGGCAAGCGTCTGGCGCTGCCGAACGCCCGAGTTCTCATCCACCAGCCCGCGATGGGCGAGGCCGGCCACGGACAGGCCTCCGACATCGAGATCCAGGCGGCCGAGATCATGCGGATGCGTACGTGGCTCGAGGAGACCCTGGCGAAGCACTCGAACAAGACGCCTGAAGAGGTCAACAAGGACATCGACCGCGACAAGATCCTGTCGGGCGCGGAGGCAGTCGCCTACGGCCTGGTGGACCAGGTGCTGACGACTCGCAAGCGTGGACAGCAGGCGCTGACCAAGTAGCACGGATCCTTCGACGCCCCGTCGCCCGCAACCCGGGTGGCGGGGCGTCGTCGTGCGGGAGGGCCCGTGTTCTGCTCTGGGCGGACGGCCCTCCACAACGTGCGTCGCAATCCCGCCCGATGTCGCCGTCAGAGGTTAGGCTCGGAAGACAGCCGGGGGACTGGCCCCATGTCACGAGGAGGCGCCGCATGGCACGCATCGGTGAGAGCGCCGACCTGTTCAAGTGCTCCTTCTGCGGCAAGAGCCAGAAGCAGGTCCAGCAGCTGATCGCCGGCCCCGGCGTGTACATCTGCGACGAGTGCGTCGAGCTGTGCAACGAGATCATCGAAGAGCGCATGGCCGAGTCATCCTCGGGCGTCGTCGCCGAGTTCGACCTCCCGAAGCCGCGTGAGATCTACGCGTTCCTCGAGGAGTATGTCGTCGGTCAGAACGACGCCAAGCGCGCACTCTCGGTGGCCGTCTACAACCACTACAAGCGCGTCCGCGCGCACGGCACGATCCAGTCCGCCGAACAGCGCGCCGACGAGATCGAGATCGCCAAGAGCAACATCCTGCTCCTCGGTCCGACCGGCTGCGGCAAGACGTACCTCGCGCAGACCCTGGCCAAGCGCCTGAACGTGCCGTTCGCCGTGGCCGATGCCACGGCGCTGACCGAGGCCGGCTACGTCGGCGAAGACGTCGAGAACATCCTCCTCAAGCTGCTGCAGGCAGCCGACTTCGACACCAAGCGGGCCGAGACCGGCATCATCTACATCGACGAGGTCGACAAGATCGCCCGCAAGGCCGAGAACCCGTCGATCACCCGCGATGTGTCGGGCGAGGGCGTTCAGCAGGCGCTGCTGAAGATCCTCGAGGGCACCGTCGCCTCGGTGCCGCCGCAGGGCGGGCGCAAGCACCCGCATCAGGAGTTCATCCAGATCGACACGACGAACGTGCTGTTCATCGTCGCCGGCGCCTTCGCGGGACTCGAAGACATCATCTCGTCGCGCGTGGGCAAGCACGGCGTCGGATTCGGCGCCCCGCTGCACAACAAGGGCGACGACCTCACCTTGTTCAGCGAGGTGCAGCCGGAAGACCTGCACAAGTTCGGCCTGATCCCCGAGTTCATCGGCCGCCTGCCGGTGGTGGCGTCGGTCGCTCCGCTCGACCAGGAAGCGCTCATGGAGATCCTGACCGAGCCCAAGAACGCACTGGTCAAGCAGTATCAGCGCATGTTCGAGCTCGACGGCGTGACGCTCGAGTTCGACCGTGAGGCACTCGAGGCGATCGCTGACCTGGCCGTGGCCCGCAAGACCGGTGCGCGAGGTCTGCGCGCGATCCTCGAGGACGTCCTCGGCCCGATCATGTTCGAGATCCCGTCGAGCGACGACGTCGACAAGGCGATCGTCACTCGCGCGGCCGTCGAGGAGGGCGCACCGCCCACGCTGGTGCTGAGGGAGAAGCGCAAGAGCGCCTGAGGGGCTCGGCGGGTGTCGGAGCCCGCCGCTAGCGTCACAGGATGACCTTGACGCGACCGTTCACGATTCACGTTGCCGACGCCGAGATCGCCAACCTGCACGAGCGGCTGGATCGGTTCCGGCCGCTGCCAGACTCACCTCGCCGCCCGGATGCCGGCATGAACGCCGCCTACCTCGCCGACCTTGTCGACAGCTGGCGTCGTTTCGATTGGCGGGAGCGGGAGGCGTGGCTCAACGGGCATCCGCAGTTCCTCGCGGACATCGACGACGCGACCGTCCACTTCGCGCATCTGCGCTCCGAACGAAAGGACGCGCCGGCTCTTCTCGTGATGCACGGCTGGCCGCACACGTTCGCCCTGCAGCTCGAATTCGCCGACCTGCTTGCGGACTTCCATGTCGTGGTGCCGAGCTTTCCGGGATTCGGATATTCGACTCCCTACGCGGCCGGTCCCATGACCGAGGTGCGTCTGGCCGCCACGATGCACGCTCTCATGACCGACGTGCTGGGGTACGAGCGCTACTTCACGTACGGCGAGGACGTCTCTGCGAACGTGAACGACCTGATCGCCGGCACGTACCCCGAATCGGTGATCGGTATCCTCGTCACGCATTCGCACTTCCCTGCACAGGCCGAAAGACCGTCACTCACGGCTCCGGACGAGATCGCGTTCTTCGAACGGCTCGACCGGTGGGGCGGCGCGAACGGCGGGTACGGGCACATCCAGGCCACCAGACCCGACACGCTCGCGGCGGCGCTGAACGACTCGCCGGCCGGGCTGCTGGCGTGGCTCGCCGAGAAACTCGCGGAGTGGAGCGACACCCCCGGCGGCGACCCGGCGGCCGTCGAGCATCGCCTCTCGCGCGAGCGCATCCTGACCGAGGCCATGATCTACTGGACGACCCAGTCGATCGGGTCGTCCTTCCGGCCGTACTACGAGGGCGCCGACCAGCCCGACGTGATGCCGGTGGTCGAAGTGCCGGCATCCGTCCACATCCAGCGCCACGAGTGGGACTACCCCGAGTCACTCGCCCGCCGCTTCTACCGCGACCTGCGCACGTTCGAGCGCCTCGAAGAGGGAGGACACTTCACCATCGGGGAAGTACCGCAGGCGATGGCCGCTCGCATGCGCGCGTTCGCGCAGGGGGTCGGCGCGCTCTGAAGCGGCGGCGACTGCGACGATGAGCCCGCCTCGCTGGGCGCGGGAATGCCGGCGCCTGGCCGATTCGGGCCACCCAGGAATGGCGAGTCTGTGCGAGGCGGTGCGAGACGAGCAGCCCGTTGAATCAGGGCATGTCAGATTTCGCTCTTTCACCTCATGATGCCGCGGTCGTCTACAGCCGTTCCGCGCCCGTCGAGGCCCGTGCCCCGCAACGGTCATGGGTCGGCAGTGTGCGCATCACGCGACGCTGGAACGGCCCCCGCCGCTCGGCCAACGGTGGTATCGCTGCCGGTCGCATCTCGCAGCACGTCGACGCCGACGTCGTCACCGTCGTCCTGAATCGCCCGGTTCCGCTCGATCGGCCACTCGATGTCTTCGACGACGGGCGTGGGGCGGTTCAGGTCCGCCACGGCGGTCGGGTGATCGCAACGGCGCGGCCCGGGCGACTGGACGAGTCGCGGTCGCCCGATGCACCGAGCTTCGAGGATGCGGTCGCCGCGCGCGCCGCCCACCCGTTGGTCGGCACCCGCCACCTCCTCTCGGACTGCGCCGTCTGCGGACCGGATCGAGCCGATGGAATGCACGTCACTCCGGGACCCGTTCCGGGACTTCCCGACCTGCTCGCATCGCCCTGGATCGTCGACACCCGCCACAGCCGTGCCGGCATCGCCGACTACGCGGCGGTGTGGGGTGCGATGGACTGCACGAGTTATCCGGCGACGGCGTTGCGCGACGGCATCCTGTGCCTGCTCGGCACGATGACTGCACAGGTGGTCCGTCGGCCGCGCGTCGGGGAGCGTCTGGTCGTGCATAGCTGGACGCGCGAGGTGCACGGCCGTCGGTATGAGACTTCCGTCGCGATCACGGATGCCGCAGGCGAACGGGTCGCACGCGCAGACTCGACGTGGGTCGCTCTGAAGCGCCAGCGGCTCGCCCGTGTGCTGGGGCGGGTGCTGTGACCGGTCTTCGCGGGGTGGACTCAGCCGATCGGCGGGAAGCCCGCGGTGCGGGTCGTCGTCGCCCACTCCCGGCGCACGGATCGGTGTCGCATACTGAGGGCGTGTCCAGCACCGTCGTCGTGAACCACGCGTGGTCGGGCTCCGACGACGTCGCCTGGTCGGAGATCGGCTCCGGGCTCCCGGTGCTCGTCGGCGGCTGGTGGATGAGCCACCTCGAACGCGACTGGGACTATCCACCCCTGCGCGGGTTCCTGCAGACGCTCGCCCGGCATCGGCGGGTCATCCGTATGGATGCGCCGGGGAACGGACTCTCGCGCTCACGGTCCGCGCCGGCGGACAGCATCGAGCCGCATCTGGACGCGATGCGGGCGGTCCTCGATGACGCGGGCGTCGAGCGGGCGTCGCTGTTCGCCGGATCATCGGGGTGCGCTGTGGCCGTGGAGTTCGCCGCACGATTTCCCGAGCGCGTGCGGCGCCTGATCCTCGCCGGAGCCTACCTCGACGGGAGCGCCATCGCGCCGGCTGCGGACCGGGCAGCGCTGATCGAGCTCGTACGTCAGAGCTGGGGCGTGAGCTCACGCGTGATGTCGGACATCTTCTACCCCGACGCCACCGCCGAGCAGCGCGCCGCGTACGCCCGGCACCAGCGATCGACGGCGACCGCACAGGCGGCGGCAGCGGGTCTGGAAGCGGTGTACGCGTATGACGCGGTTCGATCCGCCGCCGCGGTGACCACTCCGACGCTCGTGATCCACCGCCGCGGCGACCGGGCCATCCCGCTCGCACTCGGCGTGCAGACGGCCGCCACGATCCCGGGAGCTCAGCTGAAGGTGGTCGATGGTGTGGCGCATCACCCGTGGCACGGCGACGTCGCTGCGGTTCTGCGTCCTGCCCTGGTGTTCGACGGAGTCGACGAGGCTTCGCTGAGAGGGGAATCGTTCGCGCTCGATCACGGCGCCTCCACAGTCGCCGACGCGCCGGCGACGGACGTGATCTCGCCACGTGAGCGCGAGGTCCTTCTTCTCGTGTCGCAGGGGAGGACGGACGCCCAGATCGCCGCAGAGCTGTTCCTCAGCATCCACACCGTGCATCGACACGTCGCCAATGCGCGGACGAAGCTGAGCGTGTCGTCCCGGTCGGCTGCCGCGGCATGGGTGGCCGCGCACCCCGTTTAGCGCCGCCTTCGCGGCATCGTCAGTCGGCGAGACCTCGCCGCTTCAGGAGCGGCTGGATCTCGGCATCCCGCCCACGGAAGTCCCGGTAGGCCTCGAGCGGGTCCTTCGAGCCGCCGACGCCGAGCAGTCGCTCGCGGAAACGATCGCCGTTCTCGCGCCGCAGGCCGCCGTTCTCGCGGAACCATTCCACCGTGTCGGCATCGAGCACCTCACTCCAGATGTACGAGTAGTACCCCGCGCTGTACCCACCGGAGAAGATGTGCGCGAAGTAGGTCGAGGAGTATCGCGTGGGCACGGCGGGGTTGTCGAGACCGATGTCGGCGAGAGCGGATGCCTCGAACGCTGCCACGTCGAGGTCAGCGGTCGCCTCGGTCGTCGACAGGGAGTGCCACGCCTGGTCGAGCCACGCCGCGGCGAGGTACTCGCTCGTCGCGAAGCCTTGATTGAACGCCTCGGACGCGTGGAGCTTCTCGACCACGTCAGCGGGCAGCGGCTCGTCGGTCTCGATGTGCCGGGCGTAGGACGTCAGGATCTCGGGCCAGTAGATCCACATCTCGTTCACCTGGCTCGGGAACTCGACGAAGTCACGGAAGACGTTCGTGCCGGCGAAGTGGGGATACGTGACGGTCGCGAACAGGCCATGCAGCGCGTGGCCGAACTCGTGGAAGAGCGTGGTCACCTCGTCGAGCGTCAGCAGGGTCGGGCTTCCGGGCGCCGGCTTCGGGACGTTGAGGTTGTTGACGACGATCGGCGCGGTGCCACGCAGGTGCGACTGCAGCACGATCGAGTTCATCCACGCGCCGCCGCGCTTGGTGTCGCGCGTGTAGAGGTCCAGGACGTACAGTCCCAGTGCGCTGCCGTCGGCGTTGTGGACCTCGAAGACCCTCGTGTCTGCGTGGTAGCCGTGCAGATCCTCACGTTCGGTGAAGGTGATGCCGTACAGCTCGGTGGCGGCGCGGAACACCCCGTCCTGCAGCACCCGCTCCGCTTCGAACCACGGGCGCAGGGCCGAGCGGTCGATATCGTATTCGGCGGCGCGTACCTTCTCGGTGTAGTACGCCCAGTCGTGTGCGGCGAGCGGGAACGGCGCCGGCTCGGCGTCGATGATCCTCTGGAGCGCCTGCTGCTCGCGACGCGCGTTGCGCGCGGCCGGAACGGCGAGCCGCCGGAGCAGGTCGTGGACGGCTTCGGGGGAGCGCGCCGTCTCGTCAGAGGTGATGTACGCGGCGTGCGAGTCGTAGCCGAGCAGTGCCGCCCGCTCGGCCCGAAGACGCACGATCTCGAGGAGCGTCGCACGGTTGTCGTTGTCGTTGGCGCGTGAACCGCGGGATCGGGATGCCTCGAGCAGGCGTGCGCGGGAGGTTCTGTCGGTGAGACTCGAGAGGTACGGATGCCCGGTGAACAGAGTCAACGTGACCACCCATTTGCCCTCGAGTCCACGGTCGGCGGCCGCCTGCGCGGCAGCCGAAAGCTCCCCCTGGGTCAGGCCGTCTAGCTCTGCGACGTCGTCGAACACGACGGCGAGGTCGTTGGTGTCGCCGAGCAGGTTCTTCTCGAACTGCGTCGTCAGGGTGGACAGTCGCTGGTTGAGCGCGGTGAGGCGCTGCTTCGCGTCGTCGTCGAGGCCGGCGCCCGCGTGCGACATCTCGGTGTAGTGGCGCTCGATGAGGTAGCGCTGCTCCGGCGTGAGCGGGAGCTGATCCCGCTGCTCGTGGAGGGTCTTGATCCGCCAGTAGAGGGCGGCATCGAGCTGGATGGAGTCTTGGTGCGCCGACATGAGCGGGGCGAGCTGCTCTTCGATCGCCTGGATCTCGTCGGTCGCATCGGCCGACGACACGGTGTAGAAGGTGCGCGCGACGTCGCCGAGCAGACGTCCGCTCGCCTCGAGCGGCTCCATGGTGTTCTCGAACGTGGGCATCGATCGCACCCGCGTGATCGCCGCGACCTCGGCCGTGTGGTCGGCGAACGCCTGCTCGAATGCGGGCAGGTAGTGCTCGGGGCGAATCACGGAATAGTCCGGGAGGCCGTAAGGGAGCGCGCTGGGGGAGAGGAGCGGGTTGTCCGTGGGCATGCGGTCCAGCCTAGTGTCGCGGCATCCGGTTACAGCGGACCGTTTGCAAACAGATGAATGCAAACAAGCTGCTGCAAAGAAATGCTTGCAAAGAAGTCTTTGCATGTTCTATCGTGAGGACATGACAGACAGCGCACACGTCGATCCCGCAGCCGCGGGCCAGGCACCGCTCCGTGCAGACCGCGTGCTCGACGCCGGGGCACTGCGCGCATTGGCGCACCCCCTCCGGGTGAAGATCTACGACATCCTGAGCCAGTACGGCCCGCAGACAGCGAGTTCGCTCGCCGAGCGGCTGGGCGAGTCCTCCGGTTCGACCAGCTACCACCTGCGTGCGCTGGCGAAGCACGACCTCATCCAGGAGTGCGTCGACAAGGGGTCGGGACGTGAGCGCTGGTGGGAGCGACCGGCAGGAGGGGTGTCGTTCGCCAACGCCGAGGCGCTGAAGACACCCTCGGGTCGCGCAGCAACGCAGATCGTCATGAGCGAGTTCTTCAAGCTCCGCCAGGAGCAGCTCGTGGCGTTCGTCGATCGCGGCCTGGAGAGCGAGCCCGAGACGTGGCGGGACGGGAGCATGATCTCCACCGCCACGGCACGCCTCACTCCCGCGCAGAGCAAAGAACTGGCGACGAAGATCATGGCACTCATCGACGAGGCCGTGGACACCTATCGCAATCAGACCGGCGAGGACGTGCGGCCCGTGACGATCCGGGCCGACCTGTTCCCGCTTCCCGAGCAAGGAGGACAGTCATGACCGCCATCACATCGCCGTACTTCCGTACCCGGCTCGCGACCACTCGCACCGACATCATCGATCGCGCTCTGCTGCGCACGGCGGGTGTGCTCGACGCCTTCGTACAGGCGCGACTCGAACGCCGTGCCGGTGACGTGCGGCACCGCGCGCTCGCGGCGCAGGATGCGGCGACCACCGCTCGCCGCAACGCGGAAGCGCTGGCTGCCCTGGGCATGCTCCCGCGATGAGCGGCGCTGTCGACACCGTGAACGCCTCGGGCGGCCCGGCAGGTCCGGCGAAGCGCTCACCCCTCGGTCGCGACTTCGGCAAGCTGTGGACCGCAGCCGCGTTCAGCAATCTGGCCGACGGACTGGGACGCACCGCGGTTCCCCTGATCGCGACGACGCTGACCCGCGACCCGCTGGCGATCTCAGTGATCGGCGCCCTCGCATTCCTTCCGTGGCTCGTGTTCGGGCTCCCCGCGGGCATGATCGTCGATCGCTTCGACCGCCGTATCATCATGGCGGCGGCGAACACCCTCCGCGGCGGCGCTGCCCTCTGGCTCGCGGTCCTCACCGCGACCGGTTCGCTGGAGCTGTGGGCGCTGTTCGTGGGAACGCTCATCTTCGGGCTGGGTGAGACGTTGTTCGACAACGCGACGAACGCGGTCATCCCGGGTGTGGTCACCAAGCCGCAGCTTGATCGCGCGAACGGACGCATGCAGGCCGCGCACATCACGATCGACATGTTCGTCGCCCAGCCGATTGCCGGCCTGCTCTTCGCCGTCTCGCTCGCGCTTCCGTTGTGGCTGGGAGCGACCGGATACCTCGTGCCCATTGTCCTGGCCCTGCTGCTGCCGATCTCGGCAGCGCGCCCACTGCGCGAGCCGGCCCGAGTCACCGACCCGGCCGCCCCCGATGTGGCCGCCGGAGGCTCGGCGACTCCCGTTCCGGTGCCGCCGTCCCCGAGCAAGGTGACCGCGCGCGAGGCGATCGTCTACCTGTGGCACAACCGCTATCTGCGCGCGATGGTCCTCTACACGTCGCTCGTGGGCAGCGCTCTCTCATTTGCTCAGGCGAGCACCATCCTGTACTTCCTCGAGGATCTCGACGTCGCTCCTGCGGCGATCGGTTTCGTCACAGCGGGTGTGGGCGTCGGGGCGCTCCTCGGATCGCTCGTTGCTTCGCGCCTGGTCGAGCGGTTCGGCCGCGGACGCGTCATGCTCGCCGCCAACGTCGGGGCCGCCGTCGGATTGGGACTGACCGGCCTGGCTCCGGATGTCTTCTCTGCCAGCGCCGCCTACGCGCTCGGAGCCTTCTCGATCTCGGTGTGGAATGTGCCCTGGGGGGCATTGCGGCAGCAGATCGTGCCCGCCGAGCTGTTCGGCCGGGTGCTCGGCATCATCCGCATGCTGACGTGGGGCATGTTCCCCATCGCCACGCTGCTGGGAGGCTGGGTGGCGCGGATCGATCTGCGCCTGCCGTTCGTCGCGGCGGGCATCTTCATCCTCGTCGCGACTGTTCTCGGCTCACGCCTGCTCGTCGTGGGCACCCGCAAGGCCGGTGCCGAGGCAGGCGCCCTGCACAACTGATGTGCGCGACGGCCCCGCTGTCGGTCAGGCGAACCCGTCGTCGGGATCATGCCGGACGACGGGTTCGCCGTCCGCGCCGAGCGTGACGATGACGCCGGTGTCGAGCTCCGCGATCGGACGACCCTCGAGCCACGTGAGCGTCCATCGAGGACGCGGCTGACCGAGATCGTCGTTCGGGATCGACTCGTCGACGCTCCGGATGCCGCGGCGCAGCGCCTCGGGCACGGCACGCGGCGCCTCATCGCCCGAGGTCCAGCGGGTTCCGAGCTGCATGTCAGGCCTCCTGCGCTGCGAACTGGATGTCGGAGACGGTCAGCTCGTCGGCGACCGCGTAGCTGATCTCGGTGATCCGGCCGACCGCCTTCAGGTCGCCCTCGGCGAGGCGGAGGGCATCGAGCGACGCGGCCGGAGCGGAGACCGTCACTTGGTCGACGGGCGTCTTCTGTGAGACTTTGGCCTCTGTCTTCGCCCGCCGGATGCCGATCAGCGCGCTTCCCACGACGCTGAGCACAAACGGGTCGCCTTCGATCTCGAGCGTCTCCGGCCACGGCGCTGTGTGTACCGAGCCGTCGTTGAACCACGACCAGGACTCTTCGGCTGCGAACACGAGCACCGGTGCGAAGAGCCGCAGCAGCGTCGAGAGTGCCATGCGCAGCGCGAGGGCAGCGGATGCCTGACCCACGTCCGCCTGGTTGTACGCGCGTTCCTTGACCAGCTCGAGGTAGTCGTCGCAGAAGGTCCAGAAGAACGACTCCGTGATCTCCAGCGCGCGAGCGTGGTCGTACGAGTCCAGTGCCTTCGTCGCATCACGGATGACGTCGTCGAGGCGAGTGAGCATCGACGCGTCGATCGCGTGCGTGACCTGAGCGCCCTCGGGCACCGGGAACGACAGCACGAACTTGGCCGCGTTGAGGACCTTGATGGCCAGACGGCGACCGATCTTGATCTGCGTCGGGTTCTGCGGGTCGAAGGCCGCATCAGTGCCCAGGCGGCTGGAAGCCGCCCAGTAGCGGACGGCGTCGGAGCCGTGCTGCACGAGGATGTCGGCAGGCGTGACGACGTTGCCCTTGGACTTCGACATCTTCTTGCGGTCGGGGTCGACGATGAAGCCCGAGATCGCGGCATCCGTCCACGGCGCGCGATCGTCCTCGAGCGCGCTGCGCAGCAGCGTGGAGAACAGCCACGTCCGGATGATGTCCTGGCCCTGGGGGCGCACGTCGAACGGCGCGACGAGGTCCCACAGCTCGGGATCGCGCTCCCACCCGCCGGCGAGCTGCGGCGTCAAGGACGACGTCGCCCATGTGTCGAAGATGTCGTTCTCGCCCTCGAACCCACCGGCGACACCGCGCTGATCCTCGGTGTACCCGGGGGGCACATCCGTCGACGGATCGACGGGGAGCGTCGCTGCATCCGGCGTCAGCACGCGGCCGTAATCGCGCTCACCGTCGTCGTCCAGTGCATACCAGACCGGGATCGGCACACCGAAGAACCGCTGGCGAGAGACGAGCCAGTCCCCGGTGAGTCCGTTGGTCCAGTTCTCGTAGCGCACGCGCATGAAATCGGGATGCCACGACATCTGCTGGCCGAGAGCGATGAGCTTGTCGCGGAGGGCCTCGTCGCGGGCGCCGTTGCGCAGATACCACTGGCGGGTCGACACGATCTCGAGCGGGCGGTCGCCCTTCTCATAGAACTTGACCGCGTGGGTGAACGGCTTGGGGTCACCCTCCATGTCGCCGGACTCCTGCAGCAGCTCGACGATCCGTTTCTTGGCGCTGAACACCGTCTTGCCTGCGAGCTCCGCATACGCGGTCTTCGCGGCATCCGTCACGATCACGTCGGGCGCTTCGGCGAGGACGCGACCGTCCTGTCCGAGGATCGTGCGGTTGGGCAGGTTCAACTCCCGCCACCACACGATGTCGGTGACGTCGCCGAACGTGCAGATCATGGCGATGCCCGAGCCCTTGTCCTGCTGAGCAAGCGGGTGCGCCAGGACGGGCACCTCGACGTCGAACAGGGGCGTGCGCACCGTGCTGCCGAACAGCGGCTGATACCGCTCGTCGTCGGGGTGGGCGACCAGCGCGACGCACGCGGGGAGCAGCTCCGGGCGCGTCGTCTCGATGAAGACATCGCCCGAGCCGTCCGTCTTGTGGAACGCGACGCAATGGTACGCGGCCGGCTGATCGCGGTCTTCGAGTTCGGCCTGCGCCACAGCGGTGCGGAAGTCGATGTCCCACAGGGTCGGCGCGAGGTCCTGGAAGGCTTCGCCGCGCTCCAGATTGCGCAGGAACGCGAGCTGGCTGATCCGCATCGTGTCGTCCGAGATCGTCCGGTACGTCTGCGTCCAGTCCACGCTCAGCCCGAGCGAGCGCCACAGGGCCTCGAAGTGCTTCTCGTCTTCGACGGTGAGTTTCTCGCACAGCTCGATGAAGTTGCGACGGCTGACCGGGATCTGGTCGGCCGCGCGGCTCGACTTGTTGTCGCCGCCCTCATACGGGGGAGCGAACTGCGGGTCGTACGGCAGCGAGGGGTCGCAACGCACGCCGTAGTAGTTCTGCACGCGGCGCTCGGTCGGCAGGCCGTTGTCGTCCCAGCCCATCGGGTAGAACACCGTCTTGCCGCGCATGCGCTCGAAGCGCACCTTGACGTCGGTGTGCGTGTAGCTGAACACGTGCCCGATGTGCAGGCTTCCCGAGGCGGTTGGCGGGGGAGTGTCGACCGAGAAGATTCCCGCACGGCCGACCTCTGCGGCGCGGATCCGGTCGAACAGGTACGTGCCCCGCTCTGTCCAGCTCGCATCCCACTTGGTCTCGAGGCCTTCGAGGGCGGGCTTGTCGGGAATCTGCGCGTCGGCCATCGGGTCTCCTCGATATGTGCGGCACCGTGTGAGCGTGCCTGAGTGTGGGATGCGCGTCGATTCTACCTGGGCGAGACGTACTCAGGCGGAGCGGATGCCGGGACACCGGCATCCGCTCCGCCTGAGGTGGTGGTCAGACTGCGGCGGAGGCCGTCTCGGGTGCCGAGGCGAGCTCAGGCTCGGGCCGGCGGCGCGTGGCCAGCCATGCCGAGACCAGCGTCACAGCCGACATGATCGCGAGGACGACGCCCGGATGCCACCACGCGAAGCCCGTCGCAGTGCCCAGCTCGAACGTGAGGTACGGGACGAAGCCGCTGATCGTCGCCGCCAGCGCGTAGGCGAACGACAGCGCCGAGTAGCGGAAGTTGTCGGGGAAGAGGTCGTTCATGAGCCCGCCCAGCGCCGCCCACGCCATGGTCGGCAGGATGCCGCCGATGATCATGGTCGCCACCAGGATCGGGAAGGTCGCGAACTGCAGCAGGAAGTACATCGGGAACGTGATGAGGAGCGTCCCCAGGGCGCCCCACAGCACCACCTTCGCGGAGCCGATGCGGCTGGCCCATGCTCCGAAGAGCGGAATCGTGACGAGCTGCAGGAGACCCCCGACGGTGGTCGCGACGAGGAGGTCCTGGAAGCTGAAGCCGAGCTGCTCCACGCCGTAGTTGACGGTGTAGGTGTTCATCAGCGAATACGAGCCGATGCCCAGCAGTGCTGCGCCGATCGCGATCGCCATCGCGGCAGGGCGGCGCGCGAACATCGTGACGAAGGGGATGCGGTCGCGCCGGCCCTCCGCCACGACACCTTGGAAGACCGGGGTCTCCGAGATCGTCAGGCGCAGGTAGAGCGATACCGCCAGCAGAGGCAGCGCGAGCAGGAACGGGATGCGCCAGCCCCAGTCGGCGAGTTGCTCGGCCGGGAGGACGACGGTCATCACGATGAACACCGCGGCGGACAGGATCGACCCGACCGGTGAGCCCAGCTGGGGAATGGCCGCATAGAACGCGCGCTTGACCGGCCCGGAGTGCTCGGTCGCGATGAGGATCGACCCACCCCATTCGCCGCCGAGCGAGAGGCCCTGCACGATGCGCAGCAGGATGAGCAGCACCGCGCCGACCCAGCCGGCCTGGGCATAGGTGGGCAGCAGGCCGATGAGGCCTGTGGCCACGCCCATGACGCCCACGGTCCACAGCAGCGTCGCCCGCCGCCCGAGCCGGTCGCCCATGTAGCCGAAGAGGATGGCGCCGATCGGGCGCACCACGAAGGCGACCGCGATCGTGAGGAAGGCCACGCTGGTCGCGCCCACGCTGCCGAGGGGATCGAAGAAGAGCGGTCCGACGAAGAACGCCGAGAAGTACGCGAAGAGGTAGAAGTCGAAGGACTCCAGCGACGTCCCGACCATCGAGGCCCATGCGACGCGGCGCGCGGGTGCTGTGGTGGCGGCAGGGGAGGCGTCGGGAGTGGCGGTGGAATTCACAGTCGTCAATCTTGGCACGAGTCCAGAAACCGTGAGAGGCCCCTCATCATTCCCGGCTTGCACGGCCACGGTAGACTCGACCCAACAGCACTGATCCGGCCATCACCGGGGAGCTCTCGGAAGAACCGGGCTCGTCACGGCGAGTCCTCACTAGAACCGAGCGGGGCAGGCCCGTCACAGCCGCAGTGAAAGCGGGCGGATGCCGGTCGGCATCCCGTCAACGCAGGGTGGTACCGCGGTCCGCCGGGAGACGTCTTCCGGCAGGTCGTCCCGGCAGGACGCGAATCGAGCGAGCACCTGCGAGAGATGATGACCTACCCGAAGCCCTCCCCGTTCGGACCGGCAGCAGATCCTGCCCTCCCCACGCCCTCTCCAGTCGTGCCGAGCCCGCGCTTTCCTGACGTCGAGCGCGAGACACTGGCCTTCTGGGAGGCCGATCAAACCTTCCGCGCTTCGATCGACCAGCGCGACGGCGCCGAGGAGTGGGTGTTCTACGACGGCCCCCCGTTCGCCAACGGGCTGCCGCACTACGGTCATCTCCTCACCGGCTACGCGAAGGACCTCTTCCCGCGGTTCCAGACGATGCGCGGCAAGAAGGTCGACCGCGTCTTCGGCTGGGACACCCACGGTCTTCCCGCCGAGCTCGAGGCCATGAAGCAGCTCGGGATCACCGAGAAGAGCCAGATCGAGGCGATGGGCGTCGCCGCCTTCAACGCCAAGGCGCGCGAGTCGGTTCTGGCCTACACGCGTGAGTGGGAGGACTACGTCACACGGCAGGCGCGCTGGGTCGACTTCGAGCGCGGCTACAAGACGCTCAACGTCTCGTACATGGAGTCCGTCCTGTGGGCGTTCAAGACGCTGTACGACAAGGGCCTGGCGTACGAGGGCTACCGGGTGCTGCCGTACTGCTGGCGAGACGAGACACCGCTCTCGGCTCATGAACTGCGGATGGACGACGACGTCTACAAGATGCGCCAGGACCCGTCGGTCACGGTGACCTTCCCGCTCGTGGGGTTGAAGGCCGAGGCGCTGGGACTCACCGGAGTGCGCGCGCTCGCGTGGACGACGACGCCGTGGACGCTGCCGACGAACTTCGCCCTCGCGGTCGGCCCCGACATCCGCTACGCGGTCGTGCCGGGCGGACCGAACGGCGCCACGGACGTGCACCACACCGCCGACGGGCACGCCGACGAGCCCGAAGAGGCGTATGCCCACCGGTATCTCCTGGCAGAGGAGCTGCTCGGCAACTACGCGAAGGATCTGGGCTACGACTCGGCCGAGGCGGCGCGCGAGGCGGTCGTGCAGACCGTCCAGGGTTCCGAACTGCAGGACGTCGCATATGACCGGCTGTTCGACTATTACGCCGATGCCGCCACGTGGAACACCGGGAACGCGTGGCGCATCCTCGTCGACGACTACGTCACCACCGCGGACGGCACCGGGATCGTGCACCAGGCCCCGGCCTTCGGCGAGGACGACCAGCGTGTGACCGAGGCGGCCGGCATCCCGCTCATCATGAGCCTCGACGACGGCGGACGCTTCCTGCCGCAGGTGACCGATGTCGCCGGCGAGCTGTGGATGGACGCCAACCGGCCGCTCATCCGGCTGCTTCGCCAGGAGGGCCGGCTGCTGCGTGAGGCGAGCTACGAGCACTCGTATCCGCACTGCTGGCGGTGCCGCAACCCGCTCATCTACCGCGCCGTCTCGAGCTGGTTCGTGCGCGTGACCGAGATCAAGAATCGCCTGCTCGCCAACAATGAGCAGATCACGTGGGTGCCCGAGAACGTCAAGCACGGCCAGTTCGGCAAATGGCTCGAAGGTGCGCGCGACTGGTCCATCAGCCGCAATCGCTACTGGGGATCGCCGATCCCGGTGTGGAAGAGCGACGACCCGGAGTATCCGCGGATCGACGTCTACGGCTCTCTCGAGGATCTCGAGCGGGACTTCGGCGCGCTCCCGCGCAACGCCGAAGGCGACGTGGACCTGCACCGCCCGTTCATCGACGACCTGACTCGGCCCAACCCCGACGACCCGACGGGGCGCAGCACGATGCGCCGCATCGAGGACGTCTTCGACGTATGGTTCGACTCCGGCTCGATGCCGTACGCCCAGGTGCATTACCCGTTCGAGAACCAGGAATGGTTCGACGAGCACGCGCCCGCGGACTTCATCGTCGAGTACATCGGGCAGACGCGCGGCTGGTTCTACGTCATGCACGTGCTGTCGACGGCCCTGTTCGACCGTCCGGCGTTCACGGGCGTGTCGTGTCACGGCATCATCCTGGGCAACGACGGATTCAAGGCCTCGAAGTCGCGGGGCAATTATCCCGACGTCTCCGAGACGTTCGACTCCGACGGCTCGGATGCGACGAGGTGGTTCCTCATGGCGAGCAACGTGCTCCGCGGTGGGAATCTGATCGTCACCGCCGAGGGCATCCGCGCCGGTGTGCGCGAGCTCATGCTGCCGCTGTGGAACGCGTGGTACTTCTTCGCGACCTACGCGAACGCCTCCGGGCCGGAGGGTTACGAAGCGTCGTGGCGGACCGACTCGACCGACGTCCTGGACCGGTACATCCTGGCGCTCACGGGCGACCTCGTGCGTGATGTCGCGACAGACCTCGATGGCCTGGACTCCACGATGGCGGCCTCGAAGCTCCGCGACTTCGCCGAGGCCCTGACCAACTGGTACATCCGCCGTTCGCGCGATCGCTTCTGGGTCGGCGTGACCGACGATCCGAAGAGCCGCGAGGCGTTCGACACGCTCTACACGGTGCTCGAGACGCTGACCCGCGTGGCGGCGCCGCTCATCCCGCTGGTGTCCGAGAAGGTCTGGCGGGGTCTCACCGGCGGACGCAGCGTCCACCTGCAGGACTGGCCGGATGCGGCGGCATTCCCGGCAGCCGACGACATCCGCGCCGCGATGGACGCCGTCCGGCAGGCCTCCAGCGTCGCGAACGCCCTCCGCAAGAAGGAGGGCAAGCGCGTTCGCCTTCCGCTCTCGAAGCTGACGGTGGCGATGACGGATGCCGCGTCCCTTGCGCAGTTCGAAGGAATCCTGCGCGACGAACTCAACGTCAAGGCCGTGGAGCTCGTCGAGCTGGGTGACGACGTCGCTCAGCGCTACGGCATCACCAGCCGCTTGTCGGTGAACGCGCGCGCGGCCGGCCCCCGCCTGGGCAAGCAGGTGCAGCACGTCATCGCCGGTGCGAAGGCGGGCATCTGGGAGGAGACGGACGGCGGCGTCATGGTCGACGGCATCGAGCTGCACGAGGGTGAGTACGAGCTCACCCTCGAGGCAGGCGGTGTCGACGAGGGAACCGCGATCGCACTCCTGGGCGAGGGAGGCTTCGTGCTGCTGGACACCACCACGACACCCGATCTCGAGGCCGAGGGCCTCGCACGCGACGTGATCCGAGCCGTGCAGGACACGCGCAAGGCGGCCGGGTTCGACGTGAGCGACCGCATCCGCCTCGAGCTGGCCTTCGACGACGTCGAGGATCGCATCGCGGTGGAGTCCGCGTTCGAGACCGCCGGCGTGGCGAGCGAGACGCTGGCCGTCGAGCATTCGCTCTACGGCCCGAGGGGCAGTCGCCCCGCGAAGCCGGCCCCGGAACACGTGGTGTCCTTCGACGCCGGTGCTTTCGCCAACACCGGCGCGTTCGAAGTGGCCGTCACGAGAGTCGAAGCGAACGCATTCGACGCACTGAGCGAGCGGAGCGAGTCGAAGTGACAGATCGCGAGCGTGCCCGCGCCGACGCCGTCTACGCGGCGCTGCTGGAGCGGCAAGGGGAGCGGTGGGTGCAGCCGCGCGTCGAGCGCACCCGGCGCGTCCTGGAGCTGCTCGACGACCCGCAGAAGACCTATCGCGTCGTCCACGTCACGGGAACCAACGGCAAGACATCGACGAGCCGGGTCATCGAGAGCCTCATTCGCGCGCACGGGCTGCGTACCGGGCTCTTCACGAGCCCGCATCTCGAGCGCTTCACGGAGCGCATCATGATCGACGGTGAGCCGATCTCGGACGCAGCCGTGGCCGATGCGTGGGACGAGGTCTCACCGTTCGTCGACCTCGTCGACGCCGAGCTGGCGGCGGCGGGCGACGCTGCGCTCACCTTCTTCGAGCTGCTCACGGTGCTCGCCTTCGTCGCGTTCGCCGACGCGCCGATCGATGTGCTCGTGCTGGAAGTCGGCATGGGCGGCTCGTGGGACTCGACGAACACCGCCGACGGCGACGTGGCGGTCTTCACGCCGATCGCCCTCGATCACGCCGATCGCCTCGGGCAGACGATCTCCGAGATCGCCGCCGTGAAGGCCGGGATCATCAAGGACGGCGCCGCGGTCGTCTCGGCCCGACAGGATGCGGCGGCCGAGGCCGAACTGCGGCGGGCCGCAGCGGCCCGCGGCGCGAGCATCGCGTTCGAGGGCGAAGGCTTCGCGCTGGCCCAGCAGCGCCTCGCGGTCGGCGGGCAGCTCATCAGCATCCGCGGACTCGCCGGCGTCTACGAGGACGAGTACCTGCCGCTTTACGGCGCGCACCAGGGCTTCAACGCCGCTCTCGCGATCGCTGCGGTCGAATCGCTCCTTGGCGGGGGCGCACAGCCGATCGCCGGCGACGTGCTCGCGGAGGGCTTCGGCGGCGTGACCTCCCCGGGTCGCCTGCAGCTCGTGGGCGCGAGTCCTACGGTCGTCGTCGACGCCGCGCACAACCCGCACGGAGCGCGAGCGCTCGTCGCGGCGCTGAGGGAAGCCTTCGACTTCGACGAGTGGGGCGTCGTCCTGGGCGTCCTCTCCGACAAGGACGCCGACGGGATCGTCGACGCACTGGCTTCCGCAGCCGCGCACGTCTTCGCCACGGCACCGCATTCCGAGCGCGCGAACGATGCCGACACGATCGCCGACCTCGCAGAGGCACGCGGGGTCCCCGTGACCGTGCACGCCGATCTGGGCGACGCCGCGGAGTCCGCACGTGAATGGGCGGCGGCATCCGATCGTCGCGCCGTCGTGATCGCCGGTTCCGTCGTGCTCGCAGGCGAGGCGCTGGCGCTGTCGGCCGCCGAGGATTGGAAGAGCGGGTGGGAGCGGTGACCGCCGAAGCGCCGCGCACCCGCCGCACTCGTGGCGCGGCGGAATCGCTGGGCACGATCGTGCTCGGATTCGAGTCGATGATCGCTTTCCTGGCCGGCCTGGTGATCTACGGGCTGCGGGCGCTGCCTGAGCCGATCGCCCCGTGGTGGGGAATCGTCGGCGGTGCCGTGCTGGCGGTCGTCATGATCCTCACGACGCGCGCCCTGCGCCATACCTGGGGCATTGCGCTCGGCTGGGTCCTGCAGGTCGTCGTGGCGCTCGGTGCGTTCCTCGTTCCGGCGCTCGCGCTTGTGGCCCTCATTTTCGGCGGCATGTACGGATATGCCACGATCAAGGGGGCCGCGCTAGACCGGCGCAATGCGCAGCGCGCAGCCGATTCCCCCTCGTCCTGAACACCCTCGACGCAGCCGGCGACGGCGAACGGAGACACCCATGACCACGGAAGAGACCCTCGTCCTCATCAAGCCCGACGGCGTCGCACGCGGACTGACCGGCGCGATCCTGGCCCGCATCGAGGCGAAGGGCTACGCGCTCGTCGATATCCGCCTCGTCGAACCGGATCGCGAGACGCTGGAGCGTCACTACGCCGAGCACGAGGGCAAGCCGTTCTACGAGCCCCTCGTCGAGTTCATGATGTCGGGGCCGTCGGTCGCGATCCGGCTTGCGGGCAACCGCGTGATCGAAGGGTTCCGCTCCCTCGCCGGCACGACCGACCCGACCACCGCCGCGCCGGGAACGATCCGTGGGGACCTGGGCCGCGACTGGGGCCTGAAGGTGCAGCAGAACCTCGTGCACGGCTCCGACAGCCCCGAGTCCGCGGCGCGCGAGCTCGGGATCTGGTTCGGCTGAGTCCGCCCGGCGGGGCTCAGAACGCCCGGCCGAGCACGTCCAGCTGCAGCTGGGCGAGGATCGCGATGATCGCGTAGCTGACCACCGTGATGAGAGGCACCCAGCCCATCAGACGGTCCGCGGCGCGGCGCACGGCGGTCGGGGCGGGCAACAGTCCCGCACGCAGCACGTGCAGCGTCACCGCGTAGAAGGTCGGGATCGTCACCACCCAGGTCACCACGCACCAGGGGCACAGCGTGCCGAGCACGAAGAGACTCTGGACGATCAGCCAGCAGACGAAGCCGAACGCGAACAGCATCCCGAGTTCGAACAGCAGCCAGAACCAGCGGGCGAACCGCGCACGGGCGAGAAGCGCCATGCCGACCACGATGGGCGCGACCCAGCCGGCGACCCCGAGGAGCGGGTTCGGAAAGCCGAAGACGCTGCCCTGCCAGGACTCGAGATTCGCAGAGCACTGCACCAGCGAGTTGAAGTCGCACGAGGCGATCGCGTTCGGATCCTCGAGCTTGTGCAGTCGCTCCATCGTGAGGGTGAACGCCGCCCACCAGCCGATGACCCCCGCGATCACGAGCCACACGGCCAGCACGGTGGGACGGGTGTGGGTCTGACGCTCGGGCATGCTTCGGATTATGGCATCGAGGCCTGGACGGATGCCGCGCCAGCGGGCCGCGGAGCGTGACCGGTCGGGGGACTCTCGCACACCCGGCGTGCCGCGAGTGCGCAATCCGGCGGGGGAAGTGCGATAATGGGGCTCGATGACACGCGGCCGCGCCGCGATGGGCATCACCGAAGACTTCAGGGCGATGGACGCCCGTGGCAGCGAGAACATCCGCCGAGAGCAGGATTCCGCTGCAGACCGAGTGAGTTCGCGGCACCGCAGGTGCGGCGCCGCACGAGATTTCGCCGGGCGGCGCGCGGTGCCGCCCCGCAGGGAGTGCGCCAGTGATGGCAGATGGAAACGATTCAGACCTCAACCCTCAGACCGACTCGGAAGCTCCGCTGACACCGGAGCAGCCGGAATCGCCGCAGACGGGGCCGTCCGACGAGCAGGAGACGCCGGCTGAAGAGCCGGATGCTCCCGCCGAGGTGTCCGCAGCCCCCGCAGCGTCTGCCGTCGAGGCGGACGAGGAGCCTTCCAAGGCACCGTCCGCTGAGCCGGAGCAGGAGACTTCCGAGGAGCCGTCCGCTGAGCCGGAGCAGGCTGCCGGGGGCGATGGTGCCGCCGAGCAGGCGCAGGACGAGACGGACCCGTCGAAGCCACCGACCGCGGTGAGCCTGGGACTGCTCCCCGAGGAGTTCGTGTCAGCGGTATCGACGCAGCTCGTCTTCTACGCACCCGAGATCGCGCCGCTGCCACCGCTGCCCGGTCGATCGACCGAGCCGGAGGCAGAACCCGCTCCGGCCGGTGGCTCACGCCGTCGCAACCGTCGCCGAGGCGGAGACGTCAAGGACGAGGCATCCGGCGCCGCCGAAGAGGCCCACCCGCGCAAGCGTGCCGTCGAGCTCATCACCGAGCCGCAGCGCATCAAGGGCTCCACGCGTCTCGAGGCCAAGAAGCAGCGCCGTCGCGACGGCCGTGAGGCCGGACGCCGTCGAGCCGTCGTCACCGAGGCGGAGTTCCTCGCACGCCGCGAGGCCGTCGATCGTGTCATGATCGTGCGCTCGCGCAACGGCCGCATCCAGATCGCGGTGCAGGAGGACAATGTGCTCGTCGAGCACTATGTCGCCCGCAACCAGGACGCGTCCCTCATCGGCAACGTGTACCTCGGGCGCGTGCAGAACGTGCTCCCGAGCATGGAGGCCGCCTTCGTCGACATCGGTCGCGGACGCAACGCCGTGCTGTACTCGGGCGAGGTCGACTGGGACGCCGTCGAGACCGGCAACCAGCCGCGCCGCATCGAACTCGCGCTCAAGACCGGCGACAAGGTGCTCGTGCAGGTCACGAAGGACCCGGTCGGGCACAAGGGTGCACGTCTCACCAGCCAGATCTCGCTGCCGGGCCGCTACCTCGTGTACGTGCCGGGCGGAGCGATGAACGGCATCTCGCGCAAGCTGCCCGACACCGAGCGGGCGCGGCTGAAGAAGATCCTCAAGGAGGTGCTGCCGGAGTCGTCGGGCGTCATCGTCCGCACCGCCGCCGAGGGCGCCACCGAGGATCAGCTCACTCGCGACGTGCAGCGACTCACCAACCAGTGGGAGCACATCAGCAAGCAGATCGAGTCGATCCAGGCGCCCGCGCTGCTGCACTCCGAGCCCGACCTGCTGGTCAAAATCGTTCGGGACGTCTTCAACGAGGACTTCTCGAAGATGCTCATCCAGGGCGACGACGCGCACCACACCATCACGAAGTACCTCGAGTCCGTCGCACCCGACCTGCTCGATCGTGTCGAGCGCTACGAGGGCGACCAGGATCCGTTCGACGAGTTCCGCGTCACCGAGCAGATCGAGAAGGCGCTGGACCGCAAGGTCTGGCTGCCGTCCGGCGGTTCGCTCGTGATCGACCGCACCGAGGCGATGACGGTGGTCGACGTCAACACCGGCAAGTTCGTCGGATCGGGTGGAAACCTCGAAGAGACGGTCACCAAGAACAACCTCGAGGCCGCCGAAGAGATCGTCCGTCAGTTGCGGCTGCGCGACATCGGCGGGATCATCGTCGTGGACTTCATCGACATGGTGCTCGAGTCCAACCGTGACCTCGTGCTGCGCCGGCTGGTGGAGTGCCTGAGTCGCGACCGGACCAAGCATCAGGTGGCCGAGGTGACCTCGCTCGGACTCGTGCAGATGACCCGCAAGAAGCTGGGGCTCGGCCTGCTCGAGACCTTCAGCGAGCCGTGTGAGGTCTGCGCCGGCCGTGGCGTCATCGTGCACCACGACCCCGTGGTCAAGCACCGCCCGACGGGTGGCGGCGGAAGTTCCTCGCCTGGACGACGCACCCGTGGCGGCTCGACCCCGCCTGCAGGCGGCTCGAACGGCACCCACGTGATCACCGAGGGCGTGAAGTCGGCCCTCGCCCAGATCGCGGCATCCACGATCCATCAGGGTGACGAGGCGGCGGCCCCCGCGGCCCCAGAGGTCGAGGAGCCCGTGGTCGAGCGCCCGAAGAAGGCGCGGAAGAAGCGTTCGGATGCCGGGACGAAGGCACCGAAGACCGAGAAGGACCTGCTGCTCGACTCAGTGCTCAACGCGCTGCCCGAGCCCAAGGCTCCCGGTCAGGGACGCGCGCGACGTCGCGTCACGACGGCCGCGCTGACGGGGACTCCGGTCTCGCACGCACCCGCCGAGGACTGAACTCGCTCACGAAGGAGCGTCGTGGACTAGCGTCCGCGACGCTCCTTCGCTGTGATGCGCAGCCCCGATGCGATCAGCCGCCGTACCAGCTCGTGGCCGCTGACGTGCTCTGCCCCCGCGGCCACCAGCCGCGCGTGCGCGTCCTCCGGGACGTCGTAGTGGTCCAGGTCGAATCCGCGCCCGGGGATCCCGTTCGCGGCGGCGAAGGCGTGCAGCTCATCCAGGTCGGAGTCGCTCACCAGATGCGCCCAGAGCCGGCCGTGAGCCGGCCAACGGGGGTCGTCGATGAGGATCGCCACGTGCAGATCCTATGCACGAGGGCTGCCGCGACGGGCGATCGGCTCCCTGTGGAAAACTCCGCAGGCGTGCCGGCGACCCCGGATAGCGTGGACGGGTGAAACTGCGAGCTCTGGCGGTGTCGACGGCCCTGGCGGCGTCGATGGTCCTCCTGACCGGATGCCTCGGCGCACCGCCCGAGCCGACCCCGACGCCTACCGCCGTGTTCGCGAGCGAGGCCGAGGCGTTCGCCGCCGCCGAGGAGACCTACCGCGCGTACATCGACGCGGTCAACGCCCGCTGGGCGAACGCGCAATCCTCGCCTGCGCCCGACCAGTTCCTGATCGGTGAAGCGTTGGAGACGGAACTCGAGGTCGAGCGCGAGTTCGCCGAAGCCGGAATCCGTATCGTGGGGGAGAACACCGTTGAGCGGGTGGACCGGATCAGTGCGCGCCCCGCCGAGGGTGCGGTCGTTCTCGATGTGTGTGTGAATGCCGAGCAGAGCCGTGTCCTGAACGCGTCAGATCAGGACGTGACCCCGGCAGATCGTGCGCCCCGAGTACTAGTCAGAGTCGATTTCGCGCACGTCGGAAGCGACACGTTGATTGAGCGGAGCATCACTGCGAAGGAAGACGGATGCTAGCGACCTCGTTGATCTTGGTTGCGCTGATGCAAGTCGTGAGCCCCAGCACTGGCCAAGTGGGAGCATTTTGCACGCCGGCTCAGATCTCCGCGGGGTTCTGCCGTGAAGACGCCTCGAGTACTGGAGATGCTGTGGAGGTCGTGGGATCCAGGCTCGAGGAAGGCGGTGCTGCTCCCGGCGGGTCAACGGCGCCGGGCGAGCACGTTCCGGTGCCGACCATGCCGCTCGAGCCGACGAACCCGAGGCCGTGCGATACCCCGGACGGGTGGTGCGAGCGCCCGGAACTGCCCCCTGAACCCGGGGAAGCGGGCTTCCCCGATGTCACGCTCGCGGACCTGGTGTCGTTCCGGCCCGCCACGCCGCAGCTGACCGGTGAGCCTGCCGGGTTCGGCGTGGTCGGGATGCCGGCGAACTTCGTCGCCGCAGCATCCGAGCAGGTGGTCCCCGGGGTGCTGCTCGGCTACCCGGTGACGGTTCGCTTCACGCCGACGGCGTTCGTCTTCTCGTACGGCGATGGCACGTCGGGGCGCAGCCCGAGCGGGGGAGTGACGTGGGAGCGCGCGGGCGTGGTGCAGTTCACCCCGACCGACACGAGTCACGCCTACCGGGAACGCGGGACATACATGTCCGGTGTGACGGTGGAGTACGCGGCGTCGGTCGACTTCGGCACGGGCTGGCGTGCCGTCGACGGTGTCGTCACCGCGGCATCCGCCGAATATCTTGTCGAGGTCGTCGAGGCGCGCACAGCCCTCGTCGACCGCACGTGCGATGAGGACCCTGCCGGTCCGGGATGCGGCTGACGGCTCGAGTGCGCACGGCCCGGCGCGCTTTCGCGGAGTGATCCGGCATCTGGTAAAGTAGACCCTTGGTGCGTCGACATTTCCGCGCCAAGTCTTTCCTGACGTCCTGAGCGCGTGCGCGTGCTCCCAGAAGAAATAGGTGTGAAGTGGTTTACGCAGTTGTGCGCGCCGGCGGCCGGCAGGAGAAGGTCGAGGTCGGCACGATCGTCGTTCTCGACCGTCAGGCCGCGAAGATCGGCGACAAGATCGAGCTTCCCGCGGTGCTCCTCGTCGATGGCGACGCCGTCACGACCGACGCCGACAAGCTCGCGAAGGTCACCGTGACCGCCGAGGTGCTCGGTGAAGAGCGTGGACCGAAGATCGTGATCCAGAAGTTCAAGAACAAGACCGGTTACAAGAAGCGCCAGGGCCACCGTCAGGACCTCACGCGCGTCAAGGTCACCGGCATCAAGTAAGCCCAGGGGAGATGTAGAGATGGCACACAAAAAGGGCGCAAGCTCCACCCGCAACGGTCGCGACTCCAACGCTCAGCGCCTGGGCGTGAAGCGCTTCGGCGGTCAGCAGGTTCTCGCCGGCGAGATCATCGTCCGTCAGCGCGGCACCCACTTCCACCCCGGCGCCAACGTCGGTCGCGGTGGCGATGACACGCTCTTCGCTCTCGCAGCGGGCGCAGTCGAGTTCGGCCAGAAGGGCGGCCGCAAGGTCGTCAACATCGTGGCGGCCGCGGAGTAATCCACGGACTCACACATTCTCGAGGAAGGGGCGGGCTTCGGCTCGCCCCTTCCGTTATTACCCTGGGCTTGACCCAGAGCTGAGGGGGACCGCATGGTCACGTTCGTCGATCGGGTGACGCTGCACCTGAGTGCCGGCAAGGGCGGCAACGGCTGCGTGTCGGTGAAGCGCGAGAAGTTCAAGCCGCTCGCCGGTCCCGACGGCGGCAACGGCGGCCACGGCGGCGACATCGTGCTCGTTGCCGACCCGCAGGTGACCACGCTGCTGTCCTACCACCACTCGCCCCACCGCTCAGGCGGCAACGGCGGGTTCGGCATGGGCGATCATCGCTCCGGCGCCCACGGCGAATCTCTCGAGCTGCCCGTCCCCGTCGGCACCGTCGTGAAGGATGCCTCTGGCGAGACCCTCGTCGACATGATCGAGCCGGGCATGCGTTTCGTGGTCGCCCCGGGTGGCCTCGGTGGCCTCGGCAACGCCGCGCTGGCCAACCCCAAGCGCAAAGCGCCCGGCTTCGCTCTCTTGGGCACACCCGGCTGGGAGGGGGACGTCCTCCTCGAGCTGAAGACCGTGGCCGATGTCGCCCTGGTCGGCTTCCCGTCCGCGGGCAAGTCCAGCCTCATCGCCGCGGTGTCGGCGGCACGGCCCAAGATCGCCGACTATCCGTTCACGACGCTGCATCCGAACCTCGGTGTCGTTCAGGCAGGCGACGTGCGCTTCACCGTCGCCGATGTCCCCGGCCTCATCGAAGGCGCGAGTGAGGGCAAGGGTCTCGGCCTGGAGTTCCTCCGTCACGTCGAGCGCTGCACCGCGCTCGTGCACGTGCTGGACTGCGCGACCCTCGACCCGGGTCGTGACCCGCTCTCGGACCTCGAGGTCATCCTCGCCGAGCTCGCGGCCTACCCGGTGCCCGAGGGGCAGCTCCCGCTGCTGGAGCGACCGCAGCTCGTCGCGCTGAACAAGGTCGACGTCCCGGAGGCCAAGGATCTCGCCGATCTGGTGCGCCCCGAGCTCGAGGCACGCGGCTTCCGCGTGTTCGAGATCTCGACGGTGAGCCACGAGGGACTGCGCCAGCTGACGTTCGCACTCGGCGACATCGTGGCGGCGCACCGCGTCGAGCAGGCCAAGACTCCCGCCCCCGAGCGCGTCGTCATTCGTCCCCGTGGCTCGCAGAAGGAGTTCTGGGTGCGCGTGGAAGGCGGCACCTACGGCAACATCTACCGGATCCTCGGCGAGAAGCCGCTTCGCTGGGTGCAGCAGACCGACTTCCAGAACGAGGAGGCCGTCGGGTACCTGGCGGATCGCCTCGAGAAGCTCGGCGTCGAGGACGAGCTGTTCCGTTCCGGTGCGACGCCTGGCGCCACAGTGGTCATCGGTGAGGGCGACGGCATCGTGTTCGACTGGGAGCCGTCGGTGCGGTCCACCGCAGAGCTGGCCACGGCACCTCGTGGCACCGATCCTCGCCTGCTGCAGAACGGCCGACGGACGACGTCGGAGCGGCGCGAGCGCTATCACGACATGATGGACGCCAAAGCTCAGGCGCGCGCTGAGCTCGAGGCGGAGCGGCTGGCATCGGCGGAGCGGAGCGCGGAGGGCGACGAGTGAGGCCGCTGGAACGGGACGGGCTGCCCACCGCACGTCGGGTTGTCGTGAAGGTGGGGTCGTCGTCCATCAGCGGTGACAACGCCCACAAGATCGCCCCCCTCGTGGACGCACTGGCGGCGGCACACGACCGTGGCACCGAGGTCGTACTGGTGTCGTCGGGCGCCATCGCTACCGGGATGCCGTATCTCCTGCTCGATGAGCGCCCGAGCGACCTCGCGACCCAGCAGGCCGCCGCCGCCGTCGGTCAGAACGTGCTGATCTATCGCTATCAAGAGGCCCTGCGCCCGTTCCGCATCGTGGCAGGACAGGTGCTGCTGACTGCCGGAGACCTCGAGAACCCCACGCACCGCTCCAACGCGCGGCGCGCGATGGAGCGGCTGCTCGGGCTTCGCATCCTGCCGATCGTGAACGAGAACGACACGGTCGCCACGCACGAGATCCGCTTCGGCGACAACGACCGTCTGGCGGCGATGGTCGCGCAGCTGATCGGCGCGGACGCGCTGGTGCTCCTGAGCGACATCGAATGCCTGTACACACGGCCTCCGGGCGAACCCGGCGCGGCACCGATTCCGCGCGTGGCGTACGGCGCCGACCTGCACGACTTCGAGTTCGGCTCCGTCGTGGTCAACAGCGTCGGCACCGGGGGAGCGGCGACCAAGGTCTCGGCGGCGCGGCTGGCTGCGGCATCCGGAATCGGAGTGCTCGTCACGAGTGCGGATCTGGTGGACGCAGCCCTTTCGGGTCACGAGATCGGCACGTGGTTCCAGCCGAATCCCGAACCCACCGCGCCGGCTGCGACCGGCCCTGTCCGCACGGCCGCCGATAGGCTGGGTTGACGACGATCCGCGCTTCGTCGGCATTGTCGTCGTGTGAGGCATAAACTGGATCAGTCCCGCGCCTGCTGAGGCGAATCCGAACGGAGCACGAATGAGACTCGCCACGATCATCGCCCTGGCCGCCGAGGAAACCGAGCACCACGGCAACGTCGCACTCGAGACGGTCGGCTACGGGATCGTGGCGATCCTGGTGTTCGCAGCACTGGCTCTGGTCACGCTGTCGTACCGGAACGTCGCCAACCGCCACGCGCACAAGGCGGACGCCTACGCCCGCGCCCACGCGAACGACGTGCAGCGATCGGGGCACGGCCACTAGGCCGACTGCATGTCGGTGACAGGTGCCCCGAGGATCGGGGTCATGGGTGGGACGTTCGATCCCATCCATCATGGTCACCTCGTCGCTGCGAGCGAAGTGGCGCAGTGGTTCGACCTCGACGAGGTCGTGTTCGTGCCCACCGGCAAGCCCTGGCAGAAGGAGCAGGTGTCGCCGAGCGAGCACCGCTACCTGATGACGGTGATCGCGACCGCATCCAATCCCCGATTCACGGTGAGCCGGGTCGACATCGACCGCACGGGTCCCACGTACACGATCGACACACTGCGAGATCTGAAGGCATTGCGCCCCGATGCGGAGCTGTTCTTCATCACCGGCGCCGACGCCTTAGCGCAAATTCTCAGTTGGAGGGACCATGATGAGTTGTGGGACCTCGCCCATTTCGTCGCGGTGTCCCGACCGGGGCACGTGCTGAACACCGATGGATTGCCCAGCGACGACGTCAGTCAGCTCGAGATTCCCGCCCTCGCCATCTCGTCGACGGACTGTCGCGATCGCGTGAGTCGGGGGCACCCGGTGTGGTACCTCGTTCCCGACGGGGTCGTCCAATACATTGCGAAGCATCACCTCTACCGGAGCAAGGAATGAGTACACCCGAGCAGCCGGCAACGCCACCCCTGACGCGCAAGCAGATGCGCGAGATCCGCAACACCGGCTCGAATCCGGTGATCCCGCCTGGGTCGACCGCGGACCCCACGCCCGCCGCAGAGACCCCTGCGCCGACGCCCGAGCCACCGACTCCCGAGCCACCGACTCCCGCAGCGGCCGCGCCGGTCGATGCCGTTCCCGCCTCGGCCATCCCGCTCGCACGCCCGGCGACGCCGGCGGCCGTGCCGCCACCACCGGTGGCCGACTCGGCTGTCGACCTCGGCGTCTCGCCGCTCACGCGCCGGCAGGCACGACAGCAGGAGCGCATCCGCACGGCATCCGTGCCCGTCATCACCCCCGAGGTCGTCGCCGCACACGCCGGTGGTCCGGCGGCGTCCGTGCCGACCTTCGCGTTCCCCGCGGCAGCGGATCGTCCCGTCGAGGATGCGCGCTCGGCCCTCTTCGCCGAGCCCGAGGTCGCCGAGCAGGATCACGCTGCCGCTGAAGAAGTCCCCGCCGAACGCGACAGCGCGGAGGCCGTGACCAGCGACAGCGGACGGCACCCCCTGTTCGGCTTCTCGGGATCTCAGCCCGAGCCGCAGCGTGAGCCGGTCGCTCCCGCGTTCCCGTGGGCGCAGCAGGAAGCCGCGGATGCTCCTGCACCGTCCGAGTCGCAGGCAGACGTCTTCGCCGACGAGGCGGGTGCCGCCGAGGCGTCGCCGTTCGGCGACCTTCCTTTCGCTCCCGCTGAGGACGCCGCCTCCTCTTCGGACGAAGAGGAGGCCGACGATGAGCGCGCCCGCGCGGTCGTCAATCCGCTGTTCGGCGCTGGACTCCTCGGTGCGCCGTCCGCTGCCGAGCCCATCGCAGATCTGCCGCCGTCCTTCGACCAGCTGCTCTCACGCACGACCGGCTCGATCTCCGTCCCCAACGCGCTCATCGTGTCGCAGGCCCCTGAGGTCTCTCCCCTCGTCGCACCGGTGACCGCCACCGGCGAGGTCCTCGTGACCGGGACCTTCAACCTGCCCGAGGGTCTCGGATCGACGGGTCATGCCAATGGCACGGCCGACGGCAAGGAGATCGACGCGACGCTCGTCGACGGCGAGCTGCCGTCACACTCGTCGCCCACGCCGATCGCCGCCAGTTCCGCGGTCAGCACAGTCAAAACCCCGGGCGAAGTCATCAAACCCCCGGTGCCCGAGAAGGGCAACCGACTGATGATGTCGCTCGCGATCACGGCGGGCGTCCTGGCGCTCGCTCTCGTGGGCGTGCTCATCCTCGCCTTCGTGACAGGAGTCTTCTGATGACGGCGAGCACCCAGTCTCACGACATGCTTCAGATCGCGGCAGTAGCAGCGGACGCGAAGGGCGGCGAGGATCTCGTCGCCCTCGACGTGTCGGCGCCGTTGCCGCTCGTGGACATCTTCCTACTGGTGACGGGCCGCAGCGAACGCAACGTCGCCGCGATCGCGGACGAGATCGAAGACAAGCTGCTCGAGGCCGGCCACAAGCGGCTCCGGCGCGAAGGCCGTCAAGAGTCGCGCTGGGTGCTCATCGACTTCGGTGACCTGGTCGTACACGTCTTCCATGAGCAGGAGCGCGTCTACTACGGCCTTGAGAGGCTGTGGAAGGACTGCCCCCTCGTGCCGATCAACCTGCCCGCATCGGCGGCCACAGAAGAGTGAGCCTGGTTCGGACCACGCTTGCAGATGTTGTAAGCTAGACGAGTTGTCCCGCACTGTTCGGGGCGGCATCCGGGCCTGTGGCGCAGCTGGTAGCGCACCTGCATGGCATGCAGGGGGTCAGGGGTTCGAGTCCCCTCAGGTCCACCAAAACTCCCGGTAAAGCACCGAAACTTCACTCCCCGATCAGGGAGTTTGAGTGTTTGGTAGTCGTTTACTGGACACTTCGCCGAGTAACCGCAGCGCGCTCTCGAGCCTTCTAGAGCTATCTGTAAGGTACGCGGTGACGCCCACGCACCTTCGCTGTATGGACAGCGGTGGCACCTCAGAGTCGGGACTCGGCAACTACGTCTCGTTGGCTGAGCTTGCCGCCGAGTTGGAGGTTTCCGTTCAGACGATCTACGACCTCCGAAGCAAGGGGCGCGGGCCGCATGGATTCCGTGTCGGCACCCAGTTGCGGTTTCGCAAGACCGAGATCGATGCGTGGGTCGAGCGCATGGAACAGGCTGATGAGCAGCGCCACGCGGGCGGCGCAGCATGAACGGCGGACGGCCACGCACCCTGATCGGCTCCTATGGGGCAATCAGCGTTACCAGGCGCGGCACCTCGTACGTGGCTCTCGCGCGCATCCGCGACGCCGACGGGCGCCTGCGCAGAGTCACCGGTGCTGCGCGCACCGAATCGGCGGCTCGAGCCCGTTTGAAGGAGCGTCTCCTCGACAGACCCGGGTTTGGAGCTGGCGGACTCCTCGACCTCAGTAGCTCCTTCCGAGACCTCGCAGACCTCTGGCTCGAGGATCTGGAGCTGCGCGAGTTGTCGGACGGGACGAAGAAGAACTATCGCGACGATCTCCGGCTCCGAGTAAGGCCACAGTTCGAGCACTTCTCCCTCGGGGAGATCACCACGGGCCGCGTGGAGTGGTTTCTCAGGTCAGAGAGCGCAGTGTCCTTCTCCCGCGCGCACCACTCGCGAACCGTGCTCAACCAGCTCTTCGCGTTTGCGCTCCGACACGATGCGATCCCGCGGAATCCCGTGCAGGGGACGAGCCCGCTGCGGCGTCCGAAGGGCGAGCGGCACGCGCTGAACATCGAGCAGATCAGCGCAATCCGCGACGATTGTGGCGGATGGTGATCGGGATCACCTGGCTGACGGTGCCTTCTGTGGGATTCTCAATGACTGACCTCAACGTCACCGAGTTGGGTATTCCTCAGTGGTGGCAGTTCATGTATCCCCTTCTGCAGGTCGCTGCGGACGGAAGGGAATGGGCCCGGCGCGACCTATACTCTGCTGCGCTTGATCGCGCGGGCGTACCCGAGGATCTGCGCCTGATTCAGTACGGCCCGTCGGGCAATTACGCGGCGGAGAACCGCGTGGGATGGGCAAAGTCGGCATCGACACGTGTGCGACTGCTCGAGTCGGTGCGTCGTGGAGTGTTCCGCATCACTAACGCCGGTCGCGCCTTCCTGGCGGATCACCCATACGAGTTCAAGCAATCGTAACTTTGAAGCGCTACCGGCGTGGGATGAATACGAGGTGAAACGTCGTGTTTCCACCCAGCACGAGTCCTTGCCCGAGATCGTCGACACTCCTTCCAGCGATCCCGACGATCTCCTCGATGCCGCCGAGGCCGCCACCGATCAGAGCGTCGCCGTGGATCTCCTTCAACGGCTACGCGACCGGGACTGGCGCTTCTTTGAGCGCACCGTTCGGTCGCTGCTCACGGCCATGGGGTACGGAACCGAGGGCACGAAGCTGCGCGCCACAACCTCCGGCGACGGCGGAATCGACGGCGTGATCAATCGCGACGCCCTCGGCCTCGATCGCATCTACATCCAGGCGAAGCGCTTTCGGGAAACCGCCGTAGACAGTGACACTGTCCGGACATTCCTGGGCTCGCTCGACACACAGAAGGCCGGCTCCGGAGTGTTCTTCACCACAAGTCGCTACACGAGAGATGCCGAAGTGGCCGCGGACCGCAGCAGCAAGAGCGTGGTTCTAATCGATGGCGAGCGGCTGGCTAGTCTGATGATCCGGTACCGGATTGGCACCCAAGTGCGTCGGACGGTCGAGATCGTCGAAGTCGACGAGGACTTCTTCGAGTAAGCGATCCCCTTTCGGGCGATGTACGAAGAGCGGTCGTATAGGTGCATCCGCGCATGTCCGCAGGCGCTGATCGAAGCGCCTCGCGCATTGGCTAGCCGACGCTGGCCAGGAAGGGTCCGATGCGCCGGAGGTTGGCCCCCTCCGGACGCGCCCCGAGCCTTGCAAGAGCGCACTTCTGCGATGCTCTTCGGCGACGGACCACGAGCGTGCTTAGGCGTGCTCGGCGAAGACCTCAGCCGCGATGCCGTATCCCTCGAACGCGCGCGCGACGCCGGCATAGGCGGCGATCTGGATGAAGACCTCGACGATCTCCTCCTTGGTGGCTCCGCTGTTGAGGGCGATGCGCAACTGGCCTCGGAGTGGTTCGAGCACGCCGAGGGACGCCGCGATGGTCACCGACACGAGCGCGCGGGTCCGCGTGTCGAGGTGGTCGGTGCGTGGCCAGGCGTCTCCGAACGCCTGGATCGTGGCGATCCGCTTGAAGTCCTCGGCGTTCTCCGGCTCGGTCGTGGCGGTCCCGAGGTAACGCTCGAGTCGGAAGCCGAGCAGCTTCTCGGCTTCATCGAGCGCGGTCGCGTAGTCGCGGTCGGTGGATTCGGACATTGCAGTCTCCTTGCGTTGGGGTGGTGAGATGCGGTGGGGCGACGTCGGGTGGCTCAGGGAGCCGGGGGCGGAAACTCCACCGGGAAGGGTTCGCCGATGTCGGCGGAGTGGCTGACGGGAGCCCACCGCAGGTCCGAGGCCAAGAGCTTCTGGTCTAGGGCGACGCTCATTTCGGTCGCGTTCACGCCGACGGGCAGGTTCTCCGGGATCTCAGACTGCTTGGCCAGTGCGACCAGAATCTCGGCCACACGCGCCGGGTCGCCCGGGGCCTCGCTGGCGAGCGCCCGCAGCACACCGCTCACCTGGCCGACCGTCGCGGCGTACTCCTCCGGCACATCCTGGACCTCCATGGACGACCCCGCCCAATCCGTCCGGAACCCGCTGGGCTCGACGACGAGGACCTTCGTGCCGAATGGTGCGATCTCGGCACGGAGCGAGCGGCTGAAGCCGTCGATCGCGAACTTCGCGGCCTGGTAGGAAGCGATGCCCGGGGAGCCGCCGACCCGCCCGCCGACGGAGGAGAACTGGACGATCAGGCCGCTCCCCTGTTCGCGCAGCAACGGGATCGCCGCCCGGGACACGTGGTAGACGCCCCAGAAGTTCGTCTCGAACTGGCGACGGAAATCCTCCTCCGATGCCGTCTCGATCGGGGCCACGTTGGCATAGCCGGCGTTGTTCACGACCACGTCAATGCGCCCGAAGCGCTGGTGCGCCTCGTGCAGGGCGTCGACAACACGGCTCGGATCGGTGACGTCGAGCGCCAGCGGGAGGATGCTGTCTCCGAACTCGGAGACCACCTCGTCGAGTTGCTCGGGCCTGCGTGCGGTGGCGACGACGCGATCGCCCGCACGCAGTGCCGCGAGAACGAGAGCGCGACCGAAGCCGCGCGAGGACCCTGTGATAAACCATGTCTGACTCATGGAGTTAATGAAACCCCATTGCGCTAAATAGTACAACCCCGTTGCGCTAAACTGGTGTCATGACTGACTCTGCACCGTTTCAGCGCGCGCGATCCGCGGAAGCGAAGGCCGTGCGCGAGCGGGCGATCTTGGACGCCGCCCGCACGCTCGCCGCCGAACGGAGCATCCGCGCGATCACCTTGACCGACATCGCTGAAGCCGTCGCAATGCACAAGTCGGCGATGCTCCGCTACTTCGAAACCCGGGAGGAGATCTTCTTGCGGCTCACGGCTGACGGGTGGGCGGAATGGACAGCCGTCCTCTGCGACCGCCTTGCCGACGCGTCCGGTCCCGCCGAGGTCGCCGACGCGTTCGCGACCACGTTGGCCGCACGCGGTCTTCTATGCGACCTCTTCGCGCAGACGCCGATGAACCTCGAGCGCAACGTCTCCGTGGAAGCCGTACGCGCCTACAAACTGGCCATCGGCGACCATCTGGACCGGATCGCCGCCGCCACCCGCGGCGCGGTGCCCGCTCTGAGCGACGAAGCCGCCCGCGACCTCGTGGCCGTCGCCACCTCGATTGCCGGAACCTTCTGGCAAATCTCGACACCACCCCCCGAGATCGCGGCGCTGTATCGCGCCGATCCCCGGCTCGGACACGCACTCGTCGACTTCGAGCCGCGGCTCAGCCGCATCCTCACCGCTTACCTGGCCGGCAGCCTCATCGCCGCGTGAGCGATGAACGGCGGATCCCTCGACGGGCGACAAGGAGTACGCAGCGGCGGCCCAGGCGACGATTCAGCAGTTCCCAGAGGTCATCGACTACTACATTCGCCAGCAGGAGGACCGTGGGGATCAGGCGGTCGGGCTAAGCGCGCGGCGTCGCGAGGAAACCTCCGTCCTGCTTGTTGACATGGTGCAGCAGGCAGTGGCTGCGATCACAGCCAACACAACGCTCGACTCCACCCCGCTGACGAGCTACGACGAAGCAATAGCTCGCGCGCGTGGATTCAAGCGTTACGTGGAGGACTCGGATGGCTACAAGCTCCTCAACAGCCAAGGCGTGAAGAAGCCCTTCTCCCGAGAGCAGGATGTCCAACTCTTCTTTGGCCTGATCTTCTTCGCCGACGAGTTTGACGTCAACAGGGAGGTCAACAACGGCCGCGGGGGCGTCGGCGGCGAACACGTGTCGCACCCGGCCGTGCTCGTCGACGACGGCGCAGAGGTCGTCGTGCACGGGCGGGCCGGGCCGGCGGGCCTTGCTCCGCTTGGGCTTGCCGAACGCGCTGAACCAGCCATTGCTCGACGCGATCCGCCACGCGGTCCGGTCCGACATCGCCTCACCGTTGTCGCGGGCCTCGTCAGCGAGCAGCCGATGCCCGAACTCGCGGTCGTCCTTGTGGGCGTCGAACAGCGCGTTCGCGCGATACGCCTCCACCACCTCGCCTGTGGCGCAGCTGGTAGCGCACCTGCATGGCATGCAGGGGTCGGGGCAGGCCCCTGAGTCTTGCAAGAGCGCACGTCCGCGATCCTCTTCGGCGACGGAGCACCAGCGTGCTCAGGCGTGCTCTGCGAAGACCTCAGCCGCGATGCCATATCCTTCGAACGCGCGCGCGACGCCGGCGTAGGCGGCGATCTGGATGAAGACCTCGATGATCTCCTCCTTGGTGGCTCCGCTGTTGAGCGCGATGCGCAACTGTCCTCGGAGTGGTTCCAGGACGCCGAGGGATGCCGCGATCGTCACGGAAACGAGCGCGCGGGTCCGCGTGTCAAGGTGGTCGGTGCGTGGCCACGCGTCTCCGAACGCCTGGATCGTGGCGATCCGTTTGAAGTCCTCGGCGTTGTCCGGCTCGGTCGTGGCGGTTCCGAGGAAGCGCTCGAGTCGGAAGCCGAGGAGCTTCTCGGCTTCATCGAGCGCCGTTGCGTAGTCGCGGTCGGTGGGCATTGCAGTCTCCTTACGATGGGGCGGTGAGAGCGGGTGGGTCACGAAGCCGCGGGGATTCCGTCGCCGGCGCCTCGGATGACTTCGGGCGCAGTCCTGCAGACGGCCGCAGTGCGATGGGCCTCGTGGAACTCGGTCGAGGCCGCCGGAGGTCAGGGTCGCGAGGAGGCGATGAGTCCTCGGATGTCGCGAGCGAAGCCGGCGACTGAGAATCCGTCCGGCAGCGAGTCGATGAAGACCAGGTCTGAGATCGTGTTCATGGTGCGCATCGGCAGAATCGCCTGGTATTCGGCCGACTCGTACCACGCTCGCGCGGCGGCGCGATCCGGGAACTCCATCAGCACGACCGATCCCGGCCATGCTCCCTCGACGGTGTCGGGATCCCCCTGCGCCAGCCATCGTCCGCCATGAGGAGCGACCGTGGCCTCGACGTTCTCGAGATAGCGCAGCGCCTCCTCGTTCGGCACACCGCCGGGAATTCGCAGATGATTGATCAGGTAAGTGGGCATGGCTCGGTCCTTTCAGGACAGTGCGTCGAAGGCCTCGCGGATGAGATCGGCGACAGCGGTCGGGGTGGAGACCATCACGGAATGGGAGGCACCGTCGACCTCGACGGTCTTGCGCGACCCGGCCCGTTCGGCCATGTACCGATGCGCCTCGACCGGAATGTTCTTGTCTGCGGACCCGAACACGAACCATGACGGCAGGGACTTCCAGGCGGCGACGTCGCCGGGCAGTCCCTCGTTGAGCGCGAAGTCGCGGATCGGTCGCTGCGTCGCACCCGCAATGCGGGCGTCAGTCAACGCAACATCCCCCGCGAACTGATCGGGGAAGAGCGCGCGGTCGACGAACAGGTCGTTGGTGCCGTCCCCCAAAGGGATCGGTCGCACAGTGTCACCCAGTGTGCTGCCGGGGAACAGGGCGGTGAGTCCGAGGGCGGTTTCGCCGGGCTCCGGAGCGAACGCGGCCACATAGACGAGACCTGCGACCTTCCTGCTGCCGGCGGCCGCAGCTGTGATGACCGGGCCACCGTACGAGTGGCCCACCAGCAGCACGTGGCCGTCGATCGCGTCGACGGCGGCGCGGACGTTCTGCGCGTCGGTGGTGACGCTGCGGAGCTGGTTGGGAGTGGCGATCGCGGTGATCTGCGTAGCGGCGAGATCGGCGATCACGCCGTTCCAGCTCGCAGACTCGGCGAACGCCCCGTGCACCAGCACGACGGTGAGGGTGTTCATGATTTCTCCTTCTTGTTGGCGCGCCTTGCGGCGTGGTGGGTGGAGGGAAGGTCACTCGAACTCGACGATCAGTTCGACTTCGATCGGTGAGTTCAGGGGGAGTACGGCGACGCCGACGGCACTGCGCGCGTGGACGCCCGCGTCACCGAAGACTTCGCCGAGCAGTTGGGAGGCGCCGTTGAGCACGGCCGGTTGCCCGAAGAACGCCGGGTCGGATGCCACGAATCCGACAACCTTGACGACCCGCGTCACCCGATCGAGCGAGCCGATGGCCTCTTCGACGGCGGCGAGGGCGTTGATCGCAGCGGTGCGTGCCAGCGTGTGCGCATCCTGCTCACCGACCTCGGCACCGACCTTCCCGGTCATCGGCAGAGTGCCGTTGACGAAGGGAAGCTGACCGGCCGTGTAGACGGCCCCGCGGCTGACCGCAGCCGGCACGTAGACGCCCGCCGGCTGAGCGGGCTGCTGAGGAACCACGATGCCCAGTGCCTCCAGACGATCACTGATGTGCGACATGAAGACTCTCCGTTCTCTGTTCGTGTGCGCCGGAGTGCTCAGCGAGCTCCCGGCGACTCCTCGGACGTCGTGAGGATCGCCGTCGCCGCTCCCCAGAGTGAGCCGATGTTGCGTCGTCCTGGCTGCCGTTCGAGCATCCGGTGGTAGAAATCGATGGCGTTCGACGCTTCACGTTCCACTTCGGCGACATCGCGCAGGTACTGGATAGTGGCGTCGATGTCGGACGCCGAATCGGGTCGAGTGGCATCCTTGTGGGCGCACACGACCCAGGTCGGATGCAGCGCCTTCACTCGCTCGAGAGCGGCGATCCATGAAAGCCGCGTCTGAGCGGTAGTGGTGGACAGGTACGGATAGGTGTTGTTGTAGACGACGTCGCCGGCGGCGAGGACGCCGGCGTGCGGCATCCAGAGCACCGTGGTGTCAGGACTGTCGGTCGTCCCGGTCTCGACGATGTGCGCCTGCTTCCTTCCGACGGGAAACGAGGTGCTTTCGACCGGGTCCGGAAGCACCGGCACGGGGATCTTCCCGGGGAACAGCCGCTCCCAGAAGCCGTCGCGCATCGCGGGTGCCGCTTGCTTCCGCAGATTGGCGATCGTTGCGGCCGTAGCCAGGAACCGGGCGTCGGGGAATGCCTCGCGCAACTGGCCGACCCCGAACGCATGATCGCCGTGGCCGTGCGTGATGTAGACGGCCGAGAGGTGCTTGTCCCGGTGACGGATCCACTCGATCAGCCTGTCGTTCTCATCGATGGTGAGCAGGGTGTCGACCAATACTGCCTCGTCGTCGGCCCAGATGAACGTGGAGGTGTTGGAGACTCCTCGCTGGTCCTCGTGGCCATCCGGAAGATCGCGGACGAGGCCGTCGCGGGCTGCCGTGTAGGTGGCGTAGTGCATGCGTGTTCCGTCCTGCTGTGTCGGAGATCGTGTTCCGACCGTAAGATTGCGACGCCCACAAGGCCTCAGACGAGCCGACTTAATTGCTCTGGATCACGACTGAGATTGGCCCGACGATGCCGCACGTCGATGACCCGCAGATGCCGCTCCTCGGCCGGGAGCACGCCCTCGGCGTGCTGCAGTCGGCCATGGATCGGCTGTTCGAAGCGGGATCCGTCATCCTCATTGAGGGCGACGCGGGCGTCGGCAAGACGGCCGTGCTCGACCACCTCGACGCCGACGCCCGCGCTCGCGGATTCAGCGTGCTGAGAGGAACCGGCGTCGAAGCGGAGGCGGATGTACCCGCGGCCGCATTGCACCAGATGCTCCACGGGTTCCCCGACAGCATCGCGGCACTGCCTGCGCCGCAGCGCGACGCCCTTCGCGTGGCGTTCGGGGAACTCGACGGGGCGCCGCCCACCGGGTTCCTCCTGGGCCTGGCGGCGCTGACTATCCTGTCGGAGCGTGCAGTCGGCGCCGGGCTGGTCGTCATCGTGGACGATCTGCACTGGGTGGACGCCGTCAGCGCGGGCGCCCTCGCGGTTGTCGCGAGGCGGATCGCCAACGAGCCCATCCTGCTCGTCGTGGCCGCGCGCAGCGGAACCACTCCGCGCGAGTGGAGCGAGTCCGTGGGCACGAGAGTCACCGTCGCCCCCCTCGATGCGGCGGATTCGACCAGGTTGGTCGAATCCGCCGCCCCGTCTCTCACGCCCGCCGAGCGCGACCTCGTGATGGCGTGGGCGCAGGGGAACCCGCTCGCGCTCATCGAACTGAGTGCGTCGCGGCACCTCCGCGACGGACGCGGTCCGGAGGTCATGACGCTGACATCGCGTCTGGAGCAGGCGTTCTCGCACAAGCTCGAGGCACTGGACGACGTCTCGAGGGCCGTGCTGCTCGTGGCGGCGGTGAGCCGTGACGATGATCAGCGTGCGATCCTTGACGCCGCGGGAGCCATGCTCGCCAGAAGCCTCGCGGTGCACGACCTCGCGCCGCTGGTCGAGCGGAAACTGATCTCATCATCCGGTGATCGGGTGGTCTTCACGCATCCGCTGATCCGTTCGGCCGCAGTCCACAGCGCCACCCCGAAGGAGCGGACTCACGCACATCGGGCCGTCGCCGCTCTGTTGCCTCGGGGCTCCGATCGTGCGTTGTGGCATCTGGCTGTCGTCGCCGACGAACCCGACGAAGACCTCGCCCGGGCGATCACCGCCGGAGCCGGGCGGCTTGCGGCGATGGGGGCGATGGATTCAGCCATCGTTGCCTACACCCGAGCCGCCGAGCTCACCGACGCCGCCGACGAACGCGCACGCCGGCTGCTGCTTGCCGCGGAAACCGCATGGAACGCCTTCCGCCTCGAGCGGGCGACGTCCTTGCTGTCCGAGATTGAAAGAGTCACGAGTGATCCGGTGCTGCTTGCCCGCGCCGCGTGGATCAGACAGCTTCTCCCTGGCGGCACGGTGACCGCGGGGGAGTGGGAATCGGCGCTCGCCTCGATCGAGGAGATGAGTCGGGCGGGCAGCGGCGATTCCGTGCTCACCGCTCTCTCGACGCTCGCGTTCAACGGAGTGACCTCCATTCCGGGGCCGGTGTGGCAGCGGATGATCCGGGCAGCTGATCAATCGGGTGCTCCGGCATCCGACCCGCGTCTCCTTCAGATTCGCGCCTTCGGCGCACCCCGCGACGCAGCGCATGTGGAGGCGCTGCTCGCCTCCGTGGCGATTTCGGACATCCGTGAGACAAGCGCACTATGGCTGCTGTCGCTCGCCGCGATGGCAACGGGATCCATCTCTCAGACGGCGCGATTCTGCACGCCCGCGATCGCACGGCTGAAGTCCGAGGGTCGACTCACCGGCCTCGGTCATCAGCTCGTGCTCGCATCAACGAACGAGCTTCACCGTGGTGAGTTCCGGGCAGCCCGTCGAGCGGCGCAGGAAGCGAGCGCGTACGGAACGGAGGCTCGTGATGCGCTCCTCACTCTGACGGCTCGACTCGTGGAGCTGCAGGTGGATGCGGTCAACGGCGCCCCCGTAAGCGAGGAGGTGCTCCGGGCGGAGCACCCGGAGGCGGCCGCCGGACTGTCGCGGGGCATCTACCGGATGAACTATCTCCTGGCGGTCGGCGTCTCCGAGGCATCGTGTGGCCGCTTCGCGTCGGCATTCGCGGCTCTTCGCGAGATCGTCGACGCGAATGGCGCATCACATCATTGGCAATGCGGCTCGTGGGGCCTCGCGGAGTTCGTCGATGCTGCCGCGAGGTGCGGCCAACTCACCGCAGCAGCGGCGACCGTCGCCTACTACCGTGGGCTCGGCTCGTACGCGGACTCCGAGCGCTTGGCGGGCCAGCTGCGGTTCGCGGAGGCGGTGCTCGCAAGCGTAGATCGGGAGGATGCGCTCCTGCGCGCCTGCGATCCCGGTGAGAACCCGCTCCCCTACACCCGCGCGCGCGCGTCCCTGTTCTACGGACAGTGGCTCCGTGGGCAGGGCCGTGTCACCGACGCGAGGCCGTGGCTGCGGCAGGCTCGGGATGCGCTTGACGGCTTCGGCGCCCACCGCTGGGCCGGCGTCGCGCGCGCGGAACTCGCTGCTGCGGGCGAGCGCAGTTCGCGACCGAAGCCGGACGTCGGTGTCTCGCTCACACCACAGGAGGAGCGCATCGTGCGACTTGCCGCAGACGGCCTCAGCAACCGCGAGATCGCCGAGGCGCTGTTCCTCTCCCCGCGAACCGTGGGTGCGCACCTCTACTCGGCGTACCCGAAGCTCGGAGTGTCGTCGAGAGGAGAACTCCGCTCGAAGCTCTGACGACCCTCAAGGATCGAGTCGCCGGGCGGCACGCCTGCCGCTTGAGCTGTAGTCACTTACTCGACAGTTCAAGTACCTCGAGAGTCATCGAAGGCGGTCCGGAAGCATCGAAGGTCTGTCGCCTATGCTGACTGTCACCACCACCGGAGTGACGCCGAAGGGCAGGATTCCGGGGGTTTTGAGCATCCGCGAGACCATCCGGGCCTGTGGCGCAGCTGGTAGCGCACCTGCATGGCATGCAGGGGGTCAGGGGTTCGAGTCCCCTCAGGTCCACCAAAACTCCCGGTAAACCACCGGATCTTCCCGCAGGGTGTTCGCCAGCCGGTCCTCGACCGAGCCGTTGGCAGCGACGCGACCTGCTCGACTGCGCATGCAGCTGGGCCGTCGGCGATGATGTCAGCATGGAGTATGTGTCCAGGGTGCCCGGTCCGCCGCTCGACGGGCTGATCGACGACCTCTACTACTTGGAGGGCACCCCGCCGTACTCCCGGCTCCTGCTGCCGGCGGCCCCCGCGCCTTTGCTCATCGTCAACCTCGGGGCGCCGTTTCTCATCCGCGCCGGCAGCGACGTAGAGGCCCTGGAGTACACCGACGGCTGCGTGGTCACGACGCCACCCGGGCGTGGGAGTTCGGCTACCCCACCCCCACGCGGTCCGTGGGCGTGCACTTCAAGCCGTGGGGGCTGGCACCGATTCTTCCGATGTCCGCGGCCGAGTTGTGCGACCGACCGGCGACGGTGGAGCAGATCTGGGGCCAGCCCGCTGCCGCCGGGTTGCGCCACCGGCTGACTTCGGCCGACGCTCCGCACGAAATGCTGACCGTGCTCGAGGAGGAACTGCTGCGACGGCTGCGCGCGATCGACGGTCTCGACATCGTCCGCCACATGAGCAGCGCCATCGCGGCGACCGGCGGAGCGGTGCCGATCAGCGAACTCGGCATGGCAGCCCGCGCCAGCAGCACCTACTTGGCGAAGCGGTTCAAGGAGGTCATCGGCGTCACGCCGAAGCGGCTGGCACGCAGCTACCGATTCACCTCCACCGTCTTGGCGTTAGACGTCGCTGCGCCGGTCGACTGGGGCGACGTCGCCGCCCGCGCGGGCTACTTCGATCAGGCCCACTTCGTCCGCGAGTTCCGGGAGTACACCGGGCTCACCCCGACCCGGTATGTCGAAGTCCGGCAGCGCTTCCTCCGCGAGCATCCCGGCCACGCGCTGGATGGCTGGCCGCTGCCGGCCGATTGATTTCTTACAAGAGCGCCCACTCAGGACACACGAGACTTGGGAATCCGAACAGAGGAGGATCCCATGGGGAAAGTAGTCATGAATGCGTCGGTCTCGGTGGACGGCTTCATTGCGGCGGAGAACGACGATCCTGGCCCACTGTTCGAATGGCTGGTCGGCGGTGACGTGCCATTGGACGACAGCGGTGTACTGAACGTTTCGCAAGCGTCCTATGACCACATCCGGCCGTACTGGGACGAGATCGGGGTGACGATCGCCGGCCGCCACAGCTTCGACATCACGGACGGCTGGGACGGGAAGCCTCCGAGTGGGATCGACCATGTGGTTGTCGTGACACACCGACCGGTGCCCGATGGCTGGGACCCAAGTGCCCCCTTCCACTTCGTCCACGGCATCGAGGCGGCGGTGTCCAAGGCGCAAGAACTCGCGGGTGACCGCACGGTCGAGGTCACTGCCGGCGACGTCGGCGGCCAGGTGCTCGCTGCAGGTCTGGTCGACGAGGTGCGGATGGACGTCGCACCCGTCGTGCTCGGGTCCGGCAAGCGCTACTTCGGCTCGGTCGACTCGCAGCACCTGCTCGAGAACCCAGACGTAGTCGTTCAGGGCAATCGGGTACTTCACCTGCGCTATCGGGTGAGGCGCTGACCGCACGCCTCTGCGCCGGTGAGCCACGCTCTGCGTCGGAGTTCGGCCTCGGACGCCGAAGGGGATCTCCATGCGGCCACCGGGCCGTCTTTTCCGCAGGGCCGGCCGACGCGGCCATTGCGTGGACGGATGCCGTGAGACAGGGTGAATCCATGACCTCCGTCATCCCGTTCCTGTGGTTCGACGACGCCGCCGAAGCGGCCGTCACGTTCTACACCGGCCTCATCCCGGATTCTGAGATCGTGTCGATCGGCCGATACCCGGACGAAGTCCCCGGACTCGGCGGCAAGGTCACGCACGTCCACTTCCGGCTCGCCGGGCGGGACTACCACGCGATGGATGCCGGACCGCAGTTTCCCTTCACGGAGGCGATCTCGCTTTACGTGTCGTGCGCAGATCAGGCCGAGGTCGACCGCTACTGGGATGCTCTCACCGCCGACGGAGGCGAGGAGCAGCCGTGCGGCTGGCTCAAGGATCGATGGGGACTGTCATGGCAGATCATCCCGGACCGTCTCGTCGAGCTGATCCGTCATCCCGACCCCGACATCGCCCACCGCGCGGTTCAGGCGATGCTGGGCATGCGCCGGATCGACATCGCGGCTCTCGAAGCGGCTGCCTCCGCGCAGTGACCCGTCACCGTGGGACGAATCGTCGCGGCCGGGCTGCGCTGGCCTTCGCCCTCGGCGTGGCGCTGGCTGCAGCATCCGGATGCTCCGCTGCAACGCCGCCACCCGTGCCGCCTTCAGAGGCCGCGACCGACTCGGCGACGCCGACCGCCACGAGCGGGACCCCATGGTGGCGGGCCACCGAGGAGGTCTCGACGCTGGCCTCCGGGCTCACCGCGCCCTGGTCGGTCGTGCCGCTCCCGGCCGGCGGCGCGCTGATCTCGCAGCGTGACGACGGGATGATCCTCGAACTGCAGGCGGACGGCGCCCTGCGAGAGGTCGGCGCCGTCGCCGGCGTCGTTTCAGGCGGGGAGTCCGGACTGCACGGCCTGGCCCTGACCGAGCGTGACGGAGAGGCGCTGCTCTACGCATACTTCGGGGCGCAGGACGACAATCGGGTGATCCGGATGCCGCTCGCCGGCGAGCCCGGGTCGCTGACGCTCGGCGAGCCGGAGGAGATCCTCACCGGCATCCCGCGTGCCACCACCCACAACGGTGGCAGGATCGCGTTCGGTCCCGACGGGCACCTGTACATCGCGACCGGAGACGCCCAGATTCGGGATGCGGCGCAGGATCCCGACGCGCTCGGCGGCAAGATCCTCCGCGTGACCGGCGACGGGGATCCGGTGCCGGGCAATCCCTGGGGCAACGCGGTCTTCTCGATCGGCCATCGCAATGTTCAAGGCCTCGCATGGACGGGCGATGGGACGCTGTGGGCGAGCGAGTTCGGCCAGAACACCTGGGACGAGCTGAACCGCATCGAGGCGGGCGGCAACTACGGCTGGCCGCTCGTCGAGGGTGAGGGCGGACGAGCGGAGTTCATCGACCCCGTCGCCGTATGGACGACCAGTGAGGCGAGCCCGAGCGGCATCGCGGCTCGCGGTGGCACCGTGTTCATCGCAGGACTGCGGGGCGAGCGGCTGTGGGCGGTCGACACCGCAGGGGGCGAGGCCGCGTCCGCCCCTGTCGCGGCGCTGGAGGGCCAGCAAGGGCGGCTGCGGGACGCGGTCATCGCGCCGGACGGATCGTTGTGGATCTTGACGAACAACACCGACGGGCGCGGCAGCCCGCGACCTGAGGACGACCTGCTGCTGCGCGTCGAGCTCGCCCCGACGGGCTGACCGGCATGGGCGGTCCGACCCGGTGCACGTCGCGGTGATCCCGCGGCGCCGTCAGCGCTACGGTGAGAGCGTGAGTTCTCAGCCGCGATGCGCGCATTCCCGTCGCTTCATCCTTTTCGACTCGCTGACGTGCGAGGCCCGCGAAACGGAGCCGGGATGACGGCGTTCTCGCGCGGTCAGCGCGTCATCGGCGCGGCGACGCACTACGTCGAGAATCAGGCGCCGTGGCGGGTCGACGTCGATGAGTTCGCGCTCAACGCGCCGCTGGTCGCGGCCGTCGACGCCTTCGGTGCCGGGTGGGCGACGACGGCGCTCGGCGAGGCGGGAGCCGTCGTCGGCTCGGCGCGGTTCCAGCGCGATGCGCACCTCGCCAACGTCCACCCGCCGGTCGCCTATTCGCATGATCGATGGGGATACCGCCTGGACGAGGTGGAGTACGACCCGTCCTACCACCGTGTGATCTCAGAGGCGGTGGCCGGGGGTGCGCACACGTCGGCGTGGGCGGAGCCGCGAGTGGGCGCGCACACCGCGCGTGCCGCGATGTTCATGCTGTTCGCGCAGGTCGAGCCGGGGCACGCCTGCCCCGTCTCGATGACGCACGCCGCCGTCGCCTCGATCAAGGACTCGCCGTGGATCGCCGGCGAGTGGCTGCCGAAGATGTACTCGCGGGAGTACGAGCCACGGCTGCTTCCCAACGAAGACAAGCGCAGCGCCCTGATCGGCATGGCGATGACCGAGAAACAGGGCGGGTCGGATGTGCGCGCGGGGACGACGCTCGGCACCTCGATGGGCGGTCACGCGTACCAGCTGACCGGGCACAAGTGGTTCTGCTCGGCGCCGATGTCGGACGGGTTCCTCGTGCTGGCACACACGCGACGCGGGTCGACCGACGAAGGACTGTCGTGCCTGTTCGTACCCCGTACCCTGCCACACGGCATGCGCAACGTGTTCCGGATCCAGCGCCTGAAAGACAAGCTCGGCAACCGTGCCAACGCCTCTGCGGAGGTCGAGTTCGACGGTACCGTGGGCCTGGTGGTCGGCGAGCCCGGCCGGGGCGTGAGGACCATCATCGAGATGGTGCAGCGAACGCGCCTGGACTGTGTGCTGGGCACGGCCGCCGGCATGCGCCAGTCGCTCGCCGAAGCGCTGTGGCATGCTCGCGGCCGGGAGGCGTTCGGGGCGCTGCTGGTCGACCAGCCTGCCATGACGGCGGTGCTGGCGGATCTGGCTCTCGAGTACGAAGCGGCGATGCTGACCGGGCTGCGCCTCGCGCAGCTGTTCGAGGCCGAGGCCTCCGACCGCGACGTCGCGCTGCGCAGGCTGGCGACTCCGGTGTCGAAATACTGGGTGTGCAAACGGGGCCCGCATCACGCTTACGAGGCGCTCGAGTGCCTCGGTGGCAACGGCTACACCGAGTCCTTCCCCCTCGCCCGGCGATACCGCGAACAACCTGTGATGGCCATCTGGGAGGGCTCGGGCAACGTGATCGCACTCGACGTGCTGCGTGCGCTGACCCGCGACGCGGACTCCGCGGATGCCTTCGCCGACGAGCTCTCATCGACCAAAGGCCTCTCGCCTGTGCTCGACGCCCATGCCGCCCGGACTCTCGCGCTGCTGTCGCGGCTCGCGGGTGCAGACGCGTCCGATGCGCAGTCCCAGGCGCGACGGCTGACTGAAGATCTCGCCCTCGCGTTCCAGGCTTCGCTCATGCTCCGCCACGCACCCTCGCGCGACGCCGACACCTTCATCCGCGCGCGCCTGGGAGAGGATCGCGGTCGGCAGTACGGCGTGCTTCCCGCGGGAACGGATGCCGCCGCCATCGTCGCGCGGCACTGAGCACGTGGCGGCACCCGGACGCGATCTACGCTGGGTGTGTGAGGATCGCCCGGCGCGCCACCGTCATTGCGATCGCCGCGGCGATCGCAATGACAGCGTTCGCGCCACCGGTCGCCGCGTCTCAGGACGAACCGGATGCCCTTTCCCATCCCGCAGTGAGAGTCGAGCCGGCGTCCGCTGACGACGCCGCCCGCGCGGCAGAGGCAGCGGTCGCGGCGATGTCGACGAGGCAACGGGCAGCGGCCGTCGTGATGGGCCACATCCCGACCACGGACCCTGCGGCATTGCAGGCGTACATGCAGTCGAGCGGCATCGGCGGCTTCATCCTCATGGGGGCGAACATCCCCGCCGACGAGTCCGCCCTGCGGACGCTCACCGCGGCGCTCACCGTCGATCCGGCCTTCCCGCCCGTGATCGCCATCGATCAGGAGGGCGGGGATGTCTCGCGCCTGCCGTGGGACGATTTCCCGGCGGCGCGAACGCTCAAAGATGCGCCACCCGCCGCCGCGGAGGACGCCTTCGCCGCGCGAGGCGCGCTCGTGCGCCGTGCCGGCATCGGCGTCAACTTCGGCATCGTGGCCGACGAGACCGGCGATTCCTCATCGTTCATCTATCGCCGGGCGCTGGGAACCACGCCCGAGTCCGCGGCCGAGCGCGTGACGGCTGCCGTCCAAGGTGAGTCGCCGTCTGCGCTCTCGACCCTGAAGCACTTCCCCGGTCACGGCGCCGCTCCGGGTGACTCGCACTCGACGATTCCGTCGACCGCGATGCCGCGGGAGGAATGGCAGGCGTCGGATGGCGTGCCCTTCGTTGCCGGCGTGGACGCGGGAGCTCCGCTGCTGATGTTCGGTCATCTGGTGTACTCGTCGGTCGACACTGCTCCGGCGAGTCTGTCGCCGGAGTGGCACCGCATCGCGCGGGACGACCTCGGCTTCGACGGTGTGATCGTGACCGACGATCTCGGCATGCTGCAGGCGTCGGGCCTGCCGCAGTACGCCGATCCCGTTGCCAACGTCGTCACGGCTCTGACAGCGGGAAACGACCTGGTGCTCAACGTCGTCTTCTCCACCCCCGACACCGCGGGCCGCACCGTCGACGGGATCGTCGCGGCCGTCGAGTCGGGAGCTCTCCCTGCTGAGCGCCTGCAGCAGGCGGCGGAGCGCGTGACCGCCCTGCGTCTGACGCTCGCGGCCGAGGGGAGCGGTCTCACTCCGTGCACGGAATGCGCGCCCGCCGATTGACCGGGGTCAGCTCGCGATGATGGTGAGCAGACGGTCACGAATCCGCTGTCCGCGCTCGGCGAAGCCGCGCTGCTCCCTCACGTACTCAGCCTTGCCCTCCGGGGTCTCGATGGGCACCGGGTCGTACCCGATGCTGCGCAGATCGTAGGGTGAGGCACGCATATCGAGCTCGCGGATCTCTCGCGCCAGCGCGAAGGCGTCCAACAGAACCTCACCGGGCACCAGGGGCCCGAGCTTCACCGCCCACTTGTAGAGATCCATCCCGGCGTGCAGGCAACCGGATTGTTCCGTCTCGGGCCGGCGGTCGCGCGCCAGCGCCTCGCGATTGCGGGGCACAGCCTCGGGGGTGAAGAACCGGAAGGCGTCGAAGTGGGTGCACCGCAGCTCGTGCGCCTCTACGACGGCATCCGTGGCGGCCGCCCCGAGACGAAGGGGAATCGGATGCCGGTGCTCGCGCCGCCGGTAGACCATGGCCCATTCGTGCAGACCGAAGCAGCCGAAGCCCGGTGCACGATCGGCTGTCGCCTGCAATATCGTCGCGATGTTCGCGATCAGGTGACCTCGTGCGGCGCGGAATGCGTCGCCGTCGACGGCCACAGAGCCCGTGGTCAGTCCCGGCCGGTACCACTTCCACAGGGCACGGGGTGTGCCGGCGGCATCCGTCAGTTCCGTGCCCTCGCCGGGGTGCCAGCGGCGCAGCACGGACGGCTTGTACGAGTAGTACGTGAAGAGGAAGTCCTCGACCGGGTGGGACTCGCCGCGCCCGGCTCGCTCCCGGTGAGCGGCCGTGAGGGCATCGGCCCGACGCTCGTGCGCACGCTCGCGGGCTCGCCACTCGGCGGCACCGAGCACGGGCACGACAACGGAAGCGGCGATCGTCACCGTTCGAGGATACGCGCGGCGTTCGAGCGGCGACTCAGTCCTCGACGGGCTCGATGAGCTCGGGGGAGTTGTTGCGGACATTGCCGACCGCTTTGGAGACCGCGTGGTCTTCCAGCGTGTCAGCCAGCGCCGGAGCGGCGTCGATCGCGGCGTCGAGGACGTCCCTCACGTTGTCGGTCGTGGGGTCCAGCCACGCGTCGGCGTGGTCGGGGTCGAGGAACAGGGGCATCCGGTCGTGGATCGAGCCGAGGTTGCCGATCGAGTCCCGCGTGAGGATCGTGAAGCTCAGCAGCCAGCGCTCAGGGTCGTCGTCGGCCTTCGTCTTGTCGCGCCACCACTCGTACAACCCCGCGAGGAACAGGGGCTGCCCCTCGGCGGGGTGGATGTAGTGGGGTGTCTTGACGCCGTCGACGGTCTTCCATTCGTAGTACCCAGACGCGGGCACGACCGCGCGCCGCTTCTCGAGGGCGGTGCGGAACATCGGCTTGTCTTCGAGCTCCTCGGCGCGGGCGTTGAACGCGCGCGCGCCGATCTTCGGGTCCTTCGCCCACGCAGGAACGAGGCCCCAGCGCGCCGCCTCCAGTCGCCTCGTCGGGGGTTCGGTCTTGGCCGAGTCGATCACGATCGCCGCACGATCGGTCGGCGCGATGTTGTAGGAGGGCGCGGGAAGATCATCGGCTTCGACATCCACCCGGAGCACACCGACCAGTTCCGAGCCGGCATTGGCCACCACGAAGCGTCCGCACATGCCGCCAGCCTACGCCGCGCCTCCGACGTCAGCGGGGTGGCTCGGCGCTCACGACGCCGGCCTCTTCGAGCCTCTCGAGGAGTCCGGCACCGTCGTTGTCGCTCACCCACGGCACTTCCGCGGCTGCATGGTCGTTGACCGCCGTGCGACCGCCGGCGAGGACCGCCTCGGCGGGGGAGAGCCGGCGTATGGCGACCGCGACGACGTTGTTCGGATTCTCGTCCGTGAAGGTCGTGTAGATGTCGTCGTCGTGCTGACCGTCGTCGCCGATCAGGAGCCACCGGACGTTCGGGAACTCCTGCGCGAGGCGACGCAGATTGGACAGCTTGTGGTCCTTGCCGCTGCGGAACCAGCGGTCGTGTGTCGGTCCCCAGTCCGTGAGCAGCAGTGCACCCGGCGGAAACACGTGCCGCCTCAGGAACCGCATCAGGGTGGGGGCGATGTTCCATGCGCCGGTCGACAGGTAGATCAGCGGTGATCCTGGATGGTCACGCACGACGCGCTCCATCAGGACCGCCATGCCGGGCACGGGCTGGCGCGCATGCTCATCGACGACGAACGAGTTCCACGCGGCGAGGAGCGGTCGTGGCAGCGCGGTCACCATGACCGTGTCGTCCACGTCTGACACCACCCCGAACCGGATGTCGGGACCGACGACGAACGCGCGGGTCTCGACCGGCTCGCCGCCCTCGACGGACACCGCGAACGTCTGCCAGCCCGGCTCGAGGCGAGCGGGCAGGCGCGTGTCGATGACCCCGCCCCGGTCGGCCACGACGACGTGCTCAGTCCCTGCGATGGTCACGGTCACCTGTGCGTAGCCGATCGGGACGGCGACGAAGCTGCGCCAGCCGCGCACACTCGCGAACTCACCGGACTCGGTCTGCTTGACGGGCGGCACGATCATGACGCGCCCAAGGACCCGCACCCAGTCCGGCCCGGCGTAGCACGGGAACGGAGTCACCGTCGGCTTCTGACCGCGGCGACGCGCCCGGCGCTCACGCCACGCATGGAACCGGTACTCGAGGCGTGCAAGCCACAGCACCTTCGCGCGGGTGGGCGCGGCAGTGTTCTCGGGCATCCCCTCAGTCTTCCACGTCCGTCAGCCGCGCTCCGCCCTGCGGCTCGTCACCCCCGTCGTGGTCCAGGTGCTTTCGCTCGGCGCGCTCGATGACCTTCTTGCTGACGAAGACCAGGACGAGGAAGACCACGATGATCGCGACGAAGATGTAGCCGGCGTAGTGCAGCCGGTCGGCGAGTTCCCGATACGTGCCTGCGGCAAGCGATGCGACCAAGATGTACAGCGTTGCCCACACGACGCACGCCGGGACGGTCCAGGCGAGGAAGCGGCGGTACGGATAGCCGCTCATCCCCACGGTCAGCGGCACGAGCGAATGCAGGACGGGCAGGAACCGTGAGAGGAAGATCGCCGGTCCGCCCCTGCGGCGCAGATAGCGCTCCGAGCGCTCCCAGTTCTGCTCGCCGATCCGCCGTCCCAGGCGGGAGTGCTGGATCCGCGGTCCCAGGAAGCGGCCGAGCCAGAAGCCGATGCTCTCGCCGAGCAGTGCGCCGGCCACCACGGCGATCCCGAGCAGGACGCCTTCCAGGGGAGAGGCCACGGCCGTCGCCGCGACGATCACGATGGTGTCTCCGGGAACCACGAGACCGACGAGGACACTGGTCTCGAGCATCATCGCGAGACCTGCGAGCAAAGTCCTGATCACGGGGTCGACGCTTTGGACGGCATCGAGCAGCCACGTGAGGAACTCGTTCACGCCATGAGCCTAGAGGGCGCGGCGCCCTTTAGCCTGAGAACATGTCGGAGCCCCTCGTCGCCCTCGCCGTCGAGCGGTGGGTGGATCCGGCGGCCGCCTTCGCGGGCCGTTTCTCGGCCGAGGAGCACGTGTTCTGGCTGGATGCCGGGCCCGATGCCCAGGACGGCTGGAGCTGGATCGGATCGGGGTCGCCGGACGATCCTGCCGCGGTACGGAAGACCGTGTGCGGCGGGCCGGATGGGGTCGCCGGGTCCGGGCGATTCCCTGGCGGCTGGGTGGGCTGGATCGGTTACGACGAGGCCGCCGCGCGAGCCGGTGCCCCGGCATCCCGCGATGCCGGCCCGGTTCCCCACGAGCTGTGGCTGCGAACCGAGGCGATGCTCGGGTTCGACCACGCCCGACGCCGGGTGTGGGCGTTCGCATCGGCGGCTGCCGCGCCACGCCTGGCCGCCGAAGTCGCGTCACTCGATTCGTCGTCGGCGCCGGAAGTCGCCGTGCCGCCACGGCGGCACGCGTCGGCGCGCCATCGGCCCGATGAGTACGCGCAGCTGATCGAGCAATGCCGCGAGTCCATTCGCGAGGGCGACGCGTACCAGCTGTGCCTCACGACGCGGTTCGCAGTGGAGGCATCCGTGGACCCCATCGAGGCGTACGCACGGTTGCGCGCGGCGACGCCGGCGCACCACGGCGGCTTCATCCGCTCCGGCGAGATCGCGCTGCTCAGCGCGAGCCCCGAGCGGTTCCTCGAGGTGGGCGCGGACGGCGCCTCCGGCATCGTGCGCACCCGTCCGATCAAGGGGACGCGCCCGCGGGGCGCGGATCCGGCGGCGGACGCGGCTCTGGTCGCCGAGCTCACGGCGAGCGAGAAGGAGCGCGCCGAGAACATCATGATCGTCGACCTCATGCGCAACGACCTGTCACAGGTGTGCGAGGCGGGCTCGGTCGGCGTCGACGGTCTGCTGCAGGTCGAGTCGTATGCCGCGGTGCACCAGCTGGTGAGCACCGTGTCGGGCCGGCTCGTACCCGGCACGACCCTGGACGACCTGCTCGTCGCGGCGTTCCCCGCCGGCAGCATGACCGGCGCCCCGAAGCTCTCGGCCATGTCGATCCTGCACCGGCTCGAGCGCGGTCCGCGCGGCCTGTTCGCCGGGTGCTTCGGCTGGATCGGCGACGACGGAGCGCTCGACCTCGCGATGGTGATCCGGTCGATCGTGGTGGAGCCCGACCGCGCGTATGTCGGAGCCGGCGGAGGCATCACGTGGAGATCGGATGCCTCGGCCGAGGTCGCCGAAGTGGGCATCAAGGCGCGTGGACCGCTGGCCGCTCTCGGCGCCGAACTGCCCTCCGGCTGGTGAGCGCGCCGTTCCGCTAACCTGGAGGTTGCGCTGTGCGCGCCCCCCGGCATCCCACGATTGGTTCTTCCCCCGTGAGTCATACCCCCGACACTTCTGTGCCCTCCGACGGCAGCGCGCCCACGGAGGGCGGCTACGAGGCCTTCGCGATCCAGGAGAAGTGGCAGGCTCGGTGGGCCGAGGCGGACCCGTTCCGCGCCGGCGGCCAGGACGACACGCGACCGCGCAAGTACGTGCTCGGCATGTTCCCGTATCCGTCGGGCGACCTGCACATGGGACACGCCGAGAGCTATGCCTACGTCGATGTCGTGGCGCGTTTCTGGCGCCATCGGGGCTACAACGTGCTGAATCCCATCGGGTGGGACTCGTTCGGGCTTCCCGCTGAGAACGCAGCGATCCAGCGCGGCGCCGACCCGCGCGAGTGGACTTACGCCAACATCGAGCAGCACAAGAAGAGCTTCCACCAGTACGGCTCGTCGTACGACTGGAGCCGGATCCTCCACACCAGCGACCCCGAGTACTACCGCTGGAACCAGTGGCTGTTCCAGCGTCTGTTCGAACGCGGCCTCGCCTACCGCAAGGAGAGCCCGGTCAACTGGTGCCCCAACGACCAGACGGTGCTGGCCAACGAGCAGGTCATCGACGGCCACTGCGAGCGCTGCGGCGCCGAAGTGGTCAAGAAGAAGCTCACGCAGTGGTACTTCAAGATCACCGACTACGCCGACCGGCTGCTCGATGACCTCAACCAGCTCGAGGGCTTCTGGCCGCAGAAGGTCATCCGCATGCAGCGGAACTGGATCGGCCGCTCGGTCGGAGCCGACATCGACTTCGAGATCGAGGGTCGGGGCGAGAAGGTCACGGTCTTCTCCACACGGCCCGACACGCTGCACGGTGCGACGTTCATGGTCGTCGCACCCGACAGCGACCTCGCCGCAGAGCTCGCAGCCGGGTCGTCCGCCGAAGTGCGGATGCGCTTTCAGGACTATCTCGAGCGGGTCCAGCGCGAGACCGACATCGAGCGCCAGAGCACGGACCGGCCGAAGACCGGCGTCTTCCTCGACCGCTACGCGATCAACCCGATCAATGGCGAGCGACTGCCCATCTGGGCGGCGGACTACGTCCTGGCCGACTATGGCCACGGCGCCGTCATGGCCGTTCCCGCGCACGACCAGCGCGACCTCGACTTCGCACGTGCGTTCGACCTGCCGGTCAAGGTCGTCGTCGATACGACCGCGCCCATCACGGGGGCGATCCCGGTCATCGAGCTGGACGACGAAGGCGTGCCGATCGACCCCGGCGCCGGCGACTCCCTGTCGGATCTCGACCCCGCCAGGACCGGTGTCGCCCTGACGGGTGACGGCCGGATGATCAACTCCGGCTCACTGGACGGCTTGTCCAAGCGGAACGCGATCGCGCGCATCATCGAGGAACTGACCGCCGCGGGCACCGGCCGGGCCGCGAAGTCGTACCGGCTGCGCGACTGGCTCATCTCGCGCCAGCGCTTCTGGGGCACGCCCATTCCGATGATCCACACCCAGGACGGCCGCATCGTACCCGTCCCGGAGGAGCAGCTGCCGCTCCAGCTGCCGGACGCACGCGGGCTGGACCTTGCCCCCAAGGGCACGTCGCCGCTGGGCGGCGCCAGCGACTGGATGCAGACCGTCGACCCCGAGACGGGCGAGCCGGCGCTGCGCGACCCCGACACGATGGACACGTTCGTCGACAGCTCGTGGTACTTCCTGCGCTTCCTCGCCCCGAAAGACCCGACGCAGGCGTTCCCGTCGCGCGAGGCCGACCGGTGGGCGCCCGTCGACTCCTACATCGGCGGCGTGGAGCACGCGATCCTGCATCTGCTGTACGCGCGGTTCATCACCAAGGTGCTCTTCGACATGGGGCTGATCGACTTCACCGAGCCGTTCTCGAGCCTCATCAACCAGGGCATGGTGCTCCTCGGCGGCAGCAAGATGTCCAAATCCAAGGGCAACCTCGTCGAGTTCGCCGCCAGCATGGTCGACCCGGGCGCCGACGCCTCTCGCGTGGCGATCGTCTTCGCCGGACCGGTCGAGGACGACATCAACTGGGAGGATGTCTCGACCACCGGGGCCCAGAAGTTCCTCGCGCGTGCCTGGCGCGTCGCGAAGGACGTCACGAGCGCTCCCGACGTGGTGTGGGCGGAGGGCGATGCGTCGCTGCGCCGCGTCACCCATCGTCTCCTGGCGGATGCCCCGGGCCTGGTCGAGCAGACGAAGTTCAACGTCGTCGTCGCCCGCCTCATGGAGCTGGTCAACGCGACGCGAAAGGCGATCGACACCGGCGCCGGCCCGGCCGACCCTGCGGTACGCGAGGCCGCCGAGGCCACGGCGATGATCCTGGACCTGTTCGCGCCCCACACCGCGGAGGAGATGTGGGAGATCCTGGGCTACGAGGGCTTCGTCGGCGTGGTCCCGTGGCGCAATCCCGATCCGACTCTGCTGGTCGAAGAGAGCGTCACCGCAGTGGTCCAGATCGACGGCAAGGTGCGGGCGACCCTGACGGTGCCGGCGCGCATCGACGCGGCCGAGCTCGAGAAGCTCGCACGCGCGGACGAGCGAGTGACCCGGTCGCTCGCCGGACGTGAGATCACGCGAGCCGTGGTGAGGCCTCCCAAGGTCGTGAGTTTCAGCACGCACTGAGCCTCCTCCCCAGGCGCGCGCTCCGGCGGCGTCTGCACAGATGATCCGGGTCGCGATCGGACGCCGGTCTCGGCTGCCTAGCGTGGGTGCGTGACAGGTGCCGACAGCTCCGGATCCGGCGGTCGTCGGCGGTTCGGGTTCGGCGCGCTGGTCGTGCTCGTGATCGCCGCTCTCGCGGTCACGGTGGCGATCGGAATCGTCCGGGGAGCGACCGCGCCGGTCGACGAGATCGCGCTCGACACCACGCCTGGTGCGGACGCGACGATCGAGGCGAGCGCTGAGCTCTACGTCCACGTCTCGGGTGCTGTGGCGGCACCCGGGCTCTACGTCCTGCCCCCGGAAGCGCGCGTGGTGGACGCCGTGGCGGCGGCCGGTGGGTTCGCCGCGACCGCCGATCGCGCGGCGGTCAACCTCGCGCGGGCCGTCGATGACGGTGAGCAACTGCACGTGCCCGAGATCGGTGAGACGATTCCGGATGCCGTCGGCCCGGCGGCATCCGCTGACGGTCTCATCGATCTGAACGAGGCCGACGCGACGCAGCTCGAGACTCTCCCGCGCATCGGCCCCGCCCTGGCTGAGCGGATCATCGCCTGGCGCGAAGAGAACGGCGGCTTCACGAGCATCGAGGACCTGCTGGCGGTCCCGGGCATCGGCGACAAGATGCTGGAGTCCCTCCGCGACCTGGTGACCGTGTGAGCGCCCGCCGCAAGGCGTCGTTGCGCCTGGTTGCGGTCGCTGCGGCCGCGTGGGTCACCGGGGGCGCCGCGATCCTGCTGCCCGCCGCGGCTGCCGGCATGGCCGTCGCGCTGTGGATTGTCGTGCTGGCCGCGACGGCGGTCGCCGGGGTGCGCGCACTCCGCCCGGCATCTCGCGGCGACAGGCGCGCGGGCGTGCAGCGAACCGCTGTCGTTGCCGTGCTCGCCGCCGCGGCGTCGGCCGCCGTCGCATCGCATGTCGCGCTCGCAATGCCCGCGCGTGAGGCGGTCGCGGAGTTCGCGATGAGTGACGGCCGAGCCTTCGAGGTGGTCGCCGATGTCGTGGGCAAGATCGAGCGTCGCGCGGACGGCGCCCTCGCCTTCGATGCGACGGCGCTGCGCTGGACGGCGGGCACACAGGTACGCGAGACGCGAGCCGAGGTCGTCGTGCGGGTGGATCCCGGGGCGGTCGGCGCCCTGGCCGCACTCGATGTCGGCTCCCGCGTGGTGGTCCGCGGCACGGTATCGCCGGCACGCCCGGGGGAGCGCGCAGTGGCGGTGCTGTGGGCGGCACGCGGTGTCGATGTGGCGCGGCCGCCGGGCGGCGTCGCGGGTGTCACCGCGCACCTGCGTCAGGGCCTCGTCCGGTCGGTCGTCGGGCTGCCCGGTGCGGGCGCCGGACTGGTGCCGGGGCTGGCGGTCGGCGACACGTCCGCCGTGACGCCGGCGCTCGACGCGTCGATGAAGGAATCGTCGCTGTCGCATTTGACGGCGGTGTCGGGGGCGAACTGTGCTCTGGTCGTCGGGATCGCGTTCGCTGCCGCGGCGGCATGCGGGGCATCACGAGGGCTGCGGTGCGGCATCGGCGTCGTCGTGCTCGGCGGCTTCGTGCTGCTCGTGACACCGGAGCCCAGCGTCGTGCGAGCCGCCGGCATGGCTGCCATCGCGATGCTGGGCGTCCTGCTCGGCCGCACCGGAATGGGGATGACCGTGCTCTCGCTGGCGGTGACGGGCGCGCTGGTCGCCGATCCGTGGCTGGCCGCGTCACTCGGCTTCGCGCTGTCGACTGCTGCGACGGCCTCGCTCCTCGTGTGGGCGCGGCCTCTCGCCGCCGGCCTCGCCCGCGTCGTGCCACGCCCGCTCGCCCTCGCGATCTCCGTGCCGCTGGCGGCGCAGCTGGCGTGCGGGCCGCTGCTCGTGCTGATCGCGCCCCACGTGTCGCTGTACGGCGTGGCCGCCAATCTCCTCGCCGGACCGATGGCGCCCGTGACGACGGTGCTGGGACTCGCGGCCTGTCTGGCCGCGCCGGTGCCGTGGGTGCAGGCTGGCCTTTCCGCGCTCGCGTGGCTGCCGGCGTCGTGGATCGCCGCGGTAGCCGGCACGGTTTCGCAGCTGCCCGGCGATCTGCTCCCGTGGATCGAGGGGTGGCCCGGGGCTCTCGTCCTCGCGGCGGTGAGCGCTGCGATCGCCGCGATGGTCATCGTGCCCGGGTCGGGCGCGCCCGTGCGGGGGCTCCGGGTGATCTCTGCAGTCGTGGTGGCGGGTGTTGCGGGGGTAGTCCTGGGCAATGGAGCACTGAGCTCCGTCGCCGGGCGCTGGACCTTGCCTGCCGAGTGGGCGGTGATCGCATGCGACATCGGACAGGGCGATGCCGTGCTGATGCGTTCGGCGGGTGCCGTGGCGCTGGTGGATACCGGGCCGGATCCCGCAGCTCTCACCGCCTGCCTGTCGCGCACGGGCATCGAACGGATCGATCTGCTCGTGATGACGCACTACGACCTCGATCACGCCGGTGGAGTGTCCGCCGTGGCCGGACGTGTCGACACGGTGCTGCACGGCCCGCACGACGAGCGGGCACCCGCCGTGCTCTCGGTGCTCGCGGCCGCCGGAGCACACCTCGTCGAGGCATCCGCGGGCATGACCGGCTCCCTCGGAGAAGCGAGGTGGCGCGCGCTGTGGCCGCTTCCCGACAGCCACGCGTTCCCCGCAGGCAACGACGCCAGCATCGTGCTGGACGTCCGCGGCGGGGGAATCCCACCCACGCTGCTGCTGGGGGACCTGTCGGCCTCGCCGCAGCGTGCCATCGAGGCAGCGGGCTCGCTCGATCCGCCGTACGCGGTGGTCAAAGTCGCTCACCACGGCAGTGCGGACCAGGATGCCGCGCTCTATGCGGCCGCCGATCCCGGCGTCGCCGTCGTCACCGTCGGCCTCGGCAACGACTACGGCCACCCGCGCGTCGAGATCCTCGACCTGCTCACACAGATGGGCGCCGTGGTGGCGCGTACCGACCGCGACGGCATGGTCGCGATCTGGCCGGACGGAGAGCGACTCTCGGTGTGGCGCGAACGAGGCGGCGGCGTCGGAGCCGCTGGGTAGGCTGGAGCAATGCCTCCCGCCCCCCGCCGCGCGTCTGCGAAGACCGCCCGCAGCGCCATCCCGCAGCTGTCGTGGCGTGCGCCCCAGCCGGCGCCGATCGTGCTGGTGTCAGGACCCGAGGATGTCTGCGCGGAGCGCGCGATCGCGGGCGTCCGGGACTACCTGCGGGCCGAAGACCCCACGCTCGAGGTGTCGGATCTGCGTGCCGACGACTACGCCGCGGGCACCCTCCTGGCCGTCACGTCCCCGTCGTTGTTCGGAGAGCCCCGACTGGTCAGAGTGACGGGCGTCGAGAAGTGCTCGGATGCCTTCCTCGCCGAGGCGGTGTCCTATCTTGCCGGGCCGCAGGACGGCGCGACCGTGGTGCTGCGCCATACGGGCGCGAGCGTGCGGGGAAAGAAGCTCCTCGACGCCATCCGCGCGGGAGAGGGCGGCGGCGTCGAGATCGCGTGCCCGGCGATCAAGCGCGATTCCGACCGCTTCGACTTCGCGGCGGGGGAGTTCCAGACGGCGAAGAAGCGCATCGCGCCGGTCGCTCTGCGCGCCCTCGTTTCGGCATTCGCCGACGACCTCACCGAACTCGCGGCCGCGTGCCAGCAGCTGATCGCCGATGTGCCCGGGGAAGTGACCGAGCAGGTCGTCGAGCGGTATTACGGCGGACGCGTCGAGATCTCATCCTTCACCGTGGCCGACACTGCGATCGCTGGCCGATACGGCGACGCGCTCATCGCGCTCCGGCACGCTCTGGCTTCCGGTGCCGACCCGGTGCCGCTGGTGGCCGCCTTCGCGATGAAGCTGCGGACGATGGCGCGCGTCGCCGGCAACCGCGAGCCGTCCGCGGCGCTGGCAGCGCGGCTGGGCATGAAGGACTGGCAGGTGGATCGCGCGCGGCGCGATCTGGCCGGCTGGAACGAGTCGAGCCTGGGCATGGCGATCCAGGCGACGGCGAGAGCGGATGCCGAGGTCAAGGGCGGCTCGCGAGACGCGGTCTTCGCACTCGAGCGCATGGTCACCGTGATCGCGACGCGTGCGCCCTACGGCGCCTGATCACGGACGACGGTCATCGCGACGCACGCTTCCTGACACGCCGAAAGGCCCGTTCCCCGGAGGGAACGGGCCTTTTCGACGAATGTCAGAGCGCCGAGACCTGCTTGGCGATCGCCGACTTGCGGTTCGCCGCCTGGTTCTTGTGGATGACGCCCTTGCTGACGGCCTTGTCGAGCTTCTTCGCCGCCGTGGCCAGTGCCTTCTCGGCTGCGGCCTTGTCGCCCGAGGCGACGGCCTCGCGCGTGCGGCGCACGTGCGTCTTCAGCTCGCTCTTGACGGCCTTGTTGCGCTCGCGCGCCTTCTCGTTGGTCTTGTTGCGCTTGATCTGCGACTTGATGTTCGCCACGTGTCGACGTTCTTTCGTTCGGAGTGATCGGATGGAGATGCCGTTCGGCGAGAGAGGGCGCCTGGCGGCGATCGTGAGGGAAAACCCACACGCAAGCCAAACAAGGATTCTATCAGGTCTCCGGCTGGCTCCGTGCCCGCGCCCGCCCGGAGCGCGTGTTCTGCTCGATCGTCGCGATCGCCACGTCCAGGAGTGCGTTGAACACGGATGGACGCATCGCGCTCACGAGATGACTCGTCCGCGGCACGACGATGAGCTCGGCGTGCTGCGCCACACCGACGAACAGCCTCTCGTTGAGCCGCAGCTGGTCGTACTGGCCGTTGATGAACCACAGCGGCACGTCGATCCTGCGCAGCGCCGCGAGCAGGTCCAGGACCGAAAGGCTCCGCAGGGCCGCGTCTTGTGTGTCGAAGGCGTATCCGCCCGCGCCGAAGTCCTCGCGCGTCTCGGGGGGAAGGGTGCGCTCCAGCATTCGGTTCGTGAGCCACATCCCGCGATCGGGCAGTGCATCGAAGCCGCGCGCGAGCACTCGGTAGGTCCTCAGCCCGAGTCCGCGAGGGATCGCCGTGCACGATGCCGCGATGAAGCCCGCCACCGGGGGAGGAACCTCACGACCCACGTATTCGACGCTCAGCAGGCCTCCCATCGAATGCCCGGCGAGGAGCACAGGGCCACGGGCCGCGGCATCCGTCACCGCGTCATCGATGGTCGCGAAGGCTCCCTCCAGCGTGAACGTCTCCGCCATCCGAGCGCCATGCCCCGGCAGATCGATCGCGTGCACAGGGATCCCGCGTCCCTCGAGGTGTGCCACCTGCGAGCGCCACATCGTGGCAGATGTCCGGATGCCGTGTACGAGCACGACCTGAACGACCACCGTCTCAGGGTAGCCGGGCTCCCCGTGCCCACCGGGTCGGCATGCCGCTGACCCGGCAACGCGGTCAGGGGTGCGGGCGGGCCCCGTACAATCGTCTGGACATGTCACCGCGCGCCCTGAAGCCTCTCGAGCCGTCCGCGACCCCTCCTGAGCTGATCCGCAACTTCTGCATCATCGCCCACATCGACCACGGCAAGTCCACGCTGGCCGACCGCATGCTGCAGATCACCGGCGTGGTCTCGGACCGCGACATGCGCGCCCAGTACCTGGACCGCATGGACATCGAGCGCGAGCGCGGCATCACGATCAAGTCGCAGGCTGTGCGGATGCCCTGGCAGTCCGAAGGCTCGACGTTCGCGCTCAACATGATCGACACGCCCGGGCACGTCGACTTCACCTATGAGGTGAGTCGCTCGCTCGCGGCGTGCGAGGGCGCGATCCTGCTCGTCGATGCAGCGCAGGGGATCGAGGCGCAGACGCTGGCGAACCTGTACCTCGCGCTCGAGAACGACCTGCACATCATTCCCGTGCTCAACAAGATCGATCTGCCGGCGGCCGACCCCGACCGGTTCGCGAGGGAGCTCGCGGGCCTGATCGGCGGCGACCCCGACGACGTGCTCCGTGTGAGCGGGAAGACCGGACAGGGGGTGGAGGAGCTCCTGGACCGTCTGGTGCGCGAGATCCCTGCTCCCAAGGGCGATCCGGATGCCCCGGCCCGGGCGATGATCTTCGATTCGGTGTACGACTCGTACCGCGGAGTGGTGACCTACGTCCGGATGGTCGACGGCACACTCTCGCCGCGCGAGCGCATCCAGATGATGTCGACGACCGCGACGCACGAACTGCTCGAGATCGGTGTCTCGAATCCCGAGCCCACCCCGACCAGGGGTCTCGGCGTCGGCGAGGTCGGGTACCTCATCACGGGTGTGAAGGATGTGCGCCAATCCAAGGTCGGCGACACGATCACGACGCATCGCAAGCCGGCGAAGGACGCGCTGCCCGGCTACACCGACCCGAAGCCCATGGTCTTCTCGGGCATCTACCCGATCGACGGCAGTGACTACGCCGAGCTGCGCGAAGCGCTCGACAAACTGAAGCTCTCGGACGCCTCGTTGCAATACGAGCCCGAGACCTCGGTCGCCCTCGGCTTCGGCTTCCGTTGCGGATTCCTGGGCCTGCTGCACCTAGAGATCATCACCGAGCGACTCGCGCGCGAGTTCGATCTCGACCTCATCACGACGGCGCCGAGCGTCATCTACGAGGTGACGACCGACACCGGCGAGACGGTGACCGTCACCAACCCCAGCGAGTACCCCGACGGGCGCGTGGCGACGGTCAGCGAACCGGTCGTGAAGGCGGCGATCCTCACGCCGAAGGACTACGTCGGCACCGTCATGGAGCTGTGCCAGTCCCGCCGGGGCAGCCTTCTCGGAATGGAGTACTTCAGCGAAGAACGCGTGGAGCTGCGCTACAGCATGCCCCTCGGCGAGATCGTGTTCGACTTCTTCGATCAGCTGAAATCCCGCACGCAGGGATACGCGAGCCTCGACTATGAGCCGGCCGGGAGTCAGGAAGCCGATCTCGTCAAGGTCGACATCCTGTTGCAGGGCGACAAGGTCGACGCGTTCAGCTCGATCGTGCACCGCGAGAAGGCGTACGCCTACGGCACGATGATGACCGAGCGGCTGCGCAAGCTCATCCCGCGCCAGCAGTTCGAAGTCCCGATCCAGGCGGCGATCGGCGCGCGGATCATCGCACGCGAGAACATCCGTGCGATGCGCAAGGACGTGCTCGCCAAGTGCTACGGCGGCGACATCAGCCGCAAGCGGAAGCTCCTCGAGAAGCAGAAGGAGGGCAAGAAGCGCATGAAGATGGTCGGTCGCGTGGAGGTTCCCCAGGAGGCGTTCATCGCCGCGCTGTCGGGAGACGTCGAGGGGAAGGCCTCGAAGTAGGCTGGTGAGATGCGTCGAGGGACATTCCGGGACGACACCGTCGACTACGCCGCCGTCGGGGCGACGCAGGCGCCGGATCTCATGCAGTATCCGCCGGAGCGCAGCATCCCGGCGGAGCAGTCGTGGCGCATCGGCAGCGGCGAGGCTCGATTCCAGGCCGCGAGCGACGCGCTGCTCTCGTGGACCGCGCAGCGCGGAGCCGGCCTCGAGCTGAAGGACGTGCGCCCGGCGTCGGGGCCGATGTACTCGGGCGTGAGCTTCGACGCGGAGGGCAATCCGATCGCTCCGGCGAGGTCCGAGACCGACGTGCGCTACGACAGCGACGGCACGCCGTATGTCGGCGCCGGCACGACGATCCGCGTCGAGGGCCGTGTGAGGGGCCTGCGCGCGGACGCCGAGCTGCGAGTCATCTTCGCGGTGGAGGAGCCGCGCCGCGTGGGATTCGCGCTGGGGACCGTGAGCGATTCGGTCGTGAGCGGCGAGGAGTCCTTCATGCTGGACTGGCACGACAACGACGAGGTGTGGTTCACGGTTCGTGCCTTCGACGCGCCCCGCGCGATGCTGTACCGGATGCTTCCCGGGCTGACACGCCGCCGCCGCCGTGAGCTGTTCACCCGCTATCTGCGGGCGATCTCGCCGCTGTACTCCACGCCGGCCTGAGCCGCATGGGCTCCGCGCTTCCTCTCGGCGAGCCTGTGCCGACCGACGGACCGCTCCCTCCCGGGCTGCGCGTCGATCCGCACGGGCCGTTCAGCGTCTACCTGCACGTGCCGTTCTGCCGTGTGCGCTGCGGCTACTGCGACTTCAACACCTACACGGCGACCGAACTGCGCGGCGCCCGTCAGGACGAGTACGCCGACACGGTGCTGCGCGAGATCGATCTCGCAGCGACCATGCTCGACCGGGTGGGCGGCCGCCGTCCGGCAGGAACGGTCTTCTTCGGTGGCGGAACGCCGACGCTGCTCCCGGCGGGCGACCTCGCCCGCATGCTTGACGGCGTCCGCGAGGCATTCGGCCTCGCGGACGATGCCGAGATCACCGTCGAGGCGAATCCCGACACCGTCTCGGCAGCCGTGACGGCGGAGCTGGCGGCATCCGGTGTCACTCGCATGTCGATCGGGATGCAGTCCGCCGTGCCGCACGTGCTGGCCACCCTCGACCGCACGCACCGGCCCGAAAGCGTCCGCGCTGCCGTGACGGCGGCGCGCGCCGAAGGGCTGGATGTGAGCGTGGATCTGATCTACGGCGCGCCGGGGGAGTCGCTGGACGATTGGCGCCGGTCGCTCGAGGCGGCGATCTCGCTGGAACCCGACCATCTCTCGGCCTACGCCCTGATTGTCGAGGAGGGGACGAAGCTCGCGCGCCAGATCCGCCGCGGTGAGCTGGCGACCCCCGACGACGATCTGCAGGCGGACATGTACGAGCTCGCCGACGAGCTGCTGACGTCGGCGGGTTTCGACTGGTACGAGGTGTCGAACTGGGCGCGCGACGAACGACAGCGCTCTCGGCACAACCTCGCGTACTGGACAGGGGCGGACTGGTGGGGCTTCGGGCCGGGCGCCCACAGCCACATCGCCGGAGTGCGGTTCTGGAACGTCAAGCACCCGGCCGCCTACGCCCAGCGGCTGGCCCACACCGAGTCGCCCGCTGCAGGGAGGGAAGTGACGGATGCCGCGGCTCGTGGGCTCGAGACGGTACTGCTGCGCACCCGCATCCGCGACGGCCTGGCGCTGGCCGACCTGCCCGGCGACGCGCGCCGGCAGACCGCGGCGCTCATCGCGGACGGCCTCGTCGACGGCCCGGCGGCGCTGGGAGGACGCATCGTGCTGACGCGCCGCGGGCGGCTCCTCGCAGATGCGGTGGTCCGGGCGCTCACCGATTGAAGCGCCTCCGGGGCACGAGGCCGCGGATCCGGTAGAATTGGCACTCCAGTCGTGCGAGTGCCAAAGTGTGGTTCTCCACATCGGCGCCCAGGCAGCGTGAGGAGTCGGGATGGTCAGCGAACGCGGACTCGAGGTGCTGCGCGCGATCGTCCAGGACTACGTCGACACGCGTGAGCCGGTCGGCAGCAAGACGATCGTCGAGCGGCACGCCTTCGGTGTGTCGGCCGCGACGATCCGCAACGACATGGCGCTGCTGGAGGACGAGGAGCTCATCGCCGCTCCGCACACGTCGTCGGGACGCGTGCCCACCGACAAGGGCTATCGGGTGTTCGTGGACCATCTCGCCCAGCTTCGACCGCTGAGCTCTGCGCAGCGGTCCGCGATCGCGGCGTTCCTCGACGGCTCCGGCGACCTGGACGACGTGCTCGCGCGCTCCGTGCGTGCCCTCACCCGCCTCACCGGCCAGGTCGCGATCGTGCAGTATCCGTCGTTCGCCCGGGCGACGGTCACCCATGTCGAGCTGGTGCAGCTGGGCGGCGGGCGGATGCTGGTGATCGTCGTCACCGACACCGGTCGCGTCTCGCAACGGCTGACCTTCGTCCGCGACGAGTTCGATGAGGCCGACCTGGCCCGGATGCGCGCGGAACTCGGCACGCTGTTGGTGGGGCGCCCGGTGCGCGAGGGTCTCCAGCGGATCGCGGAGCGCCTCGCGGCAGCGGGTCCGGATCCGGCCGCGCGCGAAGCGGCCACCGACGAGATCGTGACGGCGGTCGCCGAGGAGCTCGAGGAGTTCCGTCAGGACAAGCTGGTCATGGCAGGCAGCGCGAACCTCGCTCGGAGCGAGGCCGACTTCCGCGGCAGCATCTACCCGCTCCTGGAGGCCATCGAAGAGCAGGTGACGCTGCTGCGGCTCATGGGCGAGATGGTCACCGATGAGCAGGGTCTCTCGGCGAGCATCGGCCGCGAGAACGAGGCGTTCGGACTGGCCGAGGCATCCGTCCTCGCCAGCGACTACGACGCGACGGGCTCGCGCGCCCGCGTCGGCGTCATGGGCCCGACGCGCATGGACTACCCCACGAACCTCGCGGCGGTGCGAGCCGTCGCGCGCTATCTCACGCGGATGCTCGAAGAAGACGAGAGCAGCCGCTGACGCGGACGCGTACACACGATCACGCGGCACTGCCGCGGCAGGAAGGCGAAAGTGGCTGACCACTACGAGGTCCTCGGCGTCTCGCGAGACGCCACCCCCGATGAGATCAAGAAGGCCTACCGACGGCTCGCTCGGGAGCTCCACCCGGACGTGAACCCGGGCGAGGACGCATCAGAGCGCTTCAAGCTCGTCACCCATGCCTACGACGTCCTGAGCGACCCCGATCAGCGGGCGCGGTACGACATGGGCGGTGACACGCCCTTCGGCGGGGCCGGCGGATTCGGCGGGTTCAACGACATCTTCGAGACCTTCTTCGGCTCGTCCGGCGGATCCCGCGGCGGCCGCCCGCGCTCGCGGCGCGAGCGCGGTCAGGATGCGCTCGTGCGGGTCACCCTCGAACTCGGCGATGTCGTCTTCGGCGTCCACCGTGACATCGATGTCGACACCGCGGTGCTGTGCGAGACCTGTCAGGGCTCGTGCTGCCAGCCGGGCACCAGCCCCGTCACGTGCGACATCTGCCACGGCACCGGCCACGTGCAGCGTCAGGTGCGGAGCCTGCTCGGCAACGTCATCACCAACCAGCCCTGCAATGTGTGCCAGGGCTACGGCACCACGATCCCGTATCCGTGCGCGACCTGCCAGGGTCAGGGCCGGGTCCGCGCGCGCCGCACGGTGTCGCTCGACATCCCTGCCGGTGTCGAGACGGGCCTGCGGCTCCAGCTTCCCGGGTCGGGAGAGGTCGGCCCCGCAGGCGGGCCGAACGGCGATCTCTACATCGAGGTCACAGTGGCACCGCACGAGGTCTTCAGCCGCGACGGCGACGACCTGCTCGCGACCCTCGAAGTGTCCATGCCGGACGCGATCCTCGGCACGACCACGACGATCCAGTCGCTCGACGGGCCGGTCGACCTCGAGGTGCGGCCCGGCGTCCAGGCCGGAGACGTGCTGACGATCAAGGGTCGCGGCATCACGCCGCTACGCGGCACCCAGCGCGGCGACCTGCGCGTCGGCGTGCACGTCGTGACGCCGACCCGGCTGGATGCGAAGGAGCGCGCGCTGATCGAGGACTTCGCCAAGCGCACCAAGGCACCCTCGCCGAGGCTGGCCGAGTTCCACCAGGGGCTCTTCGCGAAGCTGCGTGACCGCTTCCGGAACGGCTGACGGATGCCCCTGCACTTCCTGCTGGATGGCGCGTCGGCTGCGCAGCCCGGCGACGCCGTCGCGCTGACCGGCTCGGAGGCCCATCACGCGGCTGCGGTGCGTCGCGTCCGCGCCGGGGAGGAGGTGACGGTCGGAGACGGCCGGGGCGCGTGGCTCTCCGGCATCGTCGAGGCGGCCGCCCCCCGCGAGGTGGTCGTTCGCGTCACGGCGCGCGACGATGTCGCCGCGGCGCGGCCTCGCCTCGTTCTCGCGCAGGCTCTGGCGAAGGGGGACCGCGACGAACTGGCCGTGCAGGCGGCCACCGAGCTCGGCGTCGACGAGATCGTCCCGTGGCAGGCCGCGCGCAGCGTGTCCCGCTGGGATCCGGCGAAAGAGCAGAAGGGCCGCCAACGCTGGACCGGTATCGTGCGCGAAGCCGCGAAGCAGGCGCATCGCGCCTGGGTGCCTGACGTTGCGGCGCTGCACAGCACGAAGGCGCTGGCCGGCCGGGCCGCAGCATCCGTCGTCCTCGTCCTCGAGCCGTCGGCGCCGGTCGCGCTTTCGTCCGTCGCGCTGCCCGACGATCGTGACATCGTGCTCGTGGTCGGGCCGGAGGGCGGGATCGCGGCAGAGGAGCTCGAACTCCTCGAGAGTGCCGGTGCGCGGCTCGTGCGGCTCGGAACGACGGTGCTGCGCACGTCGACGGCCGGGCCTGCCGCGCTGGCGGTGGTGAGCACGTCCCTCGGGCGCTGGTGAGGCAGAACCGACTGTTCACGTCGACGTCACGCGCGGGCTGTCGGACGATCTGGCAGCCCACTCCCCGGTCGCACCGCCTGCGTGAGCTGCCCCATCGATAGACTGGGGGCATGAGCGAACCCTCGATCTTCACGCGCATCCTGGGCGGAGAGATCCCGTCCGAGATCATCGCCGAGACCGAGAACGCGTTCGCGATCCGCGACATCGCGCCGAAGGCCCCCGTGCACCTGCTCGTCATCCCCAAGAGTGAGCAGTACCGCAACGTCGTTGAGCTCGCCGCGGGCGACCCCGACCTCCTCGCCGAACTGGTCGGACTCGCGAACTCCCTCGCCGCCGAGCACGCCGACGGCGATTTCCGTCTGATCTTCAACACCGGCCCGAACGCGGGCCAGACCGTCTTCCACGTGCACGCCCACGTGCTCGCGGGAGGACTTCAGGAAGCGAGCCTTGGTGCCTGACGAACCCACAACCGACGGCGCAGGCGCCGTCGAGCGGATCTATGCCGACGGAGTTGCAATGGTCCAGCTGCTCGGCCCACAGGACCGGCTGCTGCGCGTGGTCGAGAAGGAGCATCCGGACGTCGACGTCCACGTCCGTGGGAACGAGATAACCCTGACTGGGGACCCCGCGGCCGTCGCCGCTGCGAAGTCGCTCGTCGACGAGCTCCTGGCCATGACGAAAGCCGGTCATTCCCTGGGCGAGGAGGATGTGACCTCGTCCAATCGGATCCTGCGCACCGAGGGCGGACCGCGCCCGTCCGAGGTGCTCGGCGAGGCGATCCTGTCGTCGCGGGGCAAGGTGATCCGGCCCAAGACGCTCGGGCAGAAGGCCTATGTCGACGCCATCGAAGAGAACACGATCGTGTTCGGCATCGGCCCGGCCGGCACCGGCAAGACCTATCTCGCGATGGCGAAGGCCGTACAGGCCCTGCAGCGCAAAGAGGTCAGCCGCATCATCCTGACCCGCCCGGCCGTGGAGGCGGGGGAGCGGCTCGGATTCCTTCCCGGCACGCTGACCGACAAGATCGACCCGTACCTCCGGCCGCTCTATGACGCGCTCAACGAGATGATGGACCCAGAGCTCGTGCCCAAGCTCATGGCGACCGGCACGATCGAGGTCGCACCGCTGGCGTACATGCGCGGCCGGACGCTCAACGACTCGTTCGTCGTGCTGGACGAGGCCCAGAACACCACGCCTGAGCAGATGAAGATGTTCCTCACGCGGCTCGGGTTCGGCACGAGGATGGTGGTCACCGGAGACATCACGCAGATCGATCTGCCCCAGGGAGCGTCCGGCCTGCGGCTGGTGACCCGCGTCCTGGGCAAGATCGACGACATCCATTTCGCGTACCTCACCAGCGACGACGTGGTGCGGCACACCCTCGTCGGACGGATCGTCGACGCCTACACCGAGTACGACGAGCGCCGGCTCGCTTCGCGACGCGAGCGGGACGAGGCATCCGAGTTCGCGAATCGCGCCGAACGGCGCGCGGCGGCGCGCCCCGCGGGCCCGCGCGACCATATCCCCAAGCGAGGACGCTCATGACCATCGAGATCGGCAACGAGTCGGGAGTCGACGTCGACGAGACGGTGCTGCTGCGGCTCATGGAGCACAACCTCGCCGAGCTGCACGTCAGCGCCGAGGCCGACGTGGCGATCCTGCTCGTCGACGAGGGGGCGATGGAAGCTCTTCACGTGCAGTGGATGGACGAACCCGGCCCTACCGACGTGCTGAGCTTCCCGATGGACGAACTGCGGCCGGGAACGGAGGATGCCCCGGCGCCGGCGGGGCTTCTCGGCGATATCGTGCTGTGCCCGCAGGTCGCCGAGGCCCAGGCCGTCGCCGCCAAGCACAGCACGCTCGACGAGCTGATCCTCCTGACGACGCACGGCGTGCTGCACCTCCTCGGGTTCGATCACGCCGAGCCGGAGGAGGAGCGGGAGATGTTCGGGCTGCAGCGCGAGCTCATCGCATCGTTCCAGGCGGCGGAACGGCGACGACCCCGCGCATGACCGAGGCACTCCTCCTGGTCGGTGCGGTCCTGCTCCTCGCCTTCGGCGCCCTCATGGTCGCGATCGACGCCGCACTCGGGGTGACTTCGCGCGCCGATCTCGCCGAGCTCGGCGCCGATGGTCGCAATGCACGATGGCTGCAGCGGATCGCCGCGGATCCCGAGGCGCACGCGAACGCCGTGATCTTCATCCGGGTGCTCGCCGAGACCACCGCCGCCGTGCTGGTGACCGTGGCCTTCGTGCTGCTGTTCGACAACATCGGGTGGGCGATGCTCGCCGCGGCCGTGCTGATGACCGGCGTGTCGTACGTCGTGGTGGGAGCCAGCCCTCGCACCGTCGGCCGGCTGCACGCGAAGAGCCTGCTGCGGGGCGCGGCTCCGGTGATCCGCGGTGTGCGGATCCTGCTCGGACCGCTCGCACACGGACTGGTGGCGCTCGGCACCCGGATCACTCCCGGCGCCTCGCGCGGGTCCTCGTTCGCGTCGGAGGAGCAGCTGCTCAGCATCATCGACGAGGCCGCCGAGAACGAGCTGATCGAGCAGGACGACCGCGAGCTGATCCACTCGGTGTTCGACTTCACCGACACATTCGTGCGCGCCGTCATGGTGCCGCGCACCGACATGGTCACGGTGGATGCCTCGGCCTCCACGCGCGAAGCGATGGCGACGTTCCTCGACAAGGGCATCTCGCGAGTCCCCATCGTCGATGACGATGCCGACGACGTGGTCGGCGTGCTGTACCTGAAAGATCTCGTGCAGTTCGGGTTCCGCGACGAGGACGGCTGGCGCGATGCGCCCATCAGCCGCATCGCGCGACCGGCGGTGTTCGTGCCGGAGTCGATGAAGGCCGAGACGCTGCTGCAGCAGATGAAGCGCGATGCCGTTCATGTCTGTCTCGTCGTCGACGAGTACGGTGGCGTCTCCGGCCTGGTCACGCTGGAGGACCTCATCGAGGAGCTCGTCGGCGACATCTCCGACGAATACGATCCGCGTGGCGACGAGGTCACCGAACTCGAACCCGGACACTACCGGGTGAGCGCGCGCCTGGGTCTCGACGAGGTCGGCGACCTGTTCGGCATCGAGCTCGAGGACGAGGACGTCGACTCGATCGGCGGGCTGCTCGGCAAGGCATTGGGCCGTGTGCCACAGCCGGGCGCCACCGCGGAGATCGCAGGCCTTGTGCTCACCGGCGGCGCATCGCGCGGTCGCGGGCGGGGTATCTCGACGGTCTTCGTCGAGCGCGGCGAGACACGACCAGAGGTCGGACGCTCGCCGCGAACCGGCGAGATCCGCACCGTCGGAGCCCGCACCGGCGAGGTGCGCGCTCCCAAGAAGGGGGAGAACCCATGACCGAACCGCACACCGCTGCGTCACCGGAGCAGCCCGCGGGACGCTCGGGCTTCGTCACCTTCGTGGGGCGCCCCAACGTCGGGAAGTCCACGCTCACGAACGCGCTGGTCGGCGAGAAGGTCGCCATCACGAGCGACAAGCCGCAGACGACACGGCGCGCCATCCGCGGCATCCTGAACCGGCCGTCCGGTCAGCTCGTCATCGTCGACACGCCCGGTCTGCACAAGCCGCGCACGCTCCTCGGGCAGCGGCTCAACGACCTCGTCGAGCAGGTGCTCGGCGATGTCGATGTCATCGGGTTCTGCGTGCCGGCCACCGAGAAGGTCGGCCCCGGCGACCGCCGCATCGCGGAATCGCTCGACGGCTACGGTCGCGCGAAGAAGGTCGCGATCGTGACGAAGACGGATGCCGCGACCCGCGAGCAGATCACGGAGCGGCTCATCGAGGTCGACCAGCTGCGCGAGGACTGGGCGGCCGTCATCCCGCTGTCTGCCCTCACACGCGACCAGCTCGATGTGCTGACCGACGAACTGCTGTCGCTGATGCCCGCCGGACCTCCTCTGTACCCTGAGGGAGTCGTGACGGATGAGTCGACCGAGGACCGCATCGCCGAGATCATCCGTGAGGCCGCGCTCGAGGGCGTGCGCGACGAGCTGCCGCACTCGATCGCCGTGACGATCGAGGACATGTCCGAGCGCGACACCGGCAGCATGACCGACATCTACGCGAACCTCATCGTGGAGCGCGACAGCCAGAAGGCGATCATCATCGGGCACAAGGGATCGCGACTGCGGGATGTCGGAGCGCGCGCGCGTGCTCAGATCGAACCGCTCGTCGGCACCAAGGTGTTCCTGAAGCTCCACGTGCGGGTCGCGAAGGAATGGCAGCGAGACCCGAAGCAGCTCGGGCGTCTGGGCTTCTAGGCACCGCGGTCAGGCCGGGGTCCTCCCGTCCGTGTCGGCGTCTCGCCCTCGAGCCAGTGCCGCGTCCCACGCGAGCCATGCGAGCTCGGGATGTGCCAGGTCGCTGTGAGCGCCTGCGGCGCCGTCGAGCCGTGCGATGACGTCGCTCGCGTCCACGTTGTAGATCCCGTGTCCGGAGAGCATCCGGTGATACCGCCCGCCGGGCTCGAGACGCGGCAGCTCGACCGCGCCGTCCACGCCGTGTGCGCCGTGAGCACCGAGTCCGCCGTACTTGGGCGCGCCGGCGTCGAGCAGGAACTGGCCGGCGAGCCGCACGGCCAGCGGATAGAACCGGCCGACGGCGTAGTCCCATCTCGAGCGGGTGACGACGATGGGGCCGTCCACGAATCGTGGATCGACGATGTCGGCGAAGTATCCGCGTCCGCCGCCGTACTCGAGCGGTGCCATCGCGGCGAAGGCCCACAGCGAGACCGCGCCCTGCACCAGCAGGAGCGAGCTCACCGGACGTCCGGGCGGGACCGCCCTCGCGTCGGGCCCGCGCACAGCGCCGGCCATCACGATCGTCCCGAAGCTGTGGCCCATCAGATGGACGCGAACCGAGGGTGCTGTGGCGGCCAGGATCGCGCGCACCAGGTCTGCCGCGCCGCTCTCGCCGAACTCGCGTGCCTGATTCTTGCTGTGCCAGAACGTCAGCTGTCGTAGCGGCGTCAGGATCGCTTCGCGCAGCTTGCTGAACCAGCCCTCGCCCAGGAGTCCGTCGTCCGCAACAGGCACCACCGCTTCCGCGAACGCTGCATCGGGATCCCAGCCCGACCCCAGCAGGGCGTCGTCACCGGGGTGGGTGTCGGCGGCGCCTGCGAGCACGCGGTAGGCATCTGCGACGTGGGACGGAAGCGAATCGGCGGCCGAGGCATCCCGATCCGGGTCGACCGATGCCGCATGCACCAGGATCGTCGTGAGAGCCGCACGAACCTCCGGGGTGTCGCCCAGGAGCACGGCGTACTCGTCGACCGCGTCCTCCACTGTCACTGCGCCGGCGTCATCCGTCTCGTCAGACAGCAGACCGGTCTGCACGGACTTCAGCTCCCGGTTGCTCCACGCCTTGCTGGGCCAGTGGACGCCGATCACGAACGCACGGATGCCGTCGCCCCGCGCATCGGGATCCACGGTGCCGATCCAGCTGTCGTACTGTGCGATCGCGTCGCTGTGATCACCCTGCCAGCCGTGGCTCAGCACGAAGACATCGGTGATCGCGGCGGCGGGGTCGGCGAGTGCGTCGAGCGCAACGGCGCTGCCCAGCGCGCCGTGTTCCTCTGTCAACTCGACACCGCGCTTGTCGTAGCTGATGAGATGGTAGCTCCGGCCGGAGGCGGGTATGCGACGCAATGACATGGGAACTCCTCGGCTCGGTCAGCTGCTGGGGGCGGTGAGAGCGGGGTCCACCCGCGTGTCGGCATCGCAGTGGACCCCGTACAGCAGCCCGAGTGGATTGTTGTGGGTCGCCAGGAACCGGCGCCGAAGCTCGAGCACGACCTCGCCCAGCGCCTTGCCCGCGAAGAGCTCGTCGAAGAACGCCTTGGACCACTCGCTGGCGAAGAGGCCAGGCGTCTTGCATTCGGTGCCGATGACGCCTCTGGCGCCCTTCGCGAGGAAGTACGGCACGAAGCCGTCGTAGAAGGCGGGGGTGAGCTCGCCGGATTCGCACGCGTTGAGGAACACGAGCGGACGGCCTCGCAGGGCGTCCTCGATGGGGGCGAAGACGGAGAGCTGCCCGAGCGTCACACTCTCCTTCCCACTGAGGATGAGATGCGAGTCGTCCGGATCGGCAGAAGCGGCGACGGCGTGACAGTAGAGGTACAGCACCTTGTCGCTTGCGTCCGCGCCCAGAGCCCGCGTGATGAAGTCGTCGGCGCGGGTGCCTTCGGTCACCGCCACGCCCCGTTCTGCCCAATACGCACGCTGTGCAGCGATCGGCCGTGAGGGCATCGAGTCGTCGATGCCCTCGTTGTAGATCACGCGGACCGACAGTTCGGGCGTCGAGGTGATCGTCGGCGCCGGGGGCACGACGTCGATCTCGGTCATCGGGATCTGCTCGACGACATGCCGCATCCCGATGAAGTCGTCCCAAGACAGCGCCGTCGCGTCGAAGCGCGGAGTGAGGTACATCAGAGCCCACGGCACCGGGAATCCGCTGGAGACGACCTGCAGCGTCGTGGTCTCCTCGGCGAGCGTCTCCTGCAGCCACCGCCCGATGGCTTTGAGCTGCGCAGATGCGGTAGGTCCCGCGAAGATGGCTTGGAACAGCCGGAACCCCTCGAATGCGAGCTTCTGCAGCGCCGCCGTGCCGAGGTCTGCCGGAATATCGAGGTTGAGTGCGACGCGCGGGTCCGACACTGTCGTGAGCAGCGCGTCTCGCACTCCCGCGATGCGCGCGGCGAGCTCGTCGGGGGTGATGAGCACCATGACCGGGTCTGGCGTCACAGCCTTGGCGATCACCTGGTAGCCGCCGACCGCCGGGAGGAAGTGCATCGTGGCGACGCGCTCCTGCAGCACCGCGGCAGCGCCGAGCGGACGCCCGAACGCCGTGACGTCGGGTTGCGCGCCCGTTCCGACGTCGAAGGTGACCTCGAGACGCTGGAGGAAGTTGCCCTTCACCGACACGAGCACACTCACCGTCGAGGGCCCGTCGTGCACGGGTGTGATCTCGAACAGCGCCCGGTGCGAGGAGCGTCCGTCACGCGCCACCCGCAGCAGCTGCCCGCCAGGCGGCACCGAGAAGTCCGAGCTGGCCAGCTCGACGGTGACATCCAGCGACGCATCAGCGCGGGGGATGGCGAGGGTGGTCTCGGTCGACGCCACGGCTGCCTCGCTCCTCTCGCCGAGGAAGACGGCCAGAACCCGGGGAGCGCCGACGAGTAGCGGCGCTGCGGCATCGTTCAGCTCCGCGTTCAGCCACGTGCGGATCGTGTCGGCCGGCGGCGGGCCTTCCGTGTCGGGACTCGCGTCGTCCGGCGGCGGAGTCGACGGCGCGGGAGCCGTCGGTGCTGGCATGGAGGGCGGAGGCGCCATAGCCGGAGGGCGTGGGCGCGGAGGCGATGATGAGTCATCGCTGCCGAACCCGCCGCCATCGTCTGCCTCGGGCTCGATCGAGGGCGGTGCGGTCGGCGTGATCGGTACCTCACCGGTGGGTGGCGCGCCGCTGCCCGGCGGTTCCCAGGGATCGGCTGCCCCGTTCCCGCCGAGGAGCCCGTCGTCCGGACCGGCCATCTCGGTGGTGCGCTCGAGCCGCCTGCGCAAAGCTCCGATGGCGGCTTCTACCTCGCCGTCGGCCACGGCGCCGAGCCCGAGACGTCCCGCGTCGAGGTCCGCATGCAAGCGCGCTGCGAGGGCCGCGTCAGCGGCCAGCACGCTCGCGATGATCAGCGCCCGATCGGCCAGCCCGGCTGCGGCATCCCATCGCGGATCGGCGATGCTCACGTCGTACAGCGCGACGACCGACGCAGGGAAGGCCGCTGCCACTGAGGCTCGATCGGGCGCCGTGCCGAAGGCCCTCGCGAGGACCACCGCCTCGAAGATGAACTGCTCGCCGACCGACATCGCGCCTCGCTCACGTGCACGGGCCTCCGAGGGGAAGCCCTGCCGAGGAAGAGCGTACTCCGGTCGTCCAGATACACACCGGGTCGGGCCGGGCGCCCGGACGGCGTCAGTCGACCGGACGCAGCGCCGAGCGGATCACGACCACATCGTCGCCGTACGCCTCGTCCACGGAGCTCTGCCATGTGCCGTCGTCCCACACGACGTCGACCCGGAGCCGGCCGTTCTCCGGCGACGACGACAGATAGGCGTCGCCGAGCACCTCGGGCAGCTCCTCCTGAAGGCGCTGCAGGGTGGCGTCGTCGCCCGCACCGGGCTCGCCCGCCGTCGGATCCGGCACGATCATCGGGTCGTACAGGGCCAGCATGGTGGGCGGCCCGACCGTCGTGAACGCCGCGCCGTCGTAGGTCCCGCGCACGGCATACGCGCCCCAGGTCACGTCACCCGAGGTCTCGAACCCGTCCACGCCCTCCCACGTCCAGTCCGCTATCGGGAGTCCGTCGCACTGAGGGGGATAGGACTCCGCGACCGGCCCGAGGCACAGTTCGACTTCGCCGGCATGGTCCAGGATCGTGCCGACCGCGAGCACCTCGCCCTCGGGTGGCAACGGAGACGCCGCACCGATCGTGGACCCGTCGGCCGTATTCGAGGCCGCTCCGGAGGCGCACGAGACGAGAAGGGCGACGGATGCTGCCAGCCCTCCCGCTGCGAGCACGTGGCGGCGATGACGTGTCATACCCGTGGAGTGTCGGCATCGGCAGGTTCGTCTCACTGGCCGTTTCGATTCGGTGATCGAGGTTCGCGAACGCTCCGATGCGGGTGTAACCTGATGCCATGCGTGCACGCTCGCTTCTTCTTAGCTGCCGCGGCGAGGCCTCGATCTAGGGCCCTTCTCGTCGCGGAGCTTCGTGGTGGGCCCGTTCTAAAAGACGAGGAAGAAGCGACACCATGGAGAACACCCAGAAGCCTTCGGGCATGCCGATCCACAAGTATCGGCCGTTCCACGAGTTGATCCGAGTGGATCTGCCCGACCGCACGTGGCCGTCACGGCGGATCACCGAAGCCCCGCGCTGGTGCGCCGTCGACCTCCGCGACGGCAACCAGGCACTCATCGATCCGATGAGCCCGGAGCGCAAGCGCGTCATGTTCGAGCTGCTCGTCAGCATGGGCTACAAAGAGATCGAGGTCGGCTTTCCCTCGGCCAGCCAGACGGACTTCGACTTCGTCCGTCAGCTCATCGAGGACGGACTGATCCCGGACGACGTCACCATCCAGGTGCTGACTCAGGCGCGAGAGCACCTCATCGAGCGCACTTACGAGTCGATCGCGGGCGCCAAGCAGGCGATCGTCCATCTGTACAACTCCACGAGCGTCCTGCAGCGCGAGGTCGTGTTCCGCACCGACCAGCAAGGGATCATCGACATCGCGGCGGAGGGCGCGCGCCTGTGCCGCCAGTTCGAGAAGCGAATCCCCGAGACGAAGGTGTTCTACGAGTACTCTCCCGAGAGCTACACGGGGACCGAGCTCGAATTCGCCGTCGACGTGTGCAACCAGGTGCTGGAGGTCTTCGAGCCGACGCCCGACCGCAAGGTGATCATCAACCTGCCCGCCACCGTCGAGATGGCGACGCCGAACGTCTACGCCGACTCGATCGAGTGGATGTCTCGGCACCTGAACCACCGCGAGAACGTCATCCTGTCGCTGCACCCGCATAATGATCGCGGCACCGCCGTCGCGGCTGCTGAGCTGGGCTACATGGCCGGCGCCGACCGCATCGAGGGCTGCCTGTTCGGGAACGGCGAGCGGACCGGGAACGTCGACCTGGTGGCCCTCGGCGTCAACCTGCTGACGCAGGGCATCGACCCGCAGATCGACTTCGGCGACATCGACCAGGTCAAGCGCACCGTCGAGTACTGCAACCAGCTGCCGGTCCCCGAGCGGAGCCCGTGGGCGGGCGACCTGGTCTTCACCGCCTTCAGCGGCTCTCACCAGGACGCGATCAAGAAGGGCTTCGAAGCGATGGAGGCCCGGGCCGCTGCGGCCGGGGTGACCGTCGACGACATCGAATGGGCGGTGCCGTACCTGCCGATCGATCCGAAGGACCTCGGCCGGTCGTACGAGGCCGTGATCAGGGTCAACTCGCAGTCCGGAAAGGGCGGCGTGGCGTATCTGCTGAAGACCGACCACGCACTGGATCTGCCGCGACGGCTGCAGATCGAGTTCTCCGGTGTCGTGCAGGCGAAGACCGATGCCGAGGGCGGCGAAGTGACGAGCGACCAGATCTGGGCGATCTTCACCGACGAGTACCTGCCGACGACCGTCGCCGACGACCGCTGGGGGCGCTTCGAGCTGCTCGCGACCAGCACCCGCAGTGACATGTCCGGAGACGTCTCGTTGGATGTCACGCTGCGTGACGGCGAGACGAGCTACGACGCATCGGGTCACGGCAACGGACCGGTCGCCGCCTTCCTCGAGGTCGTGCGGGCGCAGGGCTTCGACGTGACGCTGTACGACTACGTCGAGCACGCGCTGAGCGCCGGGGGCGACGCGCAGGCGGCGGCGTACGTCGAACTGCAGGTCGACGGCGAGCGGCTGTGGGGTGTCGGCATCGACGGTGACATCTCCACCGCGTCGCTCAAGGCGATCGTGTCGGGCGTGAACCGCGCCATCCGCACCCGCGAGCGGTCCGGAGCACTCGTCGGCGTCTGATCAGCAGGCGTGGCGGTGACGGCGGGTCGGTGACGGCCCGCCGTCAGCGCTTGACGATGGGGATGGCGGATGTCTCGACCGCGACCTTGCGCCGGTACAGCGCCCGCTGCTCGGGGAGGGAGATGTCGAAGATCACCGCCAGCAGCCGGATGACCGTGGTCACGGCGATGCCGATGGCCGCGGCGACGACCACGTTCGCTCCGAGCTGGTGCGCACCGGCCAGCACCAGGCATCCCGCTGCCGCAGCCACGGCGTAGAGGGAGCCGACGTGCATGATCGCCACCGGAAGTCCCATGATCATGTCGCGGAGGATGCCGCCTCCGACCGCGGCGCACACGCCGACGAACACCGCGGGGATGAGCGGCAGACCGAGCACGAGCGCCTTGCTCGTGCCGAATGCCCCGAAGAGCCCGATCACGAGGGCGTCGAGACCGACGATGACGGCGTTGAGCCGTTGGAAGAGTCCGGCCAGCAGCATCCCGAGCAGCGCCGCTCCTGTCGCCGTCAGCAGATACCAGTTGCTCTGCAGCGTGGTCGGGGTCACGTTGAGCAGCAGGTCGCGGATGAGTCCGCCGCCCATGCCCATGACGATGCCGATGATCGCGACGCCGAGCAGATCCAGGCGCCGTTCGCCGCGGAAGCCCGATGCGAACAACGCCCCTTGGATTCCGCCGAGGCCCACGGCGACCAGGTCGGCCCACAGCGGGATCACGAAGAGCGGCTCGTCCACCGTTCCATTGTCGCCGCCCGAGGCTCAGGACGCGGGATCAGGGGATGTGAGTCCGCACCGCGGACATGAACCCGTCCGGGTCGTCCACCCACAGCCGGACGGCGTCCAGCTCCGCCGGTCGGCCCGACACCTCTGTGGGCACCGGGTGCTCGAGCGTCACGAGGATGTTGGTCTCGTTCGCCATCCGGATCGCCAGCGTGCGTCCGTGCGCTTCGTCGCGGATCTTGGGGGCCTTCTCGGTGACGTCGCGGGATCGTTCGACGGACGCGACGGCCTCCCACGGCAGATCGACGTCGAGGTCGGTTCCCAGGCGGGCTCGGATGCCGTCAGGTCCGACCGAGTGAGGGCGTGTGAGGTAGCCGAGCATCAGTCCCACCATCCAGGTGACGCCCCAGATGCCCAGCGCGAGCAGGGGGATCCGCACCCACGGCCACGGATGGACGATGAGATCGACGATCGGGATCTCGACGGCGGACAGCACGATGAAGATCACGAGGATCGTCATGACGGGGGAGTGATAGGCGAAGCCGCTCGCGCCCGCCGGCACGCGCGGGCGGCGGAACAGCCAGCGATACAGGCTCTGCCACACGCCGACCTCGGCGCGCCATGCCAGGCGGGCGATCCGCGCGACGCGGTCGCGACCGGGTGCTATCTCAGTCATGACGCTCATCCGAGGTCGCTCCGCTCGGCCTGCCGGGCTGCGTGCTCGGCGATCAGGGCCTGAAGCCGCTCGAGGATGTGCTGCAGCGCCCGGGACGTGACCTGCAGTTCCTCGTCGTCGAGTCCGGCCACGAGATCGCCGCCGAGGGCGGTGTGCTCGGCGTCCATCGTCTCCATGATCGACCGGCCGCGCTCGGTGAGGGTCACGTGCACCGCGCGCCGGTCGGTCGGGTGCGGTTCTCGCCGCGCGAAGCCGGTGGCGTCCAGCGCGTCCACGAGAGCCGTGACATTGCGAGGGGTGACGCCGATGGCCTCCGCCAGCTGGATCTGCGTCGCAGGCCCCCCATGGTGGAGAACCCACAGCAGGTGCGTGCGCGAGGTCGTGAGACCGCGCCGCTCCAACTCACTCGTCTGGTCCGCCTCGAGCAGCTGCGAGATCGCAAGGAGAGTATCGAGAATCTGCGTGCCGGACATAGTGAATAGTCTACATAATGTATCCCGGTCATCGCAAAGTCGACGTGCCGCGCGTCTGGTCCGCCTCGAACCAGGGCCGCGGCGCACCGCCGCGTTCGGCCACCGCTGGAGATAATTGACGGGTGCCCACCTACCGCGATGAAGTCGTGGTCCTGCGCACCCACAAACTGGGTGAGGCCGACAGGATCGTGACGATGCTCAGCCGCCGGCACGGCAAGCTGCGTGCCGTCGCGAAGGGCGTGCGGCGCACCTCGTCGCGCTTCGGGGCACGGCTCGAGCCGTTCATGGTCGCCGATGTGCAGTTGTATCAAGGCCGCTCGCTCGACATCGTTCAGCAGGCCGAGTCGCTCGGCTCGTACGGCGCCGACATCGCCGCGCACTACGACCGCTACACGTCGGCGCACGCGATGGTCGAGACTGCCGACCGGCTGAACGAGGCCGAGGCCACACCGCAGCAGTACCTGCTCCTCGTGGGCGGGCTGCGCGCACTCGCGCGCGGCGACCACGCCTCCCGCAGCGTGCTCGACTCCTACCTGCTGCGCGCGATGGCCCTCTCGGGCTGGGCGCCGGGCCTGGGCGAATGCGCGCGGTGCGGGCGCGCAGGCACGCACGACACGTTCGTCGCCCAGCAGGGCGGGATCGTGTGCTCCGATTGCGCGCCCACCGGAGCGGCCCGCGTCGACAGGGCCACTGTCGGACTCCTCCAGTCGCTCATGGCGGGGGAGTGGGAGCGGGTCGATGCCGCATCCGCGGCGTCATCGGCGGCCGCGTCGGGGTTGATCGCGGCGTACGCTCAGTGGCACCTCGAGCGCGGCATCCGTTCGCTCTCGCACGTCGCGAGCCCGCAGGAAGGCATCCGGTGACACCGAAGCCGTACACGCATCGCGACGCGGTGGCGTATCGCCCGTTGGACTGGACGGGCGTGTATCCGCCGGCCTATCCGAAGGGTGCGGTGCCGGGGCATGTCGCTCTCGTGATGGACGGCAACGGTCGCTGGGCGAATCGCCGCGGCCTCACCCGCATCGAGGGTCACAAGGCCGGCGAGGCGGCGCTCCTCGATGTGGTCGCCGGAGCGATCCAGGCGGGCATCAAGCACCTTTCGGTCTATGCCTTCTCGACCGAGAACTGGTCGCGCTCTCCGGATGAGGTGCGCTTCCTCATGGGCTACAACCGCGACGTGCTGCACCGGCGACGGGATCAGCTGAACGAATGGGGCGTCCGAATCCAGTGGGCCGGCCGAAAGCCCCGCCTGTGGGGCTCGGTGATCAAGGAGCTCCAGTACGCCGAGCGCCTGACGGCCGGCAACGACGTGCTCACCCTGACGATGTGCGTCAACTACGGCGGACGCGTGGAACTCGTCGACGCGATGCGGTCGATCGCCGACGATGTCGCGGCGGGCCGGCTCAAGCCGTCGGCGGTGTCGGAGAAGCTCATCCAGCGCCGCCTCTACCAGCCCGGCATGCCGGATGTGGATCTCTTCATCCGCTCCAGTGGAGAGCAGCGCACCTCGAACTTCCTCTTGTGGGAGTCGGCCTATGCGGAGTTCGTCTTCCTCGACACACTGTGGCCCGACTTCACGCGCGCCGACCTGTGGCACGGCATCGATCTGTACCTCGGCCGCGAACGCCGATTCGGCGGCGCCGTCGACGCCCCGAGTGCCTGACGGTCCCGATCGCATTCGACGGAATAGATCGCCGCACTGCGCAGGTTGTGCCGGGTATGACGGATGCCATCAAGATCGACGTGTGGAGTGACATCGCCTGCCCCTGGTGCTACATCGGCAAGCGCAATCTGGAGAGGGGTCTGGCCGCGGCATCCGCCGACGACGACGCTCCCGCCGTGGAGGTGACCTTCCACTCCTTCGAGCTCTCGCCCGACACTCCCGTGGACTTCGAGGGCGATGAACTCGACTTCCTCGCCACCCACAAGGGCATGCCACGCGAGCAGGTGCAGCAGATGCTGGAGCGCGTCACAGGCGTCGCCGCAGAGGCCGGGCTGCAGTACCGCTTCGACCTGCTGCAGCACACCAACACCGTCAAGGCGCACGAGCTGCTGCACTTCGCCAAGGAGAACGGCCGCCAGAACGAGCTCGCCGAACGACTGATGTCGGCGTACTTCACCGAGGGCCGTCACCTGGGTCGCGAGGACGAGCTGGTGGAACTCGCGACGGATGCCGGTCTCGAGGCCGACGCCGCGCGCGAGGCGCTGCGCAGCGGTCGCTACCTCGCCGCGGTGCGCGCCGACCAGGCGCAGGCCCAGGCGTACGGGATCAATGGCGTGCCGTTCTTCGTCATCGACGGAAAGTACGGTGTTTCGGGGGCACAGCCCGCGGAGGCGTTCGCGCAGATCGTGCGTCAGGTGTGGGGCGAGCGCCGCGAGCCGGCGGTCGTCGACGGCTGACCCGCCGCCTCAGCGGGGGAGGTTCGCCTCGATCACCTCGACGATCGCCGGGTCGTCGGGCTTCGTCTGCGGACGGAAGCGATGGATGCCTCCCCCCGGCGTCACCACGAACTTCTCGAAGTTCCAGCGAACCGGGCCCTTCTTGCCGTCCGCGTCGCGCGTCTGCTTGAGCGACTTGTAGAGGGGTGCGGCCTTGCCGCCGTTGACCTTGACCTTGTCGAAGACGGGGAAAGTGACCCCCCATGTCGTCGCGCAGTACTCGAGGATCTCGTCCATCGAGCCGGGCTCCTGCCCCATGAACTGATTGCACGGGAAGCCGAGCACCGTGAAGCCGCGGTCCGCGTACGCGCGCTGCAGCTGCTCCAACTGTTCGTACTGCGGCGTCAGCCCGCACCGGGACGCGACGTTGACCACGAGGATCACCTGATCGCCGTAATCGGCGAGCGTCGCGGTGCCGCCGTCGGCGGTCTGGAACGGGATGGAGCGCAGATCGGTCGTGATGGCCTCGGTCATATCCCCAGGCTAAGCCCCGGCATTCAGCCGTGCATCGGATTCCTATAAGAGAATGGGACCCGTGACCATTGCCATCGCCCCCGAGCGCACTCTGCGCATCGGGCCCATCGAACTCGACGCGCCCGTCGTGCTGGCGCCGATGGCGGGCATCACCAACACCGCTTTCCGCAGGCTGTGCCGCGAATACGGCGCGGGACTGTACGTCAGCGAGATGATCACGACCCGCGCGCTGGTCGAGCGCAACGCCACCACGATGCGGCTCATCACCCACCACGAGTCCGAGACTCCGCGGTCGATCCAGCTCTACGGCGTCGACCCGGCGACGACCGAGGCCGCTGTGCGCCTCCTCGTGGAAGATGATCGCGCAGACCACATCGATCTGAACTTCGGATGCCCCGTCCCCAAGGTCACCCGCAAGGGCGGGGGCGCCGCGCTGCCGTGGAAGATCGGTCTGTTCCGTGACATCGTCACGCGGGCCGCCCGTGCCGCGGGCGACATCCCCCTGACGGTCAAGATGCGCAAGGGCATCGACTCCGACCACCTGACGTACCTGGATGCGGGCCGGATCGCCGAGGACGCGGGAGTCGCAGCCGTGGCGCTGCACGCGCGGACCGCGGCCGAGTTCTACTCCGGCACCGCGGACTGGTCGGCCATCACCGAGCTCAAAGAGACCATCACCAGCATCCCGGTGCTCGGCAACGGCGACATCTGGTCGGCGGAGGACGCCGTGCGCATGATGGACGAGACCGGATGCGACGGCGTCGTCGTCGGCCGCGGATGCCTCGGCCGCCCATGGCTGTTCGGCGACCTCGCGCGCACCCTCGGGCGACCGGGCGCCGCCCCCTCCGAACCCGTCGATGCGACCCTCGGATTCGTCGCCGCCGCGTTCCGCCGGCACGCGGAGCTGCTCGTGGACTTCTTCGAGGACGAGGTCCGAGGCTGCCGCGACATCCGCAAGCACGTCGCGTGGTATCTCAAGGGGTACCCGGTCGGCGGCGAGCTCCGGGCTGCACTGGCCACGGTGTCGAGCCTGGCCGAGATCGACGACCTTCTGTCGACCCTCGACCTCGACGCCCCGTACCCGGGGGCCGCGGCCGAGGGCCAGCGCGGACGCGCCGGCACGCCGAAGCGACCCGCGCTGCCCGAGCACTGGCTGGATTCGCGAGATCTCGCGACCGAGGAGTCGTCTGCTCTCGCCGACGCGGAACTCGACCACAGTGGTGGCTGACGCGGAGGGCGCCGCGGAGCGCCCACCGGGCTACGGCGATGCCGACGCCGCTCGCTTCCACGCCGAAGAGCACCGTTCGCAGCGTGACGACTTCGCGCGGGACCGCGCCCGCGTGCTGCACTCCGCCGCCTTGCGCCGGCTGGCGGCGAAGACCCAGGTGCTGAGCCCCGCCAGTCCGGCCGATTTCGCCCGGAACCGTCTCACGCACTCGCTGGAGGTCGCGCAGGTCGGCCGGGAGCTCGCGACATCGCTGCGTCTGGCCGCCGACGTCGTCGACACAGCGTGCCTCAGCCACGACCTGGGCCATCCGCCGTTCGGGCACAACGGCGAGCGTGCCCTGAACGAATGGGCCGAGGACTTCGGAGGGTTCGAGGGGAACGCGCAGACCCTGCGAATCCTCACCAGGCTGGAGCCGAAGGTCGTGGACGACGAAGGGCGCAGCTTCGGCCTGAATCTCACGCGCGCGAGCCTCGACGCCTCGTGCAAGTACCCGTGGACGGCCGACCACCCGCTCCCGGATCCCGGCGGTCGGCTGAAGTTCGGCGTGTACCCGGAGGACGAGGACGTCTTCGCGTGGCTGCGTTCCGATGCTCCCGGACGCGTCCGGTGCATCGAGGCCGAGGTGATGGACCTCTCGGACGACATCGCCTATTCGGTGCATGATTTCGAGGATGCCGTCGTCAACGGCTATCTCGATCCGGCTCGGCTCGCCGACCCCGCTGAGCATCAGGCACTGCTCAGCGCCATCCAGTCGTGGGTCGGTTTCGACTTCGCTCGAGACGAACTCGAGGACGCCCTGTATCGGCTCATGCGGATGCCCGAGTGGATCGACGCGTTCGACGGCACCCGCGCCTCGCTGGCGCGGCTGAAGAACCTGACCTCGGATCTGATCGGACGATTCGCCCGAGCGGCCACGACCGCGACCCGCGAGGCCTACGCCACCACGGTGCTCACCCGCTACCGGGGTCACCTGGTCGTGCCGCGGGTAGTGGAGGCCGAGATGGCCGTCCTGAAGGGCATCATCGGAGCCGTGGTGGTGTCGATCGAGGGGCGCAAGGACCTCTACAAGGAGCAGCGACGAGTCCTCAAGCGCCTCGCGTCCGCGCTGTGGGATCGGCCCGACGCCTTGGACCCGCTCCACGCGCAGGATCTGTCGCTGGCCGATACGGACCGGAAGCGTCGCCGCGTCATCGTCGACCAGGTGGCGAGCCTGACCGATCAGCTGGCGATCGCGTGGCACGGTGCCCTGGTCGGACCGGTGGACGCGTCATCCCTCGGCGTCTGGTCGCCCGGAGCGCGCCCTGTCATCGACGTCCCGCGCCCGGCATCCGTCGATTCCGTCGAGGGCCGCTGATGGCGGGGCGCATCCGGCAGGCCGACGTCGACGAGGTCAAGGCGCGGACGAACATCGCCGACATCATCGGGGAGCGCGTGGCGCTGAAGTCGGCGGGCGTGGGGTCTCTCAAGGGTCTGTGTCCCTTCCACGACGAGCGCAGCCCGAGTTTCAACGTGCGGCCGCAGGCCGGCTTCTACCACTGCTTCGGCTGCGGTGAGTCCGGCGACGTCTACTCGTTCCTGCGAGCGATGGACCACGTCACCTTCACCGAGGCCGTCGAGCGCCTCGCGGGGCGACTGGGATTCACGCTGCACTACGAGGACGGCGGCGCGGCGCCCGAGACGGCCGGCCGGTCGCGTCTCTATGCGGCCAACGCGGCCGCTGCGGAGTACTTCCGGGCACAACTGGCGACGCCGGAGGCCGAGGCGGCACGCAGCTTTCTGGGGCAGCGAGGGTTCGACGCCGGCGCGGCCGCGCACTTCGGTGTGGGCTACGCGCCGAAGGGCTGGTCGAACATGCACGGCGCCATGCGCAAGCTCGGGTTCAGCGATGAGGAGCTCAGCGCCGCCGGACTCGTCTCGCAGGGTCAGCGCGGTGTCTACGACAGATTCCGCGGGCGCGTAGTGTGGCCGATCCGCGACGTCACCGGGCAGGTGATCGGGTTCGGTGCGCGCCGGCTGTACGACGACGACAACGGGCCGAAGTACCTCAACACTCCCGAGACGACGATCTACAAAAAGGCCCAGGTCCTCTATGGACTGGATCTGGCCAAGCGCGACATCTCGCGCGAGCACCGGGTCGTCGTGGTCGAGGGCTATACCGACGTCATGGCGTGCCACCTCGCGGGGATCACCACCGCGATCGCGACGTGCGGCACGGCGTTCGGATCGGACCACATCACGGTTCTGCGGCGAGTGATGGGCGACGATTCCACCGCCGGTGAGGTGGTCTTCACCTTCGATCCGGATGCCGCAGGCCAGAAGGCGGCGCTGCGCGCCTTCGCCGACGCCAAGAGGTTCAACGCCCAGACCTACGTCGCCACCGGGCCGGAGGGCCTCGACCCCTGCGACCTCCGTCTCACCCGAGGGGACGGCGCGGTGCGCGCGCTGATGGATGCCAAGGTGCCGATGGTCGAATTCGTTCTCGACCAGCGCGTGTCCGGATTCGATCTCGCCAGCGTCGAAGGGCGCGTGGGCGCCCTGCGCTCGGCGGCGCCGGTCGTCGCGGAGTTGCGCGATCCGCTGCTGCAGCCGGAGTACGTCCGGGTGCTGGCCCGCCGGCTGGGCATGGACACCGAGGCGGTCCGCCGTGAGGTCGGCCGTGCGGGGCGCGGCGGACGCGCAGATGCGGGGGCCTCGGCCGAGCCGTCACGCGCCCCGGCCGACGAGACCGCGATGCGTGTGTCGCTCGCGTCCCTTCCGCGCAGCCCCGAAGTGGGGCTCGAGCGGGACGCGCTCATGGGCGTCTTGCAGTTCGGCCACCGCATGGACACGACACTCGTCGCACGCGCGCTCGACCTGCCCTTCCGGCATCCGGCACTGGACGCCGTCCGAGTCGCGATACAGGGTGCGCGCGATCGGCAGCGACCGGGCTGGGCGGTGGACGCCGTGGCGACGGTCCGCGAGCCGTACCGCTCGCTCGCCGCCGAGCTCCTCGCGGGGGACTTTCCCGCTCTGCACGACGACGAGGCCGTGGCGTCCGCCCATGACCTGGTGCGAAGGCTGATCATGCGCGGGCTGGACGGCGAGAAGAGCGAGCTGCTGGGCGCCATCCAGCGTGTGCCCGCCGCCTCTGAAGAGGGACGCCGCATCCGGCTGCGACTGCGCGAGCTCGACGCCGAGCGACAGGCACTGGCCGACGGCGCCTGACCGCAACACCCCTGCACGCCGTGTCGGCTGGCGCGACGACCACGTGTCACGGCAGGATGAACTCATGCCTCGCCGTCGAGATGCCGATGTCGCCGTCCGGTGCGTGGATCTCTCCCTCGCGCGATCCGGACGCGCCGGCGGCACCCAGCGAGTGGTCGACGGTGTGTCGTTCGAGCTGACGCACGGCGGCACGCTGGCGCTCATGGGCCCGACGGGCGCCGGCAAGTCGTCGCTCGCCGCCGTCCTGGCCGGTGCCGGCGAAACGGGGCTCACCGTCGTGGGCGGCACAGCCGAGGTCGAGGGCATCCCGGTGCGCAATCCCGGACGCGCCCACCGGCAGCTGACGTACTACGCCGGGTATCTCCCGCAGTCCGCGGGTGCGCACCTTCCCGCGCGACTCACCGTCGGCGATGTCATCGGCGAGCCGATCACAAGCCGCGACAAGCGCGTGAATCCTCGCGCACTCGCGGTCCGTGTGGCGACGCTGCTCGACGAGATGCTGCTTCCGCTGGGCGCGGCGGCGAAGTATCCGTACGAGCTGAGCGCGGGGATGCGGCAGCGTGTCGCGCTCGCTCGAGCGCTGGTGCTCCAGCCGCGGGTGCTGATCGCCGACGAGCCGTTCTCGAACATGGACGTCGAAGTCCGCAAGGCCGCCCGCGATGCGCTGGTGCGCCGCCGGCACGACTTCGGCATGGCGACTCTGGTCGTCACGAACGAGCCGGAGCTCGTCCGTGAGCTCGATGCCGACGTGCTCGTGCTGAGGTCGGGTCACGCGGTCGCCTTCGGCCACGGCACCCATGACCTGCTGTGGACCCCGAGCGGAGAAGCGGACCGGCGTCTGGTCAGCTGACAGGGCCCGGTGTCACGACCACCCTGCGGGCTTTGCTAATATGGACTGGTTGCCCGCGCTGCGGCGAGGGGCATTCCTCCATAGCTCAATTGGCAGAGCAATCGGCTGTTAACCGATAGGTTCTTGGTTCGAGTCCAAGTGGGGGAGCGAAGGCCTCGGGGCTCCACCCCCGGGGCCTTCATTCGTATATCGGCCGACACGAGCGCCGGATCCTCACCCCTCGAGGTCGTCGATTCCCGGTGTCCAGGATTGGCCCGGCCGACCCCACCCGCGCTTGCGGGCGATCTTCTGCACCGTCTTCCAGTCGCCGTCGCCGAGACGGTCCACGTAGAGGATGCCGTCGAGGTGATCGAACTCGTGCTGCATGATGCGGGCACGCCAGCCGTCCACCTGGATGCGCACCGGCCGGCCTTCGATGTCAAGACCCGTCACCAGCACGTCGTCGGAGCGGCGCAGCGGGAACCGCTCGCCGGGGAATGACAAGCATCCTTCGGCCTCGTCGTCAGGATCGGGTTCGCCCGGTTCGAGTGGACGTATCCACAGCTCCGGGTTGATGATCACCCCACGCCAGGGCGCGCCGTCGTCGTCGGCGTAGGAGTAGGTGTAGATCCGCAGCGGAACCCCGACCTGCGGAGCCGCCAGCCCCACGCCGGGAGCGGTATCCATCGTCTCGAACATGTCGGCGACCAGCGTGCGGATCTCATCCGTGATCTCCTCCACCGGCGCGGCGGGGGAGTGGAGGACAGGATCACCCATGATGCGAATCGGGAGAACAGCCACGCCTTGAGCCTATCGACCGGCGCTGCAGGTTAGTGTCAATACGTGGTGTGGATGGTGGCCGAGCTCGAGGACGTGGGCGATCAGCTCGTCGGCGCCTTCCAGAACCCCGGCCTTCTCATCGGCATCCCGCTGGCCCTGCTGGGTGCCGTCTTCATGTCGTTCGGCGCGCAGTACCAGCACCGCGGCGTCACCAAGGTCGAACAGCTCAGCGGCGCGACGGCGCACCAGGGACTGAGTGCAGGGCACCTTCTCAAACTCCTTTCGCGGCCCTCTTGGGTGCTCGGAACGGTCATGCTGGGCATTGCGATCATCTGCCAGCTGACCGCGCTCGCCTACGCGCCGCTGATCGTGGTGCAACCCCTCGGGGCGATCGCCCTGGTCATCACCACGCTCCTCAATGCGCAGATCAGCGGTCACAAGCCCACCAGGCGGTCGCTCATCGCGATCGCCGCGTGTGTCGGCGGCATCTTCGTCTTCGTCACGATCGCCGCCCTGTTCGCGACCGAGAAGCCGGTGTCGAACCAGCAGCTGATCACGATTCTCGTGCTCCTCGGAGTGGTCACGATCGTCTTCGCGGGGCTGTTCCTGTGGTTCCGCAAGCGCATCGGCGCGCTGTTCTACATCACCGCCGCGGGTGTCATCTACGGATTCGTGGCGACGCTGGCCAAGGTCGTCATCGTGCGCATCCAGAACGGCGACTTCGAGTGGCTGACGATGCTGTGCCTGGCCGCACTGATCCTGAGCGCGATCGTGGGCGCGTACTTCGTGCAGACCGCGTACTCGTCCGGCCCGCCCGATCTCGTCGTCGCGGGTTTGACGGTCGTCGACCCGATCGTCGCGATCCTGATCGGCCTGATCGTGCTGCAGGAGGTCGCCGGGGCGCCGCTGTGGGTCTACATCGCGTTCGGCGCGGTGGGTGCCGTGGCGGTGTGGGGCGTGTTCCAGCTCGCTCGCCATCACCCGCAGATCATCAGCGAGAGCCAGGAGCTTCCGATACAGCGGGGCAGCAGTGGCGGCGAGGTGGATGCCGCGCATCCGCGCACCAGTTCCGTCCGCGTCAGCGAAGCCGTCGCCAAGGTATGGCCCGAGCCACCCGTGAAGGACCCGGCGGACGGCTCAGAAAGCCGCTGAGACGACCCGGCCGCGGCTCGCGGTAGGCTCGTCTGCGCACGGAGACGTGCAAGGGGCGGTGGCCAAGCTGGTCAAGGCAGCGGGCTCATAACCCGACGATCGTGGGTTCAAGTCCCACCCGCCCTACCGTGAACGACGTCGCCCGCACAGGAGTGGCGGCGTTCACTCGTTGGCCGATGAGAGTTCGTTCACCATCCTTACTTTCGGAGGGGGCGCCCTGTCGCGGCCGCTTCCGTTCCGTGTAGCGTCATCGGCATCACACTGTCCCTGACTCCCCACGGAGGCGAACGATGAAGTTCTTGCAGAGGCTCGGAAGATCGATCATGCTCCCGGTGGCTGTGCTGCCGGTGGCTGCGATCCTGTCGGGCATCGGTTTCTGGATCAGCAACGGCGGGAAGAATCCCAACCTCGTCTCGACGTTCCTCGATGCCGCGGGCGGTTCGCTGCTCGGGAACATGGCCCTGCTCTTCGCGGTGGGCATCTCGATCGGTATGGCGAACAAGTCGGACGGCACCTCGGCGCTTGCCGGTCTCGTGTCGTGGCTCGTCGTCACGACGCTGCTCAAGCCCGAGACGGTGATGCTCTTCACGGGCGTCGGCGATGTCAACGAGGTGGACCCCGCCTTCCTGCGGGTGCAGAACGTGTTCGTCGGCATCATCTGCGGCCTCATCGGCGCGTGGTGCTACAACAGGTTCAAGGACACCAAGCTGCCCGACGCGCTGTCGTTCTTCTCGGGCAAGCGCTCCGTCGCGATCGTCACGGCGGGCTTCTCGCTCGTGCTCGCGATCGTCCTGTTCTTCGTCTGGCCGTTCGTCTACCAGGCGCTGGTCGGGTTCGGAGAGTGGATCGTGACACTCGGCGCGTTCGGCACCGGCATCTACGGCTTCCTCAACCGCCTGCTGATCCCGGTCGGCCTCCATCACGCGCTGAACTCGGTGTTCTGGTTCGACGTCGCCGGCATCAACGACCTCAACAACTTCCTCGACGGAACGGGCACGTACGGTGTCACGGGCCAGTACATGACGGGTTTCTTCCCGATCATGATGTTCGGGCTGCCGGGTGCCGCCCTCGCGATGTACCTGACGGCCAGGACGACACGCAAGAAGCTCGCATACGGCATCCTCCTCGGCGGCGCCATCTCGTCGTTCTTCGTGGGCGTGACCGAGCCGCTCGAGTTCGCCTTCATGTTCCTGGCGCCGGTGCTCTACCTCGTGCACGCGGTCTTCACAGGCATCTCGATGGCGATCAGTCAGATACTCCCGGTGCGAATGGGCTTCGGATTCTCGGGCGGTTTCGTCGACCTCGTCCTCGGGTGGATGAACCCGATGGCCCAGAACCCCTGGCTCATCCCCGTCATGGGCGTCTTCTGGTTCGGCATCTACTTCGTCGTCTTCTACTTCATCATCAAGCGCTTCAACCTGAAGACACCGGGTCGTGAGGACGACGACATCCTTGCCGACGACACCGAGTACGACACGCGCGCGACCGACGACAAGTACCTCGTCACGGGCGGTCGCTTCATCAACGCACTCGGCGGCAAGGACAACATCCTCGAACTCGAGAACTGCGCCACGCGCCTGCGGATGGAGATCGACGACGTCAGCAAGGTCGACGACACCGCGCTCAAGCGCGCCGGCGCGGCGGGAACCATGAAACCGGGCGGCAAGTCGGTGCAGGTGGTCTACGGCACGAACGTTCAATTCGTGAAGGACGCGATGGAGGCCATCATGACCGGACGTGCCGAAGCACCCACCGGGGCTGCTCCAGAGCCGAGCACGGCGCCCGGAGGCACCGGCGTCCTGACGGGGGCCGCCACCACCACGATCACCCTGCGCCAGCCGCTCCAGGGAAGGGTCGTGCCGCTCGCCGAGGTGCCGGACCCGACGTTCGGTCAGGGGATCATGGGCCCGGGGCTCGCGATCGAGCCGACGGGCGACACGGTCATCGCTCCGGCTGACGGAACGATCGGCGCCACGTTCGACAGCAGCCACGCGGTGGCGCTCGTGCTGGGCGACGGCACCGAGCTGCTGATCCACGTCGGCATCGACACCGTCGAGATGAAGGGCGAGGGCTTCCAGACCCTCGTCGAGAAGGGCCAGAAGGTCACCGCGGGCACTCCGCTGCTCCGGTTCGACCTCGCGAAGATCCGAGCCGCGGGGCACCCCGCGGTCACGCCGGTCATCGTCCTCAACAACGAGAACGCGCGGATCGACTTCACCTGATCCGAAGGGAATGCGGTGGCGGATGCCTCGGCCGAGGCATCC
>NZ_JBLWIH010000011.1:0-64601 GCF_051364985.1 Microbacterium sp. I2
CGGATGCCTCGGCCGAGGCATCCGCCACCGCATGTCACATCGCGTTGCCGATGTAGGAGTACTTGACGAAAACCTCGGGTGCCAGACCCGCCTCTTCGAGCACGCCCTGCACAGCGCTCAGCATGTAACTGGAGTCCCAGCCCATGTAGAGCGAGTGCTCGTCGTCCAGACGGTCCCACTGGCCGTTCCAGGACTGCGCCGTGTACACCGGGCCACCGCGCCGGCCGCTGTAGGTGAGGACGGCCTCGCGCGAGTCGGCCCACAGGCGCTTGAAGACACGGTTGAAGAGGTACTTGACGTCGTAGACCTCCCAGTGCTCGCCGCAGTACTCCACGTACGACCACTCGCGCTGCCAACCGGGCGGCCACCCGCGCCGCCTGACCGCATCGAGAATGGGCGTGAGGCCGTCATCGTCGATGGCGGGGCCTCCCGGGCGCTGCCAGATCTCGACGAAACGCGCGGCGAGCTGTGCCGACCGTGCGGAGATCGCCGCCGTGTTCCAGCGGTCGAGGGAGGCGATCGGCCCGGTCGTGGCCACCGCACTCCGCGCGTAGAGCTCACGCTTGTCGGGGAAAGACCGGTCGAACGCACGCACCGCGAGGTCTTCTTCGAGCAGGGCGAGGTTGCCGATCGTCTTTGCAAGCGCACGGTGGCTGTTCTGCTCGTCCTCGCTGTACGCGGACCACTCGCGAACGCCGTCACCGGTCCACGTGTCTCCGGGCGCGAGCGGCACGATGTGCTCGAGGTCGAGAGCTCCGGCGCCGTCCACACCGGCGATCCGGCCCAGCACGTAATGCGGGTGGGGGAGGTCGACATACTTCAGCGCCGCGGCGACACGTTCGTCGGAGGGCGTGATCCGCGAAATCGCCGAAACCAGGGCAGCCGCGCCCTGCGCCCGAGCGCGGCACAGTCGCGCAACCAGACGGTCGACGCCGGTGCCGACGACGGAACGTCGAACGAGAAGCGCCTGAACCATCTCGAGCGTCTCGATCAGATCGTCCCGCCCGATCACGCCCCGATCGAAATCGCGGTACGCGAGCATGACCAGCGGATACATCGTCGTGCCGAAGGTGTTGAGGTACCCCAGGTGACGCGCGATCTCGGCATCCGGCGCCTCCGCGGGGACGAGCAGCGTCCGGTACACCCGAGACAGCGCGCGCCATTCCTCGGCGTTGCGGATCAGGTCGGCGAGCTCGAGACGCGGGAACTCGTGGCGGAAGGCGTCGTACACGCCGCGGCCGCCGACGACGGAGACCTCGCGACCGGTCTTCATGACCAGGTACTGCCGCCAGAAGTCGGCGATGGACTCACCGGTGTTCTGCTCGATCGCGTGCCAGTACTCGGATTCGATCCGGCGCTGTTCGGCATGCCCGAGCCCCATCAGCACGTAGTTGTGGATGAGTTCGTGGTCGCGCAGCGGCTCTCCCGTGGAGTTGAGGCTCTCGAAGATCTGCTGGGCGTTCGCACCGGCGCCGAGGGTGATCGACACGTGCTCGAGTTTCTGCAAGCCGCGCCAGATGTGCGGTGCCTCGTCACGGCTGATCTGGCTGCGGAAGAACGCGTAGTTGTCGTCGAAGCGCGAGTCGCGGGATTGGCCGGCGGGGAGCGCGCGGTCGAGGACCACGCGCTCGAAGACCGACGCCCACGCGTGATGCGGGCGCAGCTTCGTCAGCGACGGGTCGTCGGAATGCACGAGCACCCGCGCGAGCTGATCGGCGAGTGCCGGGTCGGACCCGCGGACGGTGTGATGCAGGGCCGCGACGAGCAGCATGAGCGTCGTCGTGCGCTGCTGCCCGTCTATGAGCACGAGCTCTGCGGCGTCGCCGTGCCCTCCCGCCGACGAGAGGATCGACCCGATGAAATGCATGTGCCCGTCATCGAGATCGGCCACCGCACGGATGTCGGAGAGCAGCTGCTCGCACGCGCCGATGTCCCACCGGTACTGGCGCTGGTACACCGGGACGACGATGGTCCAATCGGCTGCCGACAGCCACCCGATCGTGTTGACTGCGGTGGCGTCGACATTCGTGGCACTGACCATGGCAACACCAGTCTATGGTCCGGATGCCGGCCACGAGAGTTGCCCGGAGCGTCACCGGGACCCCGCAGAGCCGCGATGTAGGCTTGCCTAAGTTGGGCCTGTAAAAACGTGCTGGCCCGCTGACCGAAAGGCATGATTCGTCATGGGTTACATCAAGTCCGCCGCCCTCGAGGAGACCGGCTACGTCGTCCTCGACCGCTACAACCAGGAGCTCGACCCCAAGGAGTGGCTCGACATCGAGTACAACGACTGGAAGTCGTCGGGCGATACGCGGTTCGCGCCGCTGGCCAGCGCTTTCGGCGAGATCGAGTGCAACGGCTTCTGGAACCACAAGCCGCCGCGCACCGACAAGGACGGCGTCTGGATCGACTCGCAGGTCGAGAAAGCCCCGAACCTCGTGCGCCGCGCTCAGGAGCCCGGCGCCAACGTCGGTCGCTGCCGCGTCATCGAGCTGCAGCCGACCCCTTATGGCGAGTGCCTGTACAACCTGCACCAGGACGACAACAACCGGCTCAACCCCGACGGGACGGGCTGGGTCGTGCGCGGGTTCTTCAACCTGACCGACGACAAGGACAGCTTCTTCGTGCTGCGTGAGAACCGCACGGACCCGGCGGGTGAGGTGCGTATCGCGCTCCCCGCCGGCGCGCAGCTCATCATCGACACTCAGCGGCTTTGGCATGCCGCCACGCACGTCGGCGACGAGCCCCGCTACTGCCTCATCACTTCGTGGACCTCAGGTCCCGAGCTGGACGCGTACATCGAGAAGCACCACGGCGTGAACAAGGTCGACAGCGTCGAGGTGCCGCAGGAAGTGCTCGAGGCGGGGTACGCGGAGCAGGCCCGCAAGGATGCCGCTCGCGCCGCCTACTACGCGGCCAAGGGCCAGGTCGAGGTCCAGGCGATGAGCGAGGCCTGAGCCTCATCTCTTGCCGCTGAGAGGGCGGCCGAATCACACTCTTGTGATTCGGCCGCCCTTTCGGCGATAATGGCGGCAGCACAACCGAACAGCATGCTATGAGCTCGCCACCGGTGAGTCAGGTCGTAGGGGAAGACGCACCTGACGAACGGAGAGATCATGGCGACACCACAGGCGCGCGGAGTGATCTACATTCACTCAGCGCCACGAGCGTTGTGCCCCCACCTCGAGTGGGCTGTCGGCCGCGCCCTCGGGCGTGCCGTGAACTTCGACTGGGCCGACCAGCCTGTCCTCGACGGCAGCCGCCGCTGCGAGTTCTACTGGGAGGGCGCCGCCGGCACGGGTGCGGCGCTGGCCACGGCGATCCGCGGGTGGGAACACCTGCGCTTCGAGGTGACCGAAGACCCCACTCCGCGCAGCGACGGCGGGCGCTGGCTGCACACGCCGGGTCTCGGCATCCACTACGCGCAGACCGATTCCGCAGGCAACGTCGTCATCGGCGAGGACCGGATCCGGTACGCCATGGACATCGCCGGCGGGGACGCGTTGGAGCTGCAGCGCGAGCTTCAGGTCGCGCTCGGGGCGGCATGGGACGACGAGCTCGAGCCCTTCCGGCACGCCAGCGACGACGCCCCGGTGGTGTGGCTGCACAAGGTCGGGTAGGCGCGACGGTCCGATAGACGTCAGGCGGGGCGCGGCGCGATTACCGGATGCCGGTGACGACACTCCTGGCAGCTGGGAAAGCGAATCGCCACCGCCTGAGAACGACAGACGCCCCCGGTCGGCTTCACCGGGGGCGTCTTCGTGCGTGCGGCCGCGTCAGGCCGAGGCGAATGCCGCGACGGCGTTGTGTCCGCCGAAGCCGAACGAGTTGCTGATCGCGAGCTGCGGGCCGTCGCCGAGCGGAGTCGTCGAGCCCGAGATGCGGAACGGGATCTCGGGATCCTGGGTCGTGATGTTGATCGTCGGGGGAGCGATGCCGTCGCGCAGGGCGAGAATCGTGAAGATCGCTTCGAGCGCTCCGGTGCCGCCCAGCAGGTGGCCGGTCGAGGCCTTCGTCGCCGAGACGGGGATCTCGTCGACTCGGGCGCCGAAGACGGCCTTGAGCGCCTGGTACTCGTTGGGATCGCCCACCGGCGTCGAGGTCGCGTGCGCGTTGATGTGCGTGACGTCGTCGGGCGAGGCATCCGCCATCGCCAACGCCATGCGCACGGCGCGGGCGGCGCCGAGCCCCTCGGGGTCGTTCGCGGTGATGTGATACGAGTCGGCCGTGACACCGCCGCCCACGACGACGCCGTAGATCTTGGCGCCGCGCGCACGCGCGTGCTCCTCGGTCTCGAGGATGAGCGCACCGGCTCCCTCGCCCATCACGAAGCCGTCTCGGTCGACGCTGCAGGGACGTGACGCCCTGGCCGGGTCGTCATTGCGGCGCGAGAGCGCCTGCATCGAGGCGAACGACGCGATCGTGATCGGGTGGATGGCGGACTCGGTTCCGCCGGCGATCACCACGTCGGCAAGGCCCGCGCGGATGTGCTCGACCGCGTTCACGATCGACTCGGTGCTCGAGGCGCACGCGCTCGCGACCGTCCGGGCGTACGCGCGGGCGCCGAAGTGCAGAGAGAGGTTGCCCGCGGCGGCGTTCGGCATGAGCATCGGCACCGTCATCGGCATGACGCGGCGCGGACCCTTCTCGCGCAGTGTGTCCCACGCGTCCAGGAGTGTCCACACGCCGCCGATACCGGTGGCGAAGTCCACACCGAGCCGTTCCGGCTCGACGTCGGGGCTTCCGGCATCCGCCCAGGCCTCCATCGCCGCGACCAGCGCGAACTGCGAGGCGGGATCGAGTCGCTTCGCGACAGGACGGTCGAGGACGGTGTCGGGCCGCACCTTCGCCTGAGCGGCGAAGGTGACGGGCAGTTGATACTGCTCGACCCATTCGTGCTCGAGGGTGCTGGTGCCGGAGGCGCCGTCCAGCAGCGCCGACCAGCTCTCGGGTGCCGTGCCACCGAGGGGCGACGATGCGCCGATGCCGGTGACGACGATGCGGGAGTTGCTCATGTGGTCCAGATCCTCGTGGGTGAGCCGGTGGGGGCCGCAGCCCCCACCGGGGCTGCTACGCCTGGTTCGACGTGATGTAGCTGACGGCGTCGCCGACGGTCTTGAGGTTCTTGACCTCGTCGTCGGGGATCGTGACCCCGAACTTCTCCTCGGCGTTGACGACGATCGTCATCATCGAGATCGAGTCGATGTCGAGGTCATCCGTGAACGACTTCTCGAGCGCGACCTCGTCGGCCGAGATGCCCGTCTCATCGGTGATGAGCTCGGCGAGCCCGGCGAGGACCTCGTCGGTGGTGAATGCCATGGTTTCTCCTGTTTCTTGGGGGTACGACAGCCCGGGCGGGCGGGTCTCAGTCTAGAGTCGCGCGCCGCCGGCTCACGGAAGGACGACGACCTGGGCGCCGAAGACGAGCCCGGCTCCGAACCCGATCTGCAGCGCGAGCCCGCCACTCAGCCCGGGGTTCTCCTCGAGCAGGCGGTGGGTGGCCAGCGGGATCGATGCCGCCGATGTATTGCCGGTCGTCTCGATGTCGCGGCCCACGACCACCGTGTCGGGAAGCCCGAGCTGCTTGGCGAACTCGTCGATGATGCGCATGTTGGCCTGGTGCGGCACGAAGGCGGCGAGATCGGATGCTTCCACGCCGGCCGCCTCGAGCGCCTGACGTGCCACCTTCACCATCTCCCACACGGCCCAGCGGAAGACGGTGGGGCCCTCCTGCCGCAGCGTCGGCCAGGGGGCGAGGCCGTCGCGGAACTCGGTGAGGGTGTGGTTCATCCCGACGGCGTCGGCCTTCGAGCCGTCCGATCCCCACACGGTGGGGCCGATACCGGGCGTGTCACTTGGTCCGATGACGACTGCTCCGGCGCCGTCACCCAGGAGGAATGAGATGCTGCGGTCGGTGGGATCCACGATATCGCTGAGCTTCTCGGCGCCGACGACGACCGCGTAGTGCGCGGCTCCCGCCCGGATGAGCGCGTCGGCCTGGGCGACGCCGTAGGCGAAGCCGGCGCACGCCGCGTTGACGTCGTACGCGGCGGCGGGATTGGCTCCGACCCGGTCGGCGACGATCGCCGAGACCGACGGCGTCTGCTTGGGATTGCTCACCGTCGCGACGATCACGGCGTCCACCTGCGACGGGTCGACTCCGGAGCGCTCGATCGCCTCACGCGCGGCATCCGTCGCCAGATCGATCGCGTCGGTCTCAGGCACGGCACGAGTACGCGTCACGATTCCGGTGCGCTGGCGGATCCACTCATCGCTCGAGTCGATCGGTCCGACGAGGTCGTCGTTGGGGACGGAGATCTCGCCGCGGGCGGCACCGTAGGCGTAGATGCGCGTGTGAGCGGCCCCGGTGGGCTGAACGATGGTTCGAGTCATGGTGTCTCCGGTCACACGTCGGCGGCGAGCAGGGCTGCCGCAGCGTCCAGGTCGTCGGGAGTCTTGACCGCCACGGCCGGCACGCCGCGCAGCGCGCGCTTGGCGAGTCCCGTCAGCGTACCGGCGGGCGAGAGCTCGACGAGTCCGTCGATGCCCGCATCGGCGAACGAGGACATGCACAGGTCCCAGCGCACGGGTGATGCCACTTGATCGACCAGCAGCTCGACGAACACGGCGCCCGAGGTGACGGCCGTCCCATCGCTGTTGGTCCAGACGGTCACAGCGGGGTCGGAGGCCGCCACTTCGTCGGCGGCGGCGCGGAGCGTCTCGACAGCCGGCGCCATGTAGTGCGTGTGGAACGCACCGGCGACCTGGAGCGGGATCACGCGGGTCCCGGAGACCGGCTCGGCAGCCAGCGCCTGCAGAGCCTCCGCGGCGCCCGCGACGACAAGCTGTCCGCCGCCGTTGTAGTTGGCCGGCGCGAGTTCGAGCTCTGCGAGGCGGCTGAGGACGGATGCCTCATCCCCGCCGATCACAGCGCTCATGCCGGTCCGGGCGGCGGCGGCGGCATCGGCCATCGCGCGTCCACGGATGCCGACGAGGCTGAGCGCCGCCTGCTCGCTGAGGATGCCGGCGGCGGCGGCGGCGGCGAACTCGCCGACCGAGTGACCAGCGACGCCGCCGACGCGCTCACGGCCGGGCAGGGCGTTCCACGACAGCAGACTCGCGGCGACGATCAGTGGCTGCGCCACCTGTGTATCGCGGATGCGGTCGGCATCCCATTCGGTTCCCGCCGCGACGAGGTCGATCCCCGACCACTCGGAGTACTGGGCGAGACGCTCACGCGCGCCGTCCACGGCGAGCCAGGGGGCGAGGAAGCCGGGGGACTGGGAGCCCTGTCCGGGGAAGACCGCAATTCTCACTGTTCCATCCTGTCAATGATCACGGAGCGGGTTCTGGCGGTATCGTCACAAGAATGCCGGAAGGCTTTGTGCGTGCCGTACACACGGTGTGGGCGATCCTGCGTCAGGACGTGCCGCGCCGGGTCGGGGCCGGGCGCCGGCGCGTGGCATCCGTTCCGATCGATCCCAGGATCAGGGCCGTCTGCAGGATCAGCGCTTCACGCGGTCCTGTCGCATCCCAGCCGATGACCTCGGACACCCGCTTGAGCCGGTAGCGCACCGTGTTGGGGTGCACGAACAGCTCGCGTGCGGTCGCCTCGAGAGAACGGCCGTTGTCGAGATAAGCCCACAGCGTCGCCACCAGGTCGGCGCTGTGCGACTGAAGTGGGCGGTAGATGCGCTCCACGAGGGTCTGCTTGGCCAGCGGATCCCCGGCCAGCGCTCGCTCCGGCAGCAGATCGTCGGCTTCCACGGGGCGCGGAGCGTGACGCCATGCGCGCGCGACGGCGAAACCCGCGAGAGCCCCGCGGGCGCTCTGGCCGGCGTCGACCAGCGCCGGCACCGTCGGTCCGAGCACGAGGTATCCGCCGCCGAAACCGGGCTCGAGCCGTTTCGCGATCTCGCCGAAGGGCAAATCGGTATCGGGCTCGTCGGGCCGTGCCGACAGTTCGGCGCGGCCGAGGACGAGGACCAGGCGAGAGCCCTGAACGCCGATCAGCACGTCCACGCCGAGCTTGCGTGCGGTTCGGCGCAGCTGGTCGACGTCGAACTGGGGCGGAGTGGTTCCGACCAGCACCGCTACTTCGCCGTGGCCATGCCAGCCGAGGGCGGCGATGCGGCTGGGCAGCTCCTCATCGGCCTCGCCGGTGAGGATGGAGTCGACGACGAGTGCCTCGAGCCGGGCATCCCACAACCCGCGCGCCTCAGCGGCGCGGGCGTAGACATCCGCCGCCGCGAAAGCGACTTCGCGCGAATAGAGGAGGATCGCCTCGCGAAGGTGCTCACCCCGTCCCGCAACGCGCTCCTCGGTGACCTCGACGGTCACCCGGATCAACTGCAGCGTCTGCTGCAGGCTGACGCTGCGCAGGAGCTCGCGGGGCGCGGCGGCGAAGATGTCGGACGCGATCCACGGGGTCGACTCGGGATCGTCGTACCACTGGATGAACGACGTGATGCCTGCCTGTGCCACCAGCCCGACGGCGGAGCGTCGGGCCGGGGGCATCTCGGCATACCAGGGCAGGGTGTCCTCGAGCCGCTTGATGGTGACGGTCGCGATGTCGCCCGAGATGCGGCGCAGCCACGCGAGCGTGTCGTCCTTGTCCATCGCTGCGGTCGAGGGCATCGGGCGGATCAGCTCTCGCCGCCGGCGTTCCCGCTCGTTCCCGCGGTCACATCGTGCAGCCGGTACTTCTCGATCGCCTGTGCCGCGAGGCCGCGGTCTACGACGCCGTCCGCGGCCAGGGCCTGAAGGGTGCGCACGACGATCGAGGGGCCGTCGATCTTGAAGAAGCGACGTGCGGCCGCGCGGGTGTCCGAGAAGCCGAAGCCGTCGGCGCCGAGGGTCACGAATCGGTGCTCGACCCACGGCCGGATCTGGTCCTGCACCGCGTGCATGAAGTCGCTCACGGCGACGACCGGTCCCGGGGTGTCCTTCAGCTTCTGCGTGATGTACGCCGTCTTCGGCTCTGCCTCCGGGTGAAGGAAGTTGTGCTCGTCGGCGGCCAGGCCGTCGCGGCGCAGCTCGGTCCAAGAGGTGACCGACCACACATCGGCCTGCACGCCCCAGTCGTCGCGCAGCAGCTGCTGCGCCTCGAGAGCCCACGGCACACCGACACCCGAAGCGAGGATCTGAGCGCGCGGCCCGTCGCCCTCGGGCGTCGAGATGCGGTGGATGCCGCGGACGATGCCGTCCACGTCCACGCCTTCCGGTTCGGCAGGCTGCACGAGAGGCTCGTTGTACACCGTGAGGTAGTACATGACGTTCGGGTCGGGGTGATTGCCGCCGTACATGCGCTCGATACCGGCCCGGACGATGTGCGCGATCTCGTAGCCGTACGCGGGGTCATACGACAGCGTCGCAGGGTTCGTCGATGCGAGCAGCTGAGAGTGACCGTCCGCGTGCTGCAGGCCTTCGCCGGTCAGCGTGGTGCGGCCGGCGGTGGCTCCGATGATGAAGCCTCGCGCCATCTGGTCGCCTGCCGCCCACTGTGCGTCGCCGGTTCGCTGGAAGCCGAACATCGAGTAGAAGACGTACACCGGGATGAGCGGCTCGCCGTGCGTGGAGTACGACGTGCCGGTGGCGGTGAACGCCGCGACGGCGCCCGCCTCGTTGATGCCCACGTGCATGATCTGGCCCTGCGGGCTCTCCTTGTACGCAAGGAGGAGCTCGCGGTCGACCGAGGTGTAGTTCTGGCCGTGGGGATTGTAGATCTTCGCCGTCGGGAAGTACGCGTCCATGCCGAACGTGCGTGCCTCGTCGGGGATGATCGGCACGATGCGGTGCCCGAAGTCCTTGGCGCGCAGCAGGTCCTTCAGGAGCCGCACGAACGCCATGGTCGTGGCGATCTCCTGCGTGCCCGAGCCCTTCTTGGGCAGCGCGTACGCCTCATCGCCCGGCAGCTGAAGACCCACGTGGTGGGTACGGCGCTCGGGCAGGAACCCGCCCAGCTCGCGACGGCGCTCCAGCATGTACTGGATCGTCTCGTCCTGGGGACCGGGGTTGTAGTACGGCGGCTGGTACGGGTTCTCGTCCAGCTGCGCGTCCGTGATCGGGATGCGCATCGAGTCCCGGAAGTACTTGAGGTCCTGCAGCGTCATCTTCTTCATCTGGTGGGTCGCGTTGCGGCCCTCGAAGTGATGACCGAGGCCGTAGCCCTTGATGGTCTTCGCAAGGATGACGGTGGGCTGGCCCTTGTGCTCGGTCGCAGCCTTGTAAGCGGCGTACACCTTGCGATAGTCGAGGCCGCCGCGGCGCAGGTTGCCCCAGATGTCCTCGTCGGACCAGTCCTTCACGAGCGCGGCGGTGCGCTCGTCGCGCCCGAAGAAGTGCTCGCGGATGAAGGCGCCGTCCTCGGCACGGTAGGTCTGGAAGTCACCGTCGGGAGTCGTGTTCATCAGGTGCACGAGGGCGCCGTCGACGTCCTTCGACAGCAGCTCGTCCCAGCCGCTGCCCCAGACGACCTTGATGACGTTCCAGCCGGCACCGCGGAAGAAGCTCTCGAGCTCCTGGATGATCTTGCCGTTGCCGCGGACGGGTCCGTCGAGGCGCTGCAGGTTGCAGTTGACGACGAACGTCAGGTTGTCCAGGCCCTCGTTGGCAGCGACCTGGAGCTGCCCGCGGCTCTCGACCTCGTCCATCTCGCCGTCGCCGAGGAAGGCCCACACGCGCGAGTTCGACAGATCCTTGATCCCGCGATTGGTGAGGTACTTGTTCGTCATCGCCTGGTAGATGGCGTTGATCGGGCCGAGTCCCATCGACACCGTCGGGAACTGCCAGTACTCGGGCATGAGCCGCGGGTGCGGGTAGGACGGCAGTCCGTCGGGCGCCTTCGACTTCTCCTGACGGAAGCCGTCGAGCTGCGTCTCGGTGAGGCGTCCCTCGAGGAACGAGCGGGCATAGATGCCGGGGGAGGCGTGCCCCTGGATGAAGATCTGGTCGCCGCCGTTCCGGTCGTCCAGGCCACGGAAGAAGTGGTTGAAGCCGACCTCGTAGAGCGACGCCGACGAGGCGTAGGTCGAGATGTGGCCGCCGACGCCGATCCCGGGGCGCTGCGCGCGATGGACCGTGAGCGCGGCGTTCCACCGGATCCATCGGCGATAGCGCCGCTCGAGCTCTTCGTCGCCGGGGAACTCCGGCTCATTGTCGGGCGCGATGGTGTTGATGTAGTCGGTGGTGGGAACCTGCGGCACATTCAGCTGCAGTTCGTGCGAGGTCTGCAGCAGGCTCAGCATGATCTCGCGGCCACGACCGTGGCCCTTCGCCTGCACGAGCTGCTGCAGGGATTCCTGCCACTCGGAGGTCTCATCGGGATCGCTGTCGAGGGGTTCCTGCGAGTACGGATCCTGATCGTTGACAGTCACAGATGACCTTTCGTCGTCTGGCAGATCGTGCCAGGTAATCGCTACCGGAGCGGCGCAGGCTTTGTCAGCCGTGCACAACGCACCATCTGCCAGCCTACCGAGTTCGAGGGCTGGCGGACGCACCTCGTAGACTGGCCGGCGAGGGCCTTTAGCTCAGCTGGTAGAGCGCCACGTTTACACCGTGGATGTCGTCGGTTCGATCCCGGCAGGGCCCACAAGAGCACTGCACCGGAGGCGGTGCCTCCGCGCATCTGCCGGCGAGCATCACCCGGCGGAGGTCCCGCTAGGCTGTGCGCCGTGAGCACCGTCGATCCGGCCGCAGCCCGCCGCGAACGCTTCGAGCGGCACCGCGGCACCACCGGAGCGGCCGTCGCCGCCGTGTTCTCCGGAATCCTGATCATCGCGACGGGGGCGGTCGCCGGGTTCGGTTTCGCGGGCTTCCTCGACACGTTCCGATTGATGGAGCTGAACAGCGTCTTCTCCACTTGGGAGTCGCAGATGAGCTCGCCGTTCGTCTGGCTGCCGATCGGCATCGTCGCGTCGATCTTCTCCTGGTGGCTCTACTCCACGTGGAATCACCGCTACACCGGGGACAGGATGCGATTCGCCGGGGTGGGGCCGCTCACCCTGCTGACTGCGGGGCTGGCGGGCGGCGTGTGGATCGGCTGCCTGTCCTGGACGGCGCCGGACCAGGTCGGGATGCAGATCGATCCGACCTTCGGCGAGCATGAGCCGTGGGGGATGGGCGCCTGGATCTTCTATTCCGCCCAGTGGTGGCTGCCGGCACTGTTCGCGCTGTTCGCGGTGCTCTTCTTCCTGCTGGGCATCGGCGGGCGACGCCGGGCGACGCGCCGGCGGGAGCTGGTGTCGCGCCTCATCGTCTCGGGGCGTCGCGTGCAGGGCTCGGTCACCGAGTCCACGGTGCCCTCGAGCGAGGCATCGCAGATGATCTTCAGCCTGACGGTGACCTTCACGGACCTCAGCGGTACTGATCGCTGGGTGAAGCGAGTCGTGAGATACCGGACGACGGAGGTGCCGCCAGTCGGCGCGCCGGTGACGGTTCTCTACGATCCTTCGACGCCGGGAGACGAGTCGCGCATCTTCTTCACCACCGGTCCTGCTTCCGATCCTGAGGATTTCCTGGCCCACGAATTCTGAGTCCCGATACCCAGGACGTGGCCGATCCCACAGGCAGGCCCGGCCGAGACAGCATCGCGGGGTCGACACCCCGCGGTAGGTTGGGTCCGTGAACGCCAGCCCCGCCGACCAGCGCCGCCTCATCGACCTCGCGCAGCTCGACGCTCGCATCCGTCAGGCCGAGCACGCCCGCAAGAGCCCGCCGCAGGCGTCTCGTGTACAGGAGCTGCTCGCGCGCCGTCAGCAGCTCTCGCAGGAACTGAGCGTGCGTCTGGGAACGCGCGATGACCTGCGCACCGAGCTGTCGCGCATCGAGTCCGATGTCGCCGTCGTGGACGCGCGCGCCGCTCGCGATACCGAACGGCTCGCCGCGTCGAGCAACTCCAAGGAGGTGCAGGGGTTCCAGAGCGAGCTCGAGGCCCTCGCCCGGCGCAAGAGCGACCTCGAGGATGCCGAGCTGGCGGTGATGGAACGCCTCGAAGAGGCAGACGCCGCCGTCGCCGAGCAGGAGGCGCTCATCGCGGCGACGAACGCCGAGGGCGCCGACCTCAGTGCCGAGGGCAAGCGAGCCGTCGCTGAGGCCACTGCGGCGTTCGGCGCCGCCACGCGGGACCGGTCTGCCGTTGCCGGCACCGTGCCCGCCGACCTGCTGGCGCTCTACGAGAAGCTCGCGGTGCGCAGCTCCGGTGCCGCGCTGCTGCGCCGGCGCACATGCGAGGGCTGCAACATGGTTCTCTCCGGAAGCGACCTCAACACCCTGCGGCACGCCGCTGAGGACGCCGTCGTCACGTGTCCCGAGTGCGGCTGCATCCTCGTCCGGGATGAGGAGTCCGGTCTGTGACGCACCGTGGGCGCCGCTGACCCGCCCGCATGGATCGTCCTCGGGCGCAGCGGCGAAGATGTGGTCGCCGTCGATCTGGACGCGACCGGCCGGGAGACTGACCGGCGCCGGATCGCGGCATCCGGATTCGCCGAGTGGGTCGCACGCGAGGAATCGTCGTGGTCTCCGCGGTGGGTCTGGAACGACACGCCTCAGTGGTACGGCGGCATCCTCGACCACGGCGCGCGAGTGGCCCGCTGTCACGATCTCCGTCTGAGTCACGCGATTCTCCGCGGGTCCGCACTCGTGCAGCCGGACGCCCCGGTGCGCGGCTCCGTCGGCTGGGACGCGGTGCCGTACGTCGAGCCGGACACCCCGGCGCCGGGATTGTTCGACCTCGAGGACTCGGGGCCTGCGGCGGGGACTCCCTCGGATGTGGACGCTGCTCTCGCGGAGTTCGCACGGCAACGCGAGGCCGTCACCGACAGCGCCGACCCCGGACGGCTCCGCCTGCTCACCGCCGCGGAATCGGCGGGAGCGCTCATCGCCGTGGAGCTGCGTGCGGCGGGGCTGCCGTGGGATGCGGCCGAGCACGACCGGATCCTCACCGAGGCGCTGGGGGAGCGGCCCACCGGCGGCGGTCAGCCGGCACTCCTCGCGGCAGCGGCAGCGCGTGTCCGCGATGCGCTCGGCGATCCCGCGGCGAGCCTCGACTCGCAGCCGAAGCTGCTGCGGGCGCTTCACCGCGTGGGCGTTCTCGTCGAATCCACGAGCCGCTGGGAGCTGGCCGAGCAGCGGCATCCCGTCATCGAGCCGCTCCTCGAGTACAAGAAGCTCTCGCGCCTCCTCTCGGCGAACGGATGGGCCTGGCTCGACGAATGGGTGCACGACGGGCGATTCCGCCCCGTGTACGTGCCAGGGGGAGTCGTCACCGGACGGTGGGCCTCATCGGGCGGTGGGGCATTGCAGCTGCCGCGTCAGCTGCGCGAGGCGGTGCGCGCCGACCCGGGATGGCGGCTCGTCGTCGCCGACGTCGCCCAGCTCGAGCCTCGCGTGCTGGCCGCGATGTCGGGAGATCACGCACTCGCCGGCGCGGCCCGCGGTCGGGACCTCTATGCGGGGATCGTCGACAGCGGTGCAGTCGCGACACGGCAGGAGGCGAAGATCGCGCTCCTCGGCGCGATGTACGGTGCGACGACGGGGGAGTCCGGCCGGCTCGTGCCGCGACTGCGCCGTGCCTACCCCCGCGCGATGGGCCTCGTGGACGACGCCGCGCGCGTCGGCGAGGACGGCGGTCTGGTCTCGACCTGGCTCGGCCGGACGTCGCCGGCGCCCTCGGCCGAGTGGTCGGTGGCACAGTCACGCGCGACGGAGGCCGAGGCATCCGGGGCGGACGAGACTCGCGCTCGGAGGTGGGCCCGCGATCGCGGCAGATTCACGCGCAATTTCGTCGTCCAGGGAACGGCGGCCGAGTGGGCGCTGGCGTGGATGGCCGACCTTCGGGCCCGGCTCAACGCCCTGGACCCGATTCCCGCCGACCACGCCGCCGGGCGCTCCGGTGCCGTGTTCGAGCGGCGGGCGCATCTCGCATTCTTCCTCCATGACGAGGTCATCGTGCATGCGCCGGCAGAGCAGGCCGAGTCCGCCGCGCAGGCGGTGACGGATGCCGCGACCACCGCGGGACGGATCCTGTTCGGTGGCTTCCCGATCGACTTCCCGCTCGATGTCCGCGTGGCAGAGACCGCCTTGAAAGACTGACCGCCGTCACGGAGCGGCCGTGGTCGCGGAGGCGGTCGCCTTGCACGCACGGGCGTTCATATCGATCGCGGGCTCGTTCATGAGCGGAGTGTGGACGATCGCCGGCTCCTGCGCGGCGGCGGCGGGGATCAGGAAACGGAACTCCAACTCGTTGACCTCACCCGGTGACAGGTTCACGCGGGCAGTGCTCGCCGCCCGTCCGCGATCGATCGCGGTCGCCGCCGGGTAGCGCTCTCCCTTGACGACAACCGCCCCGAGATACGAGCCCGACGGCGCCGAGACGGTGACGTTCGTGCCGATGTCTCCAGCGCCGACGCCGAACAAACCGCCGCCGGTGACGCTCATCGGGAGTGCCTCGGCGTCGGCGGGCGCGTCGCTGCCCATGCCGACCGTCACAGCGACCTCAGCCAGGCCGTCCGCGCGACACGCGAGGACGGTCGTCGCGAGCGACACCCGGAGGTAGGAGGCCATCTTTCCGCCGGTCGCGTCGTTGAAGTACACGCCGAACGCGCCGTCCCCCGCCGCCGCCTGACGCGCCGCCGGTCCACCGAGACCAGACGCCGCGAAGACCGCATTCTCATCCTCGTGCGCGCTCCACAGTGAGATGCGGCCCTCGCGGGCGGGCTTGTCGAGCGCCTGCAGCAGCGCGAACGCGTTCACATCGCCGCCGGTGGTCCGCGCGAACACCGCGTCAAGAGCGCCGCGGAACAGCGCGGACTGCCCCTCCGCAGCCATCGATCGGTACGGTTCGACGAGGAGCGTGTCGATCGCGTTGTCAGCGCTGAGCGACGCGCCCGTCGGCAACGTGACCGGGCCTGTCGCAGCCAGCACTGCCTGCAGCACGAAGGGGTCGACGGCGATGACAGTGTCTGGCGTGGAGCCGCCCACCCGAGACCACCACGCGCTTGCGAGTGAACCCGTTACTGCGAAGTCGGTCGTCATGGACGCGTTCTGGACGTACCGTCCGACTCCGTCGCCATACAGCGAGATGGTGCTGTCGGGAACCTCCGCGACAGGCGCGGCTTCGACGGGGAACTCTGCGGAATCCGCTTGTCGCACGAGCGAGAGCGTGCCCCCGTCCGCGCTCACCTCCGCGAATGTACCCGTGATCCCGCCGGCCGTCCGGAGCTCCGCCGGATTCTGCACCATGACGAGAATCGTCCGCTGACCATCAGAGCCGAGGACGGAAGGAAGGAGTCGCGCCGCTTGCGCCGCGGCGGCCGACGTCGGTGCAAGGGTGTCCATGATGTCTCGCATCCGCAGCACCCCGCTCGACACGGGGCTCACCAGGGCATCGGCGTCGAGCGTCCCGAGTTCTGCGGATGCATGCTCCGTCGCGGCCGCGAGACGCTCGAGGCCGCCGGCCGCCGCGGCCAGCGCTTCGATGTCCACGACGGCGCCCGAGGCGCGCTCCTGGAGCGGGCCGATGACCTCGAGCGCCTCGGGAACCGCGCCTGCGACCGCTGCGAGCTCGACGGAGACGACGCGCACCGCCCGAAGGTTCTCCCCGACGCCGGGAAGCGCTTCAGCCGCGCGCCAGACCGGATCGCTCGAAAGCCCGGAGGCGCGCTCTGCATGCCGCTCGATGTCCGTCACGATCGCCGTCACCCGCGGGAAGTCGGTGTCGCCGACGGCGGTCTGCGCCGCCTCGGCGAGCTGCGAGAGCGCATCCAGCTCCGACTTCACCATCAGTGCACGCACACCGATCCAGCCGACGACGGCGACCAGCGCGAGCGTGACGGCTGCCAGAGCGAACAGAAGCCAGCGTCGCCGATGCGGCGCCGCTTTCGAAGACAGCATGTCAGCGTCGCGCGAGGCGCCGACCGACGACGAGCAGGATCCCGGTGATGGCGGCGAGCACGCCGACCACGGCGATCGGCAGGACGATCGCGCTCACACCGGTCGCCGGCAGTGCTGCTGCGCTTCCGCGTCCGGGCGGATCGGCCGCGCACATCGGGGTCGACGGCGGATACGAGACCGGCACGACGACGGACGGGTTCACCTCGATGGTGGCGGTGATGGCACCGCGCGTCCACCGGAAGTTGCCCTCGGTCTCGACCCATTGCCCGTTCTCGAACGCCCAGCCCGGCCAGCCGGTGGCGTTGCCCCCGGCATCGATCGACGCTCCGGGCCACAGCACACGTCCTGACAGCTCGCCTCCGACGAGCGCGCCCAGTGCGATGCTCGTGGACTGCTGTCCGTTCGTCAGCACGAGGGTTGCCTGAGCGGTCGTGAACTGCCCGTCAGGATCGATCAGCGAGATGTCGTACGAGATCCACGGGACGTCGCGGTCGCACTCGCCGACCGCCGTCGACCCCGCCAGCGTCGGCGTCCCAGGATCCGTCGGCGTGTAATCGTCGGCCTCCGCGTTCGCAGCGGCCGACCCTCCCAGAATCAGCAGCGCGCTCAACGCGAGCACGGCGGATGCCATAGTTTTCATCGGTGCCTCCCCAGCAGGCGAATACAGTCAAACTCCCCAGCCGACTGATGGCGCCATGCTACACCCTGAACGGCGATCGCGCCGGTGATCCTGACACATTCGCCCAGGCGGATGCCTTAGGCTCGGGCACGCGAATGGGTCGGCTGGACGGTCGCGTCGCGGACGGTTCGCCGTCTCGCGCCGAGGAACGTCCGGGCACCACAGGGCAGGGCGGTGGGTAACACCCACCCGGAGCGATCCGCGAGACAGTGCCACAGAGAGCAGACCGCCGGGGCATCCGTCCCGGTAAGGGTGAAAGGGTGGTGTAAGAGACCACCGGGGTCGTGGTGACACGACCCGCACGGCAAACCTCGCCCGGTGCAAGGCCAGACAGGGGATGATGACGCGGCCCGCCGAGTCCCCGGGTAGGCCGCTGGAGCGGCACGGCAACGTGTCGCCGAGAGAGATGACCGTCCACGGGGCTCCGGCCCCCGGACAGAACCCGGCGTACAGGCCGGCCCATTCGCCCTCTCGTCAGCCCGTGCGCGTCAGTCCCGTGCGAGCGCGGCGGCGCCGATGATCCCGGCGTTGTTCCGATGCACGGCCGGCACGATCGGCGTCTTGAGGTCGAGCAGGTGCAGGAACTTGTCGGCGTGCTTGGACACGCCGCCGCCGACGACGAAGAGGTCGGGACTGAACAGGAACTCGATGTGGCTGTAGTACCACTGCAGCCGCTCGGCCCACTGTTCCCATGAGAGCTCGTCCCGCTCCATCGCGGAGTACGCGGCGTAGGCCTCGGCGTCCTTGCCGTGCTTCGCCCTCTGCACGTGCCCGAGCTCGGAATTGGGTACGAGCACGCCGTTGTACAACAGCGCGGACCCGATGCCGGTGCCGAGCGTGGTGAGGATCGTCAGACCCCGCTGGTCTTTGGCGGCGCCGTAGCGCATCTCTGCCACCCCGGCGACGTCGGCGTCGTTGGCGAAATGGATGTCGCGCCCGAGGCCCTTCTCGAAGAACTTCTCGGCCTCGAAGCCGATCCACCGATCCGACACGTTCGCGGCCGACAGCGTCATGCCGTTCTTCACGATGGCCGGGAACGCGACGCCCAGCGGCACCGTCTCGTCATCGGCGACGCCCAGAGTCGAGAGCACCTCGGTGACCGCGGCCAGCACGTCCGGCGGCTGCGCGCCCTCGGGAGTGGCGACCTTGACGCGATCGCTGATGAGCTCACCGCGGTCCAGATCCACGATCCCCGCTTTGATGCCCGTGCCGCCGATGTCCACGCCCACGGCGCGCGTCGCGAGTGATGCCATGCCAACACCCTATCCAGACCTGGCGTCTCGGATCGGGGGCGTCACTAGGATCGAGCCGACGGAGCATCACTGCCGCGATGTGAGGAGCACGCCATGACCGGCGACAACGAGAAGTACTGGTACAACCTCAAGACCGGCGAGGTCGAGAAGGGATTCGAGTCGCCCGCGGTCGACCGCGCGGGACCCTTCGAGACGCCCGAAGAGGCGGCGAGGGCGCCGGAGATCATGCGCGAGCGCTCACGTGCCTGGGCGGAGGAGGAGTCTCGCGACAACGACTGGGGGAGCGGCGTGTCAGGTGTCGCGCGCGACGACCAGTAGTCTGGCATCGGCCGCGCCGCGCAGCCCTGCGGGCCGCGCGGGCACCCAGTGGAGCGGGCGCCGGAGAGGATGCGATGGACAAGCAGCGTGACTTCGTTCTGAGGACGATCGAGGAGCGGGGCGTGAAGTTCGTCCGCCTCTGGTTCACCGACGTCATCGGCACGCTCAAGTCCGTCGCGATCGCACCGGCCGAGGTCGAGGGCGCGTTCAGCGAGGGCCTCGGATTCGATGGCTCCGCGATCGAAGGGCTGACTCGCTCGTACGAGTCGGATCTGCTGGCCCACCCCGATCCGACGACCTTCCAGATCCTGCCGTGGCGGGGCGAGATCGACCCGACCGCGCGGATGTTCTGCGACATCACGACGCCGGACGGTCAGCCGGCGGTCGCGGACCCGCGACACGTCCTCAAGCGCACTCTCGCGAAGGCGGCGGACGCGGGCTTCACCTTCTACACGCACCCCGAGATCGAGTTCTACCTGCTGAAGTCATCGTCGTTCGGCGCCGAAGGACCCGAGCCCGTCGACTCCGCAGGGTACTTCGACAACGTTCCCGGCGGCACGGCGCACGACTTCCGCCGGCGATCGGTCCGGATGCTGGAGGACCTCGGGATCTCCGTCGAGTTCAGCCATCACGAAGGCGGGCCGGGTCAGAACGAGATCGATCTGCGATACGCCGACGCGCTGGCCACCGCCGACAACATCATGACCTTCCGCACCGTCGTGAAAGAGGTGGCGATCGAGCAGGGTGTCTACGCGACCTTCATGCCGAAGCCCCTCACCGGCAAGCCCGGGAGCGGCATGCACACGCACATGTCCCTCTTCGAGGGCGATGTCAACGCGTTCTATCAGGAGGGCGCGCAGTACCAGCTGTCGAAGGTCGGCCGTCAGTTCATCGCGGGTCTGCTGCGGCATGCCAACGAGATCTCGGCAGTCACCAACCAGTTCGTCAACTCCTACAAGCGACTGTGGGGCGGCGACGAGGCGCCCAGCTTCATCTGCTGGGGACACAACAACCGCTCCGCGCTGGTGCGCGTTCCGCTGTACAAGCCCAACAAGGGTCAGTCGTCCCGTGTGGAGTACCGGGCGCTCGACTCGGCCGCCAATCCGTATCTGTCCTTCGCGCTCATGCTCGCCGCTGGTCTCAAGGGCATCGAGAACGAGTACGAGCTCCCGGCGGAGGCCGAAGACAACGTCTGGTCGCTGACGGATGCCGAACGGCGCGCGCTCGGCTACGCGCCGTTGCCGGCGAGCCTGGACCACGCTCTGGAGTACATGGAGGAGTCCGAGCTCGTGGCCGAGACCCTCGGTGAGCAGGTCTTCAACTACGTGCTGCTGAACAAGCGGCGCGAGTGGCAGGAGTACCGCTCGCAGGTGACGCCCTTCGAGCTCAAGAGCAACCTCGAGATGCTCTGACCGCCGGCTGACGCATGTCCGCGAGCGAACGGTCCGGGTCCCTCACCCCTCTCGCGAAGCTCGGCTTCAGCCGTCTCCGCGAAGCCGACGCCTTCCTGCGCGAGCTCGCCGAAGAGGCCGGGGTGCCACGGGAGGCGGCGCTGGAGGGCGCGACGTATGCCGCCGATCCCGACGAGGCGGTCAGCGCGCTCACGAGGCTGGCGCGACGGGACGCGGAGGCGGTGCGGGCGATCAGTGTCGACCCGCGCGGCTGGAGGGCGCTGTGGGCCCTGCTGGGTGCGTCCACGGGATTCGGGGACTTCTTCTTCCGGCATCCCGACGAGGTCGCCGAACTTCGCAACGCCGGACTGAGCCTGCCGTCCGAACATGAGATGCGCGCGACGCTGCTCGAGTCCGTGGGAGCCGTGGACGGCTTCGCCGCCGACAGCAGTGAAGCCGCCTGGATCGCCCTGCGCGTGCGATACCGCCGCACCCTGGCCCGCATCGCCGCGTTCGATCTGCTCAGCGCCTCACCCGTGGACGAGGTCGCAGCGGTCTCGGCACGACTGGCGGATGCCGCGGGCGCTGCTCTTGAAGCATCCCTCGCCGTCGCCCGTACGCGGATCTCGGGTGGTGTCGCCGGCGTCGGCCTCTTCCCCCGCGCTCAGGTGGCGCGCACGAGGCTGGCGATCATCGGCATGGGCAAGACGGGCGCCCGCGAACTGAACTACGTCAGCGATGTCGACGTCATCTTCGTCGCCGGCGCCGACGATGCCACGACCGAGGAGCTGGGGGAGAGCCGCGTCGTCGACATCGCCACACGGCTGGCGGTCCAGACGATGCGCGGCATCTCGGAGGTGGAGCGTGAGCCACCGCTGTGGGAGGTGGACGCCAACCTGCGCCCCGAGGGCAAGCAGGGCGCTCTCGTGCGCACGGTCGACTCGCACGAGGCCTACTACGAACGATGGGCGAAGAGCTGGGAGTTCCAGGCTCTGCTCAAGGCCCGCCCCATCGCCGGTGACGAAGCACTGGGCGGCACGTACATCGACGCCGTGCAGCCGAAGGTGTGGACGAGTGCGGCGAGGGAGAACTTCGTAGACAGCGTGCAGCGCATGCGAGAGCGCGTGACCGAGCACATTCCGGCGCAGGAGGTGGCTTATCAGATCAAGCTCGGTCCTGGAGGGATCCGCGACATCGAGTTCACGGTGCAGCTCCTGCAGCTCGTTCACGGGCTGACCGACGATCGCATCCGCCAACGGGGCACGCTCGTGGCGCTGGACGCGCTCGTGGCGGAAGGCTACATCGGCCGGGCCGAGGCATCCGCGTTCTCTCACGACTACCGGGTGCTGCGGCTCCTCGAGCACCGCGCACAGCTGCGACACCTCCGTCGCACCCACCTGATGCCCGCGCGACCGGAGGAGCTGCGCGTGCTGGCCCGGTCCTCAGCCCTGGCCGAGACCGGCGAAGGCGTGTGGGAGCTGTGGGAGTCCGTCAAACGCGAAGTGCGCGACATCCACGTGCGGCTGTTCTACCGCCCGCTGCTGTCGGCGGTCGCCGCTCTCCCCGCCGACGAGCGCGCGCTGTCGACCGCGCAGGCGCACGACCGCCTCGCAGCGATCGGATTCGCTGATCCAGCGGGCGCCCTGCGTCACATCGCCGCGCTCACCAGCGGACTCAGCCGCAAGGCCACCATCCAGCGCCACCTCATGCCCGTCATGATCCGGTGGTTCGCCGACGGCGTCGACCCGGACTACGGATTGCTCGCGTTCCGCCGGCTCAGCGAGAAGCTCGGAGACACGCACTGGTTCCTTCGCATGCTGCGGGACTCTTCCGGGGCGGCCGAGAGCCTCTCGCGCGTGCTGTCGGGGTCTCGCTACGTGGGCGAGCTGATGGAGTGGATCCCGGAGTCGGCGGCCTGGCTCGATGACGCCGCGCTCCTGCGGCCGCGTTCCGGCGTCGCGCTGCAGGACGAGGCGCGCGCCATCCAGACGCGGCACGACACCATCGACGAAGCGATGCGCGCTGTGCGTGCGCTGCGCCGCCGCGAACAGCTGCGGATCGCGATGGGCGCGATCCTGGGCACGATCACGATCGACGAGCTCGCCGCCGCCCTCACGAGCATCACCGACGTCACGATCCAGGCCACCCTGCGCGCGGTCCGTCGAGAGATCGTCCCACCCGGGGATGCCGACCTTGATTTCTCGGTCATCGCGATGGGGCGCTTCGGTGGCGCAGAGCTCGGCTTCGGGTCGGACGCCGACGTCATGTACGTCTACCGCGCGAACAGCGTGGAGCCGCAGCGGGCGCACGATCTCGCCGTCAAGCTGGTCTCGGCGCTGCGCTCGTACTCCGAGGACCAGCGGGTCCCGCTCGAGCTCGACGCCGACCTGCGGCCGGAAGGACGCAACGGACCGATCGCCCGCTCTCTCGACGCCTACGAGGAGTACTATCGGCGCTGGGCGGCGCCGTGGGAGGCGCAGGCGCTGCTGCGCGCCCGCGGCATGGCAGGCAGCGTGAAGCTCATCGACGCGTTCACCCTGATGGCCGACCGGGTGCGGTATCCGGCGAGTATCGATCTCGCGGCCGTACGCGAGATCAAGCGCATCAAGGCGCGCGTCGAGAGCGAGCGGCTGCCGCAGGGCGTCGACCCGACCCGGCACCTCAAGCTCGGACCCGGATCGCTCAGCGACGTGGAATGGCTCGTACAGCTGCTGCAGCTGCAGCACGCGCACACGGTCCCCGCGATGCGCACGACGTCGACGCTCGGAGCCCTGCGAGCCGCGCAGGAAGCTGGACTCATCGCCCCGACGGCGGCCGACCGTCTCGCCGACGCGTGGCGGCTCGCGAGCCGTCTCCGCTCGGCGAACACGCTTTTGTCCGGGCAGACGAGCGACGTCCTGCCGGTGGATCGGAACAAGCTCGACGGCATCGGCAGACTCCTCGAGTACGCGCCCCGCTCGGCGACGCAGGTCGAGGAGGACTACCTGGGCACCACCCGTCGCGCGCGGCGCGTGTTCGAGAAGCTCTTCTACGGTTGATCCTGCCACGCGGCGACGGGCGTCACCCGGGCCGGAGGCATCCGTCGGCAAAGCACGAGGGCCCCGGTCTCCCGGAGCCCTCGCACTGCTGGAGCGTGCTCAGACGCTGAAGTACAGCTCGTACTCGAACGGGTGAGGACGGGCGTTGAGCGGCTGGATCTCGTTCTCGATCTTGTATTCGATCCAGGTCTCGATCAGCTCGGGCGTGAACACGTTGCCGCGCGTGAGGAACTCGTGGTCTGCGCGCAGCGCCTCGAGGGAATCGAGCAGCGAGTTCGGCACCTGCGGGATGTTCTTGGCCTCCTCGGGCGGCAGCTCGTAGAGGTCCTTGTCGACCGGCTCGTGCGGCTCGATGCGGTTGATGATGCCGTCGATGCCGGCCATCAGCTGCGCGGCGAACGCGAGGTACGGGTTGCCCGAGGCGTCCGGCGCGCGGAACTCGATGCGCTTGGCCTTCGGGTTGGAGCCCGTGATCGGGATGCGGACGGCCGCCGAGCGGTTGCCCGCCGAGTACACCAGGTTGACCGGAGCCTCGTAGCCCTTGACCAGTCGCTTGTACGAGTTGAGCGTCGGGTTCGTGAACGCCAGCACCGCCGGGGCGTGCGCGAGCAGGCCGCCGATGTACCAGCGAGCGGTGTCGGAGAGCTGCGCGTAGCCCTTCTCGTCGAAGAACAGCGGCTTGCCCTCGAGCCACAGCGACTGGTGGGTGTGCATGCCCGAGCCGTTGTCTCCGAAGAGCGGCTTCGGCATGAACGTCGCGACCTTGCCCCACTCGAGCGCGGTGTTCTTGACGATGTACTTGAACTTCAGGATGTCGTCGGCCGCGTGCACCATGGTGTCGAAGCGGTAGTTGATCTCGGCCTGGCCACCCGTGCCCACCTCGTGGTGCGCGCGCTCGAGGTGCAGCCCCGACTCGATGAGCTTGAGCGAGATGTCGTCACGCAGGTCGGCCTGCTTGTCGACGGGCGAGACCGGGAAGTAGCCGCCCTTGTACGGGGTCTTGTTGGCGAGGTTCCCGCCTTCTTCCACGCGGCCGCTGTTCCACGCGCCCTCTTCGGAGTCGACGAAGTAGAAGCTCTGGTTCTGCTTCACCTCGTAGCGGACGTCGTCGAAGATGTAGAACTCCGCCTCGGGGGCGAAGAAGGCGGTGTCGGCGATGCCGGTCGATGCGAGGTACTTCTCGGCCTTCTTGGCGACCTGACGCGGGTCCTTGCCGTAGATCTCACCCGTGCGCGGGTTGTAGATGTCGAAGATCATGATGAGCGTCTTCGCCTCGCGGAACGGGTCGAGGTAGGCGGTCGACACATCGGGAATCAGCTGCATGTCCGATTCGTGGATGTTCGCGAAGCCCCGGATGGAGGAGCCGTCGAACAGCTGGCCGACGGTGAAGAACTCCTCGTCGACGGTGGCTGCCGGAATGTTGAAGTGCTGCTGCACGCCAGGAAGGTCCGTGAACCGGATGTCGAGGAACTTCACGTCCTCGTCCTTGATGAACTTCAGCACCTCGGATGAATCTTTGAACATTAAGACTCCAGAGGTAGGGCATTCGGGACCGCCCGCGCGGGGCGCGGACTTGCTGGCAACGTACCCGCAGGGGATTGCCCGGCAGTGTCACCTATGTTTCCGGCATGTTACAGGCGCCTGGATACGCTGATGGGGTGACACAGAGCGCGCAGGAGTATCCCGGGGAACGGCTCGGTCTTCCCCGGGAGGGCACCGGATCGATCGGCCGTGTCGGCCGTCGCGTCGGCGCCCTCTTCGTCGACTACGGTGCCGCGTACCTGATCTCCGGCTTCTTCGGCTGGGACCCGCTGGCCATCCTCGCGCTGTTCGCCGCGATCCAGATCGTGTTCCTGCCAACCCTGCAGGGGAGCCCCGGGCACCGGCTGTTCGGCCTGCGCCTGGTGCGGGCGGATGCCGCCGCCGGTCGCGTAGGCGGATGGGTGGGGCTGTGGCGCCCCGTCGTGCGGACGGCTCTGCTCATCGTCGTCATCCCCGCGGTGATCTGGGATGCCGACCAGCGTGGTCTGCACGACAAGGTGGCCGGAACGGTGCTCGTGCGTTCCTGACCGGTCCCGCGCCGTCAGCGAGGGCGGGGCGCGCGCACCTTCGTCGGGTCGACGCCCTTCGGGATCGGCAGGGACGTGAGCGACTGCGACACGGACTCGATCCGCTTGATCACGGCCGCCATCGTGGCGCGGTCGATCTTCTTGGGAAGACCCTTGATCGTCGACGCGAGCTTCGCGATGGGGACCTCATCCGGCCCATGGCCGACGTACAGCACGGTGATGGGCACCCCGGACGCGACACGCTGCGCCTTCGCACGCTCGTCGTTCACGAGGCGTGTGAGACGCCCGCGGGCGCCCTCGCCGATGATGACGACACCTCCACGTCCCACGGCGCGATAGACCGCCTCCTGGGTCTTCGGGTTGATGCCGACCGGCATGTCGCTGGCCTGCCAGCGCCGGCCGAGCGACGTCGACAGCACGTGCCCGGTCGCACCCGGCATCCCGTCGATCTTCTTGTACATTGCGCGCGTCGACATTCGCGTCATGGTCATGAGCGACCCGAGGACGCCCAGCATGAGGCCGGTGATGCCCCACAGCACGACGCTCCACGGCGCCACGGGAGGAATCGCGAACCCGACGCCCACTCCTACGGCGATGCCGAGCAGGAGGATGCCGGCCAGCAGGAACGGAAGCCAGCGGAACTCCTTCTGCGTGAAGGTGTAGAGGGTGCGGATCTGCGAGAAGAAGCCGGGGCGCTTCTCGGGAGCGGTACTGCGGGCGGCCATGCCCCCAGCCTACCTTTTGCGTCGCCTCGGCTCGGCTCCTCCACAGGCGCCGTCTCCCGCTGTTCGCCCACAGCTTCGCTCCGTCGAGCCGCAAGCACCGTGTCCAGCATCGAGACTGGCGACGTGACTGCCGAAGGCCCCTTGAGCTCGCCGTACCGGACGGTGCGCGCCGTGCGTGCTCCCGAGGACAGCCCGTGGCCGGGCCGGCTCGTGCGCGCAGCCGGGGGCGAGACGCGCGTACTCGTCGATGCGGACGTGCTCGGCGGCGCCTGGAGCGGATGGGATGCCGCACCCGGGGGTCATGTGCTGTCGCCGCTGGATGTCGTGCGCCGCGTCGATGGGCATGATGTCGTCCTCCCGGTGTGCACGGAGCCGCTCGATGTGTTCCTTCGTCGCCGTGCGAGCCGCATGCCACTCCGTCCCGGCGAGGCGGTCACGCTCGCCGTGAGCCTCCTGCGGGGCTGCGCCGAACTGGCGGCCAACCCCGACACGAACGGGGAGTGGTGGCTTGACGATGCCGGCCGCCCGGTGCTCGCGCCGGATCTCTCCGCCCGCCGGGCGCTGGACGCCGCCGCCGACGCGCTCGGGTCGCTCGTGGTGGGTCCTCCGCTGGACCGCGTGTGGGAGCACGCGCGTCGCGCGATCGGCGCCGAGCGGGTCTCGGTGAACGATCTGCTCGAGGCGGAGGACGCCCTCTTCGGCGCGGCGGCACCGGAGCCGCTCACGACCGTGACTCTGAGCCCGCGCAGCGCCGCGGAGACGACACAGCCGTCGAGGGACCGCATCGAGGTGCCCGACGTGGAACGCCCACGCACCACCTGGCAAATGCTCATCGGCCACGTGGACTCGGATCTTGCCGATACGGTGTCGCGCGTCACGACCGGGCTCTGGCGGCGCGCGCGCGGCTCGGAACGCCCGAGACGGCGCACCGTGGATCCTCGGTGGTGCGGTCGCCGCCGCGGTCCTCGCCGGCGGGACACTCTGGCCCGCGGCAGGGGGCGAGACCACCGCGGCTGACGGCGAGACGCAGTCCGGGTCGTCCCAGCCGGATTCCTCGGGCTCCACCGCAGTCGAAGGGTTGCCCGCGCCATCGACCTCGATTGCGCCGACCGATCCCGCCGTGGACGATCCCGCGTCGGTGGCGGCCCCGGCGGATCTCGCGACGGTCGCATCGGCGTTGCTCGATGAACGCACCGCGTGCGGAGATGACCTCGACTGTCTTGAGACGGTTCTCGCCGATCCTTCTACGCCGCTCGGAGGAGGTGCGATCGATCTGCCGTCTTCCGCACGGGTCGTGACCCTGCTGGACGACTTCGGAGACGTCGCGGTGCTGCGAGTCGACGCGGGCGACGGCTCGCTGCCTGCGCAGCTGACCGTGCTGGTGCGTCAGGACGAGGAATGGCTGCTGCGCGACGTCCATGACGTCGCGCAGCAGCCCTAGGTGGTCCGCCTGGGCGGATCAGATGCCGAGCTGAGCCTGGAAGTCGGCCGCCTCGAGCCTTGCCTTGACGGCACCGAGGAAGCGGGCCGCGTCCGCCCCGTCGATGATGCGGTGATCGTACGACAACGCCAAGTAGACGTAGGACCGTACGGAGATCGCGTCCTTGCCGTCGACCACGACCACACCCGGCTTCTTGACGACGGCACCGAGTCCGAGGATCGCGGACTGCGGCAGGAACACGATCGGGGTGTCGAAGAGCGCCCCGCGCGAACCCGTGTTGGTCAGCGTGAAGGTGCCTCCGGCGAGCTCGTCGGGCTTCAGCTTGTTGTCGCGCGTGCGGGCGGCCAGGTCGGCGATCTCACGAGCGAACTGCGCGAGGTTCTTGCCTGCGGCATCCTTCACCACCGGAGTCAGCAGACCCCGCTCGGTGTCCACCGCGATGGAGATGTTCTCGCTCGCGGGGTAGACGATGTCGTTGCCGTCGACGGTGGCGTTGACGATCGGGTATGCCTGCAGCGCCTCGACGGCCGCGACCGCGAAGAACGGAAGGAACGACAGCTTGTCGCCGGTCTTCGCCTGGAAGTCGGCCTTGACCGCATCCCGGTAGGCCGCGAGCTTCGTCACATCCACCTCGACGACCGTCGTGAGCTGGGCGGTCGCCTGCATCGAGGCCACGGCACGCTCGGCGATGACCTTGCGCAAGCGCGACATCGGCTGGGTCGTGCCGCGCAGCGGCGAGACCTCGAGCGGTGCGGGGGCAGGGGCGGACGCCGCTGCCGGAGCGGGCGTGGGAGCGGATGCCGCTTCGGCCGCCTTGAGGACGTCTTCCTTGCGGATCCGTCCTCCGACGCCGGTTCCCTTCACCTTCGCGAGGTCCACACCCTGCTGCTGCGCCAGTCGACGCACGAGCGGGGTCACGTAGGCGACGCCGTCCGAGTCGTCAGAGGCTCCGAGTGCGGAAGCGGCGGGTGCCGGAGCCGCGGGAGCAGGTGCCTGCGGAGCCTCTGCTGCCGGGGCAGGCGCAGGAGCCGCTTCAGCGGGCGAAGCGGGAGCGGGTGCTGCCGGGGCCGGAGCCTCTGCCGCCGGCGCGGGAGCCGCCGCGGCCGGTGCCGGAGCTGCCGGGGTCTCTGCTGCCGGGGGCTCTGCTGCCGGAGCGGCGGCGCCCGCCTCACCGATACGGGCGAGCGGGGAGCCGACGGCGATCGTCTCGTCCTCCTGGACGAGGATCTCCTGGAGCACTCCGGCGAAAGGCGAGGGAATCTCGGTGTCGACCTTGTCGGTCGAGATCTCGAGCAGCGGTTCGTCGGCCGCGACGTCGTCGCCGACCTTCTTGAGCCAGCGGGTCACGGTGCCCTCTGTGACACTCTCGCCGAGCTCGGGCAGCACGACGTCCTTGCCGCCTCCGGCGGGTGCAGCGGGTGCGGGCGCAGCGGGTTCCTGCGCAGCGGGGGCGGGGGCTTCTGCGGCAGGTGTCTCCGCGGCGGGGGCTGAAGCATCGGCCGCGGGCGCCTCCGGGGCGGGGGCCGCCGCGGGTTCTGCCGCTTCGGCGGCCGGTGCCTCGGGCGCGGCCTGCGCACCGGAGCCGTCGCCGATCTTGGCCAGCACTGCACCCACTTCGACGGTCTCGTCCTCCTGGACCAGGATCTCCTCGATCACACCGCTGACGGGCGACGGGATCTCCGTGTCGACCTTGTCCGTGGAGATCTCGAGCAGGCCCTCGTCCGCCTGGACCGTGTCGCCGACCTTCTTGAGCCAGCGGGTGACCGTTCCCTCTGTGACGCTCTCACCGAGAGCAGGGAGGACCACGGAAGTGCTCATGACGATGTCTCCTTCGGAATGGATATCGGATCTAGCTTAGTGATGGCGAGAGCGCCCCCGGGCGTCACAGCGCGTGCAGTGGTTTGCCCGCCAGCGCGAGGAAGGCCTCGCCCAGAGCCTCGCTCTGTGTCGGATGTGCGTGGACCAGCGGTGCGATGTCTTCGGGGTGTGCCTCCCAGCCCACGACGAGCTGGCCCTCGGTGATGAGTTCGCCGACCCGATCGCCGATCAGGTGCACTCCCAGCACGGGGCCGTCCTTGACGCGCACGACCTTCACCAGTCCGCTCGTGCCGAGGATCTCGCTCTTGCCGTTACCCGCGAGGTTGTACTCGTACGCCACGACGCCGTCCTCGCCGTGGGCCTCTGCTGCCTGCGCCTCGGTGAGGCCGACGGAGGCGACTTCGGGGTGGCTGTACGTCACCTTCGGGATCTGCGTGTCCGGCACGACGGCGGGGGACAGGCCCGCGATCTCTTCGGCGACGAAGATGCCCTGCTGGAACCCGCGGTGTGCCAGCTGCAGCCCCGGCACGATGTCGCCGACCGCCCAGACGTGGTCGACCCCGGTGCGCAGGCGCTCATCAGTGATGACGAAGCCGCGATCGAGGGTGATTCCGGCCTCCTCGTAGCCGAGACCGCCGGTCACCGGGCCGCGCCCGACCGCGACGAGAAGGTAGTCCGCCTCGAACGTCTTCCCGTCCTCGAGCGTCACGGTCACGTCATCGGCAGACTGTGTCGCCGACTGGAAGCGCACGCCCAGCGACGAGGCGATCCCGCGACGGCGGAACGCCCGCTCCAGCCCCTTGCTCAGCGCGATGTCCTCGTTGGGGACGAGGTGGTCCAGCGCCTCGACGATCGTGACCTCGGCGCCGAAGGACCGCCAGACGCTCGCGAACTCCACGCCGATGACCCCGCCGCCGAGGATGAGGACCCGGCGGGGAATCTCGTCGAGTTCGAGCGCGTGCTCGCTCGTCAGGATCCGCCCGCCGATCTCGAGACCGGGCAGGGTGCGGCTGTACGAGCCGGTGGCGAGGACGACATCCGCGCCGCGGTAGACGTCGTCGCCCACCCGGACAGCCGGTCCTGCCTCCAGCCGCCCCTCGCCGTGGACGACGGTGATCCCGCGCGCCTTGACCAGACCCTCCAGGCCCTTGAACTTTTTGGCGACGATGCCCTCGCGATACGCGCGGACCCCCGCCGGGTCGACGCCGTCGAAGGATGCGCGGATGCCGATGGCCGAGGCATCCCGAGCCAGGTCGGCGACCTCGGCGGCGTGCAACAGCGCCTTGGTCGGGATGCAGCCGCGGTGCAGGCAGGTGCCGCCGACTTTGTCCTTCTCGACGAGCGCAACGGTCTTGCCCAGCTCTGCAGCGCGGAGGGCCGCAGCGTATCCGCCGCTTCCGCCGCCCAGGATCACCAGATCGAAGCTGTGGTCGGTCATCGGGACTCCTCTGCAAGGGCCAGGCGGATGAGGCTGCGGACCGTGGCTGCTGTCGGTCCCTTGTCGATGTAGCCGTACGCGCCGCCCTTGTTCATCCCGACCCCGGCGATGTCCAGGTGCACCCACGGGATGCGCGGAGCGTCGGCGTCCTCGCCGACACGTCCGACGAAGTGCTGCAGGAAGAGGCCGGCGAACAGCGATCCTCCCGCGGGGTCGCCGATCTTGGCGTTCTGCAGATCGGCGATCGGCGAGTCGAGCTCGTCGACCATGTGGGGCGGAAGCGGCAGCTGCCAGGCGGGCTCGCCCGCCTGGGCGGCGGCGGCGAGGTACTCGGCGACCGCCTCGTCGTCGCCCATGACGCCGGCGTGGCGCGTGCCGAGGGCGATCGTGATCGCGCCCGTCAGGGTCGCGACGTCGATCAGCAGGTCGGGCTGCTCACGGCTTGCAGCGACCAGTCCGTCCGCGAGGACGAGGCGTCCCTCGGCATCGGTGTTGAGCACCTCGACGGTCGTCCCGTCGAGCATGCGCAGCACATCCCCGGGCCGCGTGGCGCGACCCGACGGCATGTTGTCGGCGATGCACAGCCACGCGGTGAGCTTCACGGGTGCGCCGATGGCCGCGACGCCGCGCAGGACGGCAAGAGCCGTTGCCGCGCCGCACATGTCGTACTTCATCCCGACCATCGATGCGGCGGGCTTGAGCGAGAGGCCACCCGTGTCGAACGTGATGCCCTTGCCGACGAGCGCGATGTGGCGTCGAGCATCGCTCGGCGCGTATTCGAGTCGCACCAGGCGAGGCGGCCGATCAGAGCCCTGTCCGACGCCGAGGATGCCGCCGTAGCCCCGCTCCCGGAGGGCGACCTCGTCGAGCACCTCGACCGTCACTGCGAGGTTCTCGACCGATTCCGCGGCCCGCTGGGCGAAATCGGCGGGACCCAGCCATTCGGCCGGCGTGGAGACGAGATCCTTCACCAACGCGACCGCGGCCGCCGTCTCGGTGACGACGGTCAGCGCCGCGTCATCGGCGGGGGCCGTGCCGTGCACCACGACGCGTGACGCGCGTGCCTTCGGGGGCTCGGTCTTGTAGCCGTCGAAGCGGTAGCCGCCGAGAGCGGCGCCTTCGGCCGCGGCCGTCCACAGCTCTGGATCCGCATAGGGCGCCGCAACGGCGACGGTCGTGAACCCGGTCAGGATCCGGATCGCTGCACCGACCGCATCACGCAGCGCCGAGGCATCCGGCGTGGCTCCCGTGCCCACCACGGCGAGCGGTCGCGTCGTGATCTCCGGGGCGTAGACGCGGACGAAGCTGCCCACACCCCCCGTGAAGCCCACCGCCAGCAGGGCGTCGCGAAGCCCGGGCCATTCGGCAAGATCGGGTGCCTCGTCGCCCTCGAGCGGGGGAAGCCCCAGCACGAGCGCGTCGGCGTCGGTCTCTCGGATCGGGACGGTGCGGTACTCGAGGTCGGGAAACGACATGACGTCCATCCTAGGGACGCGACGTGTTCGCTCTGAGCGCCACGGCCGCGACCCGCCCCGCACCCGCTGCTCGTAGCATGGAGGCATGCCCTTCCCCGGTCCGCTCTTCGAGCGCTCGGCCTCTGCACCGCCGGTCCCGCGCGGGCTGCCCCTGGTCATCGCGCTCACGGGCTTCACCGACGCGGGGAGCGCGGTGAGCCGAGTGATCGACTACTTCCGCGACGAACTGTCGCCGACGCCGCTGGTCGTCTTCTCGAACGACGCACTGCTGGACTACCGCGCGCGCCGCCCGGTCGTCTCGTTCGAGAAGGATCACCTTACGGACTACCGCCCGCAACGGCTCGAGCTGTCGTTCGCGCACGACGCGCTCGGCCAGCCGTTCCTGCTGCTCGCGGGCTACGAGCCAGACTTCGGGTGGGATGCCTTCACGCAGGCCGTCGTCGATTTCGTCGACACGTACGGCATCTCGACGGTGACGTGGGTGCACGCGATTCCCATGCCCGTTCCGCACACCCGACCGATCGGCACCACGGTCAGCGGCACGCGCGCCGAGCTCACCGAGGCGCACTCCGTGTGGCAGCCGCACACTCAGGTTCCGGCGACCGCGGGGCACCTGCTCGAGTACCGCCTCTCGGCGGCGGGCGTGCGCATCGCGGGATTCGTGCTGCTGGTGCCGCACTATCTGGGCGACACCGAGTACCCGGCGGCAGCCCTGGCGGCGCTGGACAGCCTCACCGTGGCGACCGGCCTCGTCTTCGCCGGTGACGAGCTGCGCGATGAGAACCGCGTGTACCTGGCGAAGGTCAGCGAACAGATCGAAGGCAGCGAAGAGCTCGCCCGGATGGTGCAGGGGCTCGAGGAACGCTACGACGCCTACATGGCGGGATCGACCCTGGCGACGCCCATGATCCACACCGGCGATCTGCCCAGCGCGGACGAGCTCGCCGCGGAACTGGAACGGTTCCTGGCCACGCGGTCCGGTGACGACGACAAACGCGGCATCTGATCCGGAATGCCACGACCCTGCCGGGCGTTGTCACCCTGCAGAGACAGAGGTGCGCGGGGCCGGCAGGGGTGATGCTGGCGGCGCACGGCAAGTATGAGATACTGGATGCCCTGACCCGTTGTCAACCGTCTCGGTGAGGCTTCTCATCGAAACGTGGACTTGACAAGGGTCTTACTAGTGTCCGAAATCGACCGGGGCGTGAGGCGCACGCCCACCGGTGAAAGGCGAAACGTGACTCCAGGCACGAACACCAAGGCCCGAGCGGCCGCGAAGGACACCGAGGCGGAGGAGACCACGGCCACTGTGGCGAAGGCTCCCGCCAAGACGGCCGCCAAGGCGCCCGCCAAGAAGGCGGCTGCCAAGGGGAAGGCCACCTCCAAGACCGCTTCCAAGCGCGCCGCGAAGACGGACGACGAGTTCGAGGACGATGTCGAAGAGATCGACGAGGACGTCGAACTCGAGACCGCCGACGACGTCGCCGAGGTCACCGCGGACGATGACACCGAGCAGCCCGCGAAGGGCGATGCGAAGGCCGCAGGCGATGCCGCCGGCGCGACCGACGACGACGACGAGGACGAGGAGAGCACCAAGCCGGCGTTCACGGAGCCCCTCCCGACCGGCGCGATCGTCATCTCGTCGAGCGACGAGGACGACGTTCCCGTCTACTCGACCCAGATCACCGGCGCGACGGCCGACCCGGTCAAGGACTACCTCAAGCAGATCGGAAAGGTGCCACTGCTGAACGCGGCCGAAGAGGTCGAGCTCGCGATGCGCATCGAGGCCGGCCTGTTCGCCGAAGAGAAGCTGTCGCACATGTCGGCGACCGAGAAGTCGTCCCAGCTGGGTCTGGACCTGCAGTGGGTGGCCCGTGACGGCCAGCGTGCCAAGAGCCACCTGCTCGGTGCGAACCTCCGCCTCGTCGTCTCGCTCGCCAAGCGGTACACGGGTCGCGGCATGCAGTTCCTGGACCTGATCCAGGAGGGCAACCTCGGACTGATCCGCGCCGTCGAGAAGTTCGACTACACCAAGGGCTTCAAGTTCTCGACATACGCGACGTGGTGGATCCGCCAGGCGATCACGCGCGCCATGGCCGACCAGGCCCGCACGATCCGCATCCCGGTCCACATGGTCGAGGTCATCAACAAGCTCGCCCGCGTGCAGCGGCAGATGCTGCAGGATCTGGGGCGCGAGCCCACTCCCGAGGAGCTGAGCCGCGAACTCGACATGACCCCCGAAAAGGTCATCGAGGTGCAGAAGTACGGCCGCGAGCCGATCTCGCTGCACACGCCTCTCGGTGAGGACGGCGACAGCGAGTTCGGTGACCTCATCGAGGACACCGAGGCCGTCGTCCCGGCCGACGCGGTGGGCTTCACGATGCTGCAGCGTCAGCTCGAGTCTCTCCTGGACTCGCTCTCGGAGCGCGAAGCGGGTGTCATCCGCATGCGCTTCGGACTCGGCGACGGTCAGCCCAAGACGCTCGACCAGATCGGCGACACATTCGGTGTGACCCGTGAGCGGATCCGCCAGATCGAGTCCAAGACCATGGCCAAGCTCCGGCATCCGTCACGATCGCAGTCGCTGCGGGACTACCTCGAGTGAGTGAGGCGAACGCCGGCAAGGCGCTCACCGTCTCGATCGAGGGCTCGTCGTACGCCCGCATCCCGATCCGTACGCGGGTCGTGATGCCGGGCGACGACCTGGATGCCTTTGTGCGGGAGTACGCCGAGGAGATCGTCCTTCCGGGCGACCTGCTGTTCGTCACCGAGAAGATCGTGGCGATCACGCAGGGGCGCTCGTACCTCGTCGAGGAGATCAAACCCCGTCGGCTCGCGCTCTTCCTCTCCAAGTACGTCACTCGCACTCCGTACGGCATCGGCCTCGGCATGCCCGAGACGATGGAGATGGCGCTGCGCGAATGCGGCACGATCCGCATCCTGTTCGCTGCGGCGGTGTCCGCCGTCACGAAGGCGTTCGGGCGCAAGGGTGACTTCTACCGCATCGCCGGCGACAAGGCCCGCGCCATCGACGGTCCGACCGGCGGCACCATCCCGCCCTACAACAAGGCGGTCGTCCTCGGCCCCGAGCGCCCGCGCGAGGTCGCCGCTCACTTGAAGAGCCTGCTCGGCGACGTCCCCGAGGTCGCAGTGGTCGACATCAACGACCTCGGCGGCAACATCCTCGGCTCGACGCTCGACAAGGCGGGGGAGAAGCGGCTGGTCGCGATCCTCAAAGACAACCCGCTCGGTCAGGGTCACGAATCGACGCCGCTCGGCGTCGTGCGCGCGGTCGCCGCATAGCGCAGCACGACCTCGCCGCCACCCAGCTGTTCCGCGCCGGTTCGGTGGAACCCGATGTCCCGCGGATCACGCCGTCGGCCGGGTTCCCGAACCCGTAGCGGTAGTACGGCCCGCGGGGTCGTTCTCGTACCCGGTGATGCGACCGTCGATGCTGACGGCGCTGTAGATCACGACGTGCGGCCGAAGCATGCCGCCAGGGGTACGACACCCCTCAGACGTGCGTCAGAAGCCGATGGCGGCGCGGTAGCGCGGCTTGTGGCCGGTGCGGATGCCGGTGACGCTGGGCTTGTTCTCGTAGACGCCCGCGCCCCAGTTGCCTTCGACGAGGACGGGGCCCTCGGGGGTAACCACGATGTCCCATCCGACGTACTGCACCTGCGGCACGACGCGTGCCACCTCGTCGACGAACGCGCGCACCTGCTCGATCATCGGCAGCTGGAAGTCCGCGATCACGAACCCGCTGTCGGGGTGGCGCTCATGAGTGTGACCGTGCGAGTCGTATCCCGGACCGACGGCCCTACCGTCGTCGTCGAGCATCGTGTAAAAGCCGCCGAACGTCATCTGGTCGCTCACGGCGCCTCGGCCGAACTTCTGGGCCATGGCGAGAATGTGCGTCTGCCTGCCGTCGAAGAACGCCGTCACGCGGGTGGTGTTGACCGTGCCGGGGCAGACCGCCGCGAGGTCCGCGTGCTGGCGGATCACCTCTTCGATCAGCAGTTCGCCGCGCTCGAGCAGCCCGCGGTGGAAGGCATCCCAGTCCTCCACCTCTGCCGCGCGATAGCGGTGCACACCCGTTCCGGCCTGGCCGACGGGCTCCTTCGTGACCACGGTGCCGTGGTCCTCGACGAACCCGCGCACGGCATCCGCGTTGCCCGGTTCGACCACCATCCAGTCGCGGCGCAGGAAGTCGCTGAAGACGCGGTCGAACTCGATCTTGTCCTGGAAGATGTGACGGAAGTCGGGGTGGTCGTACTTCTGCGACAGCTGATTCGACACCGGGTGCGTCATGTACGTCTCGCGCTCGGCGCGCTTGAGGATCGCGAAGTCGTAGTCGACGTAGTCCTGGAATCCCACCTGCCGAAAGCCCGCAGACCAGAGCATGTCGACGAGCACCGCGGGCATCCAGCGGCCGTGATCACGCGCGCTCTCTCTGGCGCGGGCGAACACCGACCCCACGTCGATGCGGCGGGCTCGGCCGGCGAGGTAGCGAAGGCGGGGCGCGAGGCCGAGGCCGTGAGAGGGCATGCGTACTCCGGGTCGGGAACGGGGGATCCGGATAGTCTAAAGGCGTGAGTTCCCCCGATCCTGGCCCCGACGTGTGGGCGGAGGGAGCCGCACCCCTCAGTTCGCCGGTGGCGTGGATCTCGCGCTCCGCGCTGGCAGTGAACGCGCGCGCGGCTCGGAGCGAGGGCATCCGTCTCTTCTCTCCGGCGATCATGGCGGCGGATGCCTGGGGTCATGGCGCGGACCTCGTGGCGGAGGTACTCGCGACCGAAGGCTTCGCCCCCGCGCGGGACGTGCTTGCGAGCACACCCGCTATCGGAGTCGAAGCCCCGACCGCACAGCGCAGCACAGCCATCGCGCCCCAGACGCTCTTCGGTCTGCCGGGTCCTCGCCCCACCAAGCCGGTGATGCGGATGACGGGAACAGTGCTGTCGGTCAAGGACCTGCGCGCCGGTGAGGGCGTCTCGTACGGCTACGCCTATCGCGCTGCCGCTGACACACGCGTGGCGCTTGTCACCGGCGGCTACGCGCAAGGGGTCGTGCGCGCGCTCGGCGGCGCGGCGGAGGTCGCCATAGGGGCGCAACGGCATCCGGTCATCGGGCGCGTCGCGATGGACGTGTGCGTCGTGGAGATCCGGGATGCCGCCGTCCGGCGAGGCGATGAGGTCGTGTTCTTCGGCGACCCAGCCCAGGGCGAGCCTTCGCTCCGCGATTGGGCGCGGGTAACGGGGCTGTCTGTCATGGAGCTCATCACGACGGTCGGGCTCCGCGCCGTCCGCCAGGACACGCCATGACCGCACGACTTCACGTCGATCTCACGGCACTCGCCGCGAACATCGCCCGGGTGCGCGCGACCGTCGGCCCGGCAGATCTCATGCTCGTCGTGAAGGACGACGCCTACGGGCACGGCCTGGAGGCGGTCGTGCGTCGGGCTCAGGCCTCCGGGGTCGAATGGTTCGGCGCGTTCGATGTGCGTACCGGCGGTGCCGTGCGCGCGGCGGCGGGCGACGATGCCCGCATCTTCGCGTGGATCGCGGCGTCGCGGGCCGACCTCGATGCCGCCCTCGCCGCCCGGCTCGACATGGGCGTCGGCGACGCCGGACTGCTCGAAGAACTCGCGGATGCTGCGCGCGAGGCCGATAGGACCGCACGCGTGCATCTGAAGATCGACACGGGGCTGCACCGCAACGGCGTGCGTCCGGAGGCCTGGCCCGCGTTCGTCGCTCGGGCCGCCGAACTCGAGCTCGAGGGCGCGATCGAGATCGTGGGCGTATGGAGCCACATCGCCGAGGCGTCAGACGCCGAGGACGACCAGGCGCGAGCCGTATACGACAGGGCGCTGCGCGAAGCGACGTCCGCAGGCCTGCGGCCCACGAGGCGCCATCTCGCCGCCAGCGCAGCCGCGTTCGCTCGCCCGGAGTTCCGCTACGACATGGTCCGCGTCGGGGCCTTCTGCTACGGCATCCGCTCCGCCGGGGGTCCGTCGGCCGCGGACCTCGGACTCGTGCCTGCGGCTCGACTCGAGACCGACGTCGTGGCCGTCGACGCCGGCGATGTGCGGATCGGCATCGGCGCGCTGGACGGCCTCCCGTCGTCGCTCCAGGGAGGCGCGACGGTCGGGACGCCGGCGGGGCGACGCGCTCTGCGCGTCGTCGGAGGATCGGTCTCGGTGGTGGAGACATGGCCGGGTGTGGCCGTCGGAGACACCGTGACCGTCTACGGGCCGGGTCTGCAGGGTGAGCTCACGGCGACCGATCTGGCCGAACTGATCGGCACCATCGGTGAGGAGATCGCCGTCAGGGTCTCGCCGCTCGTGCCCCGCCACTACAACGGGGCCTGACGGACGTCAGACCGCTTCGGTCAGGCGAGCGGTCTCGTCGTGCCACGACGTGGCGATCGAGCGCAGCTTCTCTTCGTACTTGCGACCGTGGTGCGCGCAGAACAGCAGTTCGCTGCCGTTGACCTCCGCGGCGATGTAGGCCTGTGCGCCGCACGAATCGCAGCGATCCGCCGCGGTGAGACGGTACTCGAGGAGGGCGCCCTGCTCTGGGGTTGTCGATAGCGTGTTCATCTCGTTGCCTCCTCGTATGCGTAGAACTCCGTCGCGGTCATGAAATACAACCACGCCCAGGTTCCGAGAATGCCCGGAAGCCTTCACATTTCGCTGAGCGCGTACGTGGGCGCCCGCGGACGCGTGTCGCCGCAGGGCTGTCCTCGACCGCGATTACGATGAGAGATTGTGACCTCCGAGTACTCCGCCCATCATCTGCAGGTGCTCGAAGGGCTCGAGGCGGTCCGCAAGCGCCCGGGCATGTACATCGGATCGACGGACTCGCGCGGGCTGATGCATTGCCTGTGGGAGATCATCGACAACTCCGTCGACGAGGCCCTGGGCGGCTTCGGCACGCGAATCGACGTCGTACTCCACGCCGACGGCAGCGTCGAAGTCCGCGACCGCGCGCGCGGCATCCCGGTGGACATCGAGCCGCGCACGGGGCTCTCGGGCGTGGAGGTCGTGTTCACGAAGCTGCACGCCGGCGGCAAGTTCGGCGGCGGCTCGTATGCGGCGTCGGGCGGGCTCCACGGTGTGGGCGCCTCGGTGGTCAACGCCCTGTCCGAGCGGCTGGACGTCGAGGTCGACCGCGGAGGCAAGACGTGGGGGATGTCGTTCCACCGCGGCGAGCCCGGCGTCTTCGCGAACGGCAGCCCGAGTTCCGCGTTCACACCCTTCGAGAAGAGCTCCGAGCTCCGGGTCGTCGGCAAGGCCGCCCGCGGCGTCACCGGTACGCGCATCCGCTACTGGGCCGACCCCCAGATCTTCACCAAGGACGCCACGTTCAACGTGCAGGAGCTCGAGCAGCGAGCCCGCCAGACCGCGTTCCTCGTGCCCGGGCTCGAGATCGTCATCAGCGACGAGCGAGGCGAGGAGCCCGTCGAGACGAGCTTCCGCTTCGACGGCGGTATCTCGGAGTTCACCGAGTTCCTCGCTCCCGACAGCGCCATCACCGACACATGGCGGCTGAGCGGCTCGGGCACCTTCACCGAGACGGTGCCGGTGCTGCAGGCCACGGGCGCGATGGTGCCCACCGAGATCGAACGCGAGTGCCAGGTCGATGTCGCGGTGCGCTGGGGCACGAGCTACGAGACGGTCACGAGGTCCTTCGTCAACATCATCGCGACGCCCAAGGGCGGCACCCATCAGGCCGGCTTCGAGCAGGCGCTGATGAAGGTGCTCCGCACGCAGGTCGAGCAGAACGCCCGGCGCCTGAAGGTGGGCAACGACAAGCTCGAGAAGGACGACATCCTCGCGGGGCTCACCGCGGTGCTGACGGTGCGTCTGCCCGAGCCTCAGTTCGAGGGCCAGACCAAGGAGGTCCTCGGAACACCGGCCGTCCGCCAGATCGTCACGAACGTCGTCAGCCGCGAGCTCACGGCCCGGTTCACTTCTCCCAAGCGCGACGACAAGGCGCAGACCGCGCTGCTGCTGGACAAGGTGGTCTCCGAGATGAAGGCGCGCATCTCCGCGCGCACCCATAAGGAGACCCAGCGACGCAAGAATGCGCTCGAGTCCTCGTCGCTGCCGGCGAAGCTGGCCGACTGCCGGTCGACCGACGTGGCCGAGTCCGAGCTGTTCATCGTCGAGGGCGACTCCGCGCTCGGCACCGCCAAGCTGGCGCGCAACAGCGAGTATCAGGCACTGCTGCCCATCCGCGGAAAGATCCTCAACGTGCAGAAGGCGTCCGTGAGCGACATGCTCTCCAACGCCGAGTGCGCCGCGATCATCCAGGTGATCGGCGCAGGATCGGGCCGATCCTTCGACCTCGATACCGCCCGCTACGGCAAGATCATCCTGATGAGCGACGCCGATGTCGACGGCGCCCACATCCGGACCCTCCTTCTGACGCTGTTCTTCCGCTACATGCGGCCCTTGATCGACGACGGCCGCGTGTACGCTGCCGTCCCGCCGCTGCATCGCGTGGTGGTGATGAATCCGGGCACCAAGCCGAACGAGACGATCTACACGTACTCCGAGCAGGAGCTCCACGCGCTGCTCACCAAGCTCACCAGGTCCGGCAAGCGCTGGCAGGAGCCGGTGCAGCGGTACAAGGGGCTCGGCGAGATGGATGCCGACCAGCTCGCCACCACGACCATGGATCGTGCCGGCCGCACCCTGCGGCGCGTGCGGATGCAGGATGCCGAGGCTGCGGCATCCGTGTTCGAACTGCTCATGGGCAACGACGTCGCGCCCCGCAAGGAGTTCATCGTCGACTCCAGTGACCGCCTCGCACGGGACCGCATCGACGCCTGACGCTGTTCGCGCGAGGCGCAGCCGCTCCTACCGGACGCCGGTGCCCACCGCGCCGATGACACCGTCCAGAGGCACCCCGGAGGCATCCCGCTTCGCACCGGCCGACGGCAGCGCACGTGTCGCGCCATCGGTGCCCACGGCGCGCGGATCGGTGCCGGCCCATGCGAGCGTCAGTGCGTCCTCGCCCTTCAGCAGGCGCTGAGCGCGCACGCCCCCCGTGGCCCGGCCCTTCGCGGGGAACTCGCTGAAGAGCGAGACCTTGGCGCTGCCGGCATCCGTTCCCGCGAGCGCGGTGGTGGAGCCGGCGACGGTGACGACCACGGCCTCGAAGTCGGAGGGGCCGACCACGTCGAACGAGATCACCTGGGCGCGGTCGTTGAGGCGGATCCCCGCCATGCCGCCCGCCGATCGCCCCTGCGGCCGAACTGACGAGGCGTCGAAGCGCAGCAGCTGCGCATCGCTGGCGACGAACACCAGCTCGGCGCCGTCCGACGCGGGAGCTGCACCCACGACGCGATCGCCGTCCCTGAGCGCGATGATCTCGATGTCGTGCTTCGTGCCGAGCTCGGTGGCCGCGACGCGTTTGACGATGCCCTGCTGGGTGCCGATCGCGATGGGCGGCGACTCGACGAGGGGCACCAGTGCGATGACATGCTCACCGCCGGTCAGCCCGAGGTACTGGTCGGCACGCGTGCCCGCGGCCAGCTGGACGGAGTTGCCGGGAACCGAGGGCAGGTCGACGGGGGAGAAGCGGATGAGGCGACCCGCGCTGGTCACAGCGCCGACGTCGCCGCGCGTGGTCGAATCGACCGCCGAGCGGACCGCGTCGTGCTTGGACCGCCGCGACGGCGGCACGATCGCGCCGCCCGCCGCGTCGGCGGCGAGCGCCGCGCGGACCATGCGTCCTGTGGCCGAGAGGAAGACACGGCACGGCTCGTCGGCGATCTGCAGGTCGGCCGCGGCCGCGGCGGCGCGGGAGCGCGGCGCCACGGGGCCGCCGTTGAGCAACAGGGTGCGTCGCGGCGTGCCGAACTGCTCGGCGGTGGCATCGAGTTCGCGGGCCACCTGCGCGCGCAGCAGCACGTCACTGGCGAGCAGAGTCTCGAGTTCGGCGATCTCGGCCTTGAGCTTGTCGCGCTCGGCCTCGAGTTCGATGCGCGAGAACTTGGTGAGGCGACGCAGGCGCAGTTCGAGGATGTACTCCGCCTGCAGATCGGACAGGTCGAAGACGTCCATCAGGCGTGCACGCGCCTGCTCGCCGTCGTCGGACGTGCGGATGACCTGGATCACCTCGTCGATGTCGAGGATCGCGATCAGCAGCCCCTCGACGAGGTGCAGTCGCTCCTTGCGGCGTGCCAGGCGGAACTGGCTGCGACGCGTCACGACGCTCAGACGGTGGTCGAGGTAGACCCGCAGCAGCTCCTTGAGGCCCAGGGTCTGCGGCTGACCCTCGACCAGGGCGACGTTGTTGATGCTGAAGGAGTCTTCGAGCGGCGTGAGGCGATACAGGTGCTCGAGCACCGCCTGCGGATCGAACCCGGTCTTGATACCGATGACGAGCCGCAGGCCCTTGTGCCGATCCGTGAGGTCGGTGACGTCGGCGATGCCCTGCAGCTTCTTGGCCGTCACGGCGTCTTTGATCTTCTCGATGATCCGCTCAGGTCCGACCAGGTACGGAAGCTCGGTGACCACCAGCCCGGTGCGGCGCGGCCCCAGGGGCTCCACAGCGACCTTCGCCCGCGTGCGGAAGCTGCCACGGCCGGTCGTGTACGCGTCCTTGATGCCGTCCAGCCCGACGATGATGCCGCCGCCGGGCAGGTCGGGGCCGGGAACGAACTCCATGAGTTCTTCCACCGTCGCGTCGGGATTGTCGAGCAGGTGCGTGGCGGCACCCACGACTTCGATGAGGTTGTGCGGCGCCATATTGGTCGCCATGCCGACGGCGATGCCGGTGGTGCCGTTGACGAGCAGGTTGGGGAACGCCGAGGGAAGCACCTCGGGCTGCTGGAACTGCCCGTCGTAGTTCGGGATGAAGTCGACGACATCCTCGTCCAGGTTCTCCGTCAGCGCCAGTGCAGACGGCGCCAGCCTGGCCTCGGTGTATCGAGGGGCCGCCGGCCCGTCGTCGAGCGATCCGAAGTTGCCGTGACCGTCGACCAGCGGCACCCGCAGCGAGAAGGGCTGGGCAAGGCGCACGAGTGCGTCGTAGATCGGCGCGTCGCCGTGCGGATGCAGCTTTCCCATCACCTCGCCGACGACGCGGGCGCTCTTCACATGGCCACGGTCGGGCCGCAGGCCCATATCGGCCATCTGGAAGAGGATGCGGCGCTGGACCGGCTTGAGCCCGTCGCGCGCGTCCGGCAGGGCGCGCGAATAGATGACGGAGTACGCGTACTCGAGGAAGGACGTCTGCATCTCTGACGAGACGTCGATGTCCTCGATGCGGCCGTGGTCGGCGGGTACGGATTCGGTGCGGGAAGCGGGCATAGACGAATGGGGCCTCGGGTGACGGCGGAGCGGCGGGGGGCTTCTGGCGGTGTGCGAGACTGGCCCCGATGTCCCTCAGCCTACCCGCGGACCCGCCGCACGCCCGGAGCCTCACCCGTGTCGTCCCGGAGATCTCGGCGGCGCTCGACGGTCGCTCCGACTGGTTCGCGCCGGCACGCAGCGCGGTCATCTGGGTGCTTGACGGCCTCGGCGCGCACAACCTGGCGTCGCGGGCCGGCCACGCGCGCTTCCTCGCCGGCGCGCGCGGGAAGAAGGATGCCGCGCGCACCGTCTTCCCGTCGACCACAGCGGCGGCGCTCACGAGTCTGCTGACCGGCACGACGCCGGGCCAGCACGGTCTCGTCGGCTATCGCGCGCGCGTGCCCGGCACCGACGACGTCCTCAACCAGCTGCGCGGCTGGGATACCGACGGACTCCCGCTGACCTTCCAGCGTGCGACGCCGCTGGCGGACTCGCTCGGCCGTCCGTTCTTCACCGTGTCGCGCTCGGAGTACGCCGGCACCGGATTCACGGCCGTGACGCTCGGCGGGGCGGAGTTCCACGGCGTCGACGATCTGACCGATCGTGTTCGTGTGGCCGCCGACCTCGCGGCGCGGCATCCGGGATCGATCGTCTATCTCTACGCGCCGGATCTCGATTCGGTCGGGCACAAGCGCGGCTGGGAATCGGACGAATGGATCTCGGCCCTCGAGACCGTCGATGCGGCCGCACGCACCCTCGCCGCCTCACTGACGCCGGACACCGGGGTCATCGTCACCTCGGACCACGGCATGGTCGACGTGCCGCGACACCGCCACGTGCTGCTCGGCGACGGCGATGAGCGGCTCGACGGCGTGCGGCTGATCGGGGGCGAGCCCCGGATGCTGCATCTCTACGCCGAGCCGGGGGAGGAGGCAGGCGTGCTGGCGCGATGGCGCGACGCGGAGGGCGCCCGATCGTGGGTCTTCGCGCGCGACGAGGTCGTGACCTCCGGTCTGATGGGCGCGGTGGCGCCCGAGGTCATCGAGCGGATCGGTCACGTGGTCGTCGCTCCCCGGGCGGGAATCGCGTACTACGACGATCGCGTGGCCGACAAGGCGCCGCAGCGCATGGTCGGCCAGCATGGATCGCTGACGCACGACGAGCGGATCGTGCCGTTGATCCGCCTCGGTGCGTTCGCCTGAGGCGTCCGCTCGCGTCGCTCAGTCTTCGGTGCGCGCTCCGAAGACGATCTCATCCCACGATGGCATCGAGGTCCGGCCCTTGCGGCGACCCGCCTCGGCGACCGCCGGAGTCGATGCGGGGTAGCCGGGGGAGTCGTCAGAGGGCTCGGGCTCGTTGTCCGAGGGCACCTCGTCATAGCCGGGCTCGAGAGCGTCGAACAGAGCGACCGGTGCCGTGGCTCGGGAGGGAGCTGCGGCGATCTCTTCGGCGTCCGGAAGCGGCTCGCGCTGACCGCGACGCCGGCGCAGCGCCTCGAGCAGGTCGGCTGTCTCCGCCGAGGTCACCAGAGGCTCGTCTGCGCGCTTGATCGCAGCCTGCTGCACGGCAGGGGCGGCGGGCGCGGGAAGATCGGGCGACTCGAGGTCGGCGTCGGGAAGACGTCGTGGGCCGAACGCCCCGCTGTCGAACCGCGAATCGTCTTTGGGCTGCACGCTGTCGAGCGCGCGCAGTCGCGGGATCAGCCCCTCGGGCAACGAGCCCTGCCGTGAGAGCTGAATCGCATCGGCGTTGAGAGGCGACAGCGTGCTGCGGCGCGGGTCGAAGCCCCACCGCGCGTCGTGCTCGACCTCGTTCGAAGCGAATTCGAGCTTCACCACCCAGCCGGTCGGCTCCTTCCAGCTGGTCCAGCGTTCGCCACCGGCCCCGGCTTCGGCGAGCTTCGCCCGCACTGCGGAACCGAACGTCGCGGGCCCATCGGTGTCGAAGTCCGCGCCGAGCAGCACCGGCACGGCCAGCGCCTGCCCGACGATGTGCTCACGCTCGGCGAGGACGGGCCCCTCGAAGCGGGTGACGTCCTCGACGCGGGCGCCGAGCAGATCGGCGACCTCTTGCGCGGACAGGCCGGCGCGGATGTGAGCCTGGATCTCGCGCGGGCTGGGGCGATCCGCCTGCGGATCCGCATCGCGATCGCGGCGAGCACGGCGCAATTCCGCGCGCAGCACATCGTCGACCGCGAGCGAGAACCTCTCGCCAGAGTCGGTCGCCAGGATGAGCTTGTCGTCCTCGGTTCCGATGACCTTGAGCTGTTCCATGCGAAACGCCCCTCCGATCCCTGCGTGTGCGCCCCATGGTGTCACAGCGAGTAGCGTGCACCGGGAATATCCAGCGCGTGGCGCGAGTTTCACGCCACGCACCGACAGCCCCCGCCGGATCGCATTTGCGAAATGACAGGCGGTCGTGCAAACTATCGCCGCCCCGCAAGGGCGAGCGCAACCCGCGATACCCGGAAGTAGAGACCTTCACGCATGGCCACCGATTACGACGCCCCCCGCAAGACCGAGGACGACAGCGAGTCGATCGAGGCTCTGAAGGAGCGCGTGCCCGACAAGCTCTCGGGCTCTGTCGATGTGGAGGACGCCGACAACCCGTCCGGCTTCGAGCTGCCCGGAGCCGACCTGTCGGATCTCGAGCTCGACGTCGTGGTGCTCCCTCCGCAGGAGGATGAGTTCACGTGTGCGAACTGCTTCCTCGTGAAGCACCGCTCACAGCTCGATCACGACAGCGCCGACGGGCCTATCTGCTCGGAGTGCTCCGCATAGCCTGAGCACGCCTCACCGCGGCGGCGAGGCGATCCGGCGTTCGCGTCGAGATCGTCCACGCCGTCGTCGGGTCGTCGGGGTCCGTCACCGGAATCACGACCACCCCGTCGATCCCCCCTCGGATCAGGTGCCACGAGCGCGGGTCCAGACCTGCCCCGCGCGCGTGCCGCGCGGCATCACCCCGGTGCACCTCGGGACCCCCGAGGAACTCGACGCCGATGTGCGCGCGGCCTGTTCGAAGCTCTCCGTCGCGCACCTCGACGACAGGCGAGGCCGCGAGCAGGAGCCCGACGATCGCGATGCCGACGACGGCTCCCACGACGAGAGCGATCGTCGTGTCGATGGGCGAGAACACCAGTGCCGCCATGGGCGCAGCCACGGCGGCGGACCCGAGGATCCACAGCGACGGGCTGAGCCGTTCGCGATAGACGTCGGACCCGACACTGCGCGCTGTCATCTGCATTACCCTCGTGGGGTGACTGAAACGGTGGACGTCCCCATTATCGCCCCCGATGCCCCCGCCTACGCGCACCCCGGTGACGCGGGGGCCGACCTGGTAGCTTCCGAGGCCGTGCGTCTCGAGCCCGGACAGCGCGCTGTCGTGGGCACCGGCATCCGCATCGCTCTTCCCGAGGGTTTCGTCGCCTTCGTCGTTCCGCGGAGCGGTCTGGCAGCCAAGCACGGGATCACCGTCGTCAACGCGCCGGGCACCGTGGACGCCGGCTACCGCGGAGAGATCAAGGTCATCCTGCTCAACACCGACACCGAGCACGCCCACGACATCGCGGCGGGGGATCGGATCGCTCAGATGATCGTCATGCCGGTGCCGCGCGTCCGGTTCATCGCGGTTGATTCGCTGCCCGAGAGCGCCCGCGGTGAAGGCGGCTTCGGCTCCACCGGCTACAACGGGGGTGCGGCGGAGCCGCCGACCAGCGCCGGCGAGTCCTCGCGGGGGGCTCCCCGCGATCGAGACAAGAAGGACGGAGTCCTGGCATGACCGACCCCACGCCCGCCGACGCACCGCGCAAGGTGGCACCGGCGAACCGCACCGAGACCGGACCGTTCGACGAATCCGAGGCGAATCCGGTGCGGCCCTACATCGACCTGGGCGGGATCAAGATCCTCCCTCGCGAGGGCCTCAACCTGCGCCTCGAGGTCGAGGAGCAGACCAAGCGGATCGTGGCCGTCGGCCTCGACTACGCAGAATCCACTCTGCAGGTACAGCCGTTCGCGGCGCCGCGATCGGCCGGCCTCTGGGAAGAGACGCGCGAGCAGATCCGCCAGCAGATCCGCCAGCAGGGCGGCCGCGTCGAGGAGCGCGAAGGCCCGCTCGGTCCCGAGCTGCTCGCCGAGGTCCCCGTCGTCTCGGGTCCTGACAGCACCGCGGGCAAGCGCCTTGCGCGCTTCATCGGGGTCGACGGCCCGCGGTGGTTCCTGCGCGGTGTCATCGGGGGGGCCGCCACCAGCGACGTGGAGGCCGCCGAAAAGGTGGAGGATCTCTTCCGCTCGATCGTCGTGGTGCGTGGCGGATCACCGATGCCGCCGCGCGACCTCATCCCGCTGCGGATGCCCGCCACCCCGGGCTCCGCGTGAGCGAGCGCCCCGACCTTTCGCCTCCCGGCCCGGAGTCCGCGCCCGAGCAGCCGTCGGCATCCGATCTGTTCGGCGCCGCTCTCGGGGGCGCCGCGCGGCGAGCCGGCCTCGACCCCGCCGAGCACAAGAGCACCGGCCATGTCGTGTGGGCGGCGATGGGCGGGTGGCGCGGCATCCTGGAATCGGTCCTGCCGGGTCTGGTGTTCATCGTCGTCTACACGGTGACGATCGATCCGGCCACCGGCGACGGCAACCTGTGGCTCTCGCTCGGTCTCTCAGTCGGCATCGCGCTGGTCTTCACCGTCGTGCGGCTGATCGCCCGGCAGCCGGTCACCGCCGCGATCGGCGGACTGGTGGCCGCCGGCGCGGCCGCGGCGTTCGCCGCCTTCACCGGCGAGGCCGGCAACAACTTCATCCCCGGCTTCATCACGAATGCTCTGTACGGGTCCGCGTTCCTGATCTCGGCGCTCGTGGGCTGGTCGCTCATCGGTCTCGCGGTCGGCTTCCTGATGGGGGAAGGCACCGCGTGGCGCGCAGACAAGCGCAAGCGGCGGGTGTTCTTCTGGCTCGCGATCGCGTGGGCGTCGCTGTTCGCGGCACGCCTTCTGGTGCAGCTCCCGCTGTACCTGGCCGATCTGGCGGGGGAGCCGGGTGCGATCACCGCGCTCGGCACATTGAAGCTCGTGATGGGACTCCCGCTCTTCGCGCCGTTGGTGGCGGTGACGTGGCTCGCCGTGCGAGCGCTCTACCCGCCGGCCGCGAAGTGATACATTTATCTTGATATCGAGATAAATTCTTCCCCTCGTGGATTAGGTCGACCTCACTAGCCGACGGCTCCGAGGCGGGGGAAGATGGGAATGCCGGGCCTCGGCCCGATCCCGCCGCCGACGAAGGAGACACACGTGTCCACGGTTGACAGCTTCGGTGCCAAGAGCACCCTGACGGTCGGCAGCACCGACTACGAGATCTTCCGCATCAACACCGTCGAGGGCTACGACAGGCTCCCGTTCAGCTTGAAGGTGCTCCTCGAGAACCTCCTTCGCACCGAGGACGGTGCGAACGTCACCAAGCAGCAGATCCAGGCGCTCGGGGCATGGGATGCCGACGCCGAGCCGAGCACCGAGATCCAGTTCACGCCGGCCCGCGTGGTGATGCAGGACTTCACCGGCGTCCCCTGCATCGTCGACCTCGCCACCATGCGCGAGGCCGTCGAGACCCTCGGCGGCGACCCCAAGCGCATCAACCCGCTGTCTCCGGCGGAGATGGTGATCGACCATTCGGTGATCGCCGACCTGTTCGGCACCGAGAACGCTCTCGAGCGCAATGTCGAGATCGAGTACGAGCGCAACGGCGAGCGGTACCAGTTCCTCCGCTGGGGTCAGACGGCCTTCGACGACTTCAAGGTCGTCCCGCCCGGGACCGGCATCGTCCACCAGGTCAACATCGAGCACCTCGCCAAGGTCATCTATGACCGCGAGGTGGGCGGTGTGCTGCGTGCGTACCCCGACACGTGCGTCGGCACGGACTCGCACACCACGATGGTCAACGGCCTCGGCGTGCTCGGCTGGGGCGTCGGCGGCATCGAGGCCGAAGCCGCGATGCTCGGCCAGCCGGTGTCCATGCTCATCCCGCGCGTGGTGGGCTTCAAGCTGTCCGGCAGCATCCCGACGGGCGTGACCGCGACGGACGTCGTCCTCACGATCACCGACATGCTGCGCCAGCACGGCGTCGTCGGCAAGTTCGTGGAGTTCTACGGCGAGGGCGTCGCGTCCGTGCCGCTCGCGAACCGAGCGACCATCGGCAACATGAGCCCCGAGTTCGGCTCGACCGCCGCCATCTTCCCGATCGACGACGTGACGATCGACTACCTCCGGCTGACGGGGCGCAGCGCGCAGAGCCTCGCCCTCGTCGAGGCCTATGCCAAGGAGCAGCGCCTGTGGCACGACCCCGCGGTCGAGCCGGTGTTCAGCGAGTACCTCGAGCTGGATCTGTCGACGGTCGTTCCGTCGATCGCCGGACCGAAGCGTCCGCAGGACCGCATCCGGCTGACCGATGCCAAGTCGCAGTTCGAGAAGGACATCGTCAACTACGCCAACGCGACCGAGTCGACCTCGATCGTCGACCTCGAGTCGAAGCACTCGTTCCCGGCTTCCGACCCGGGCGCGGTTCCCGGCGAGGAGGAGCCGGTCACGCGTACCGTGCACATCGCCAGCGGCGGGCCGGCCGCAGCATCCAAGCCGGTCACGGTGACCCCCGAGGACGGCAGCCCGTACATCATCGACAACGGCGCGGTCACGATCGCGGCGATCACCTCGTGCACGAACACGTCGAACCCGTCGGTCATGCTCGCCGCCGGCCTGCTTGCCCGCAACGCGGTGAAGAAGGGCCTCAAGGCCAAGCCGTGGGTCAAGACCACGCTCGCACCCGGCTCGAAGGTCGTCACCGACTACTACGAGAAGGCTGGTCTCACGAAGGACCTGGAAGACCTCGGGTTCTACACGGTGGGCTACGGCTGCACGACGTGCATCGGCAACTCCGGTCCGCTCATCGAGGAGGTGTCGGCGGCCGTGCAGGAGCACGACCTCGCCGTGACCGCCGTCCTCTCGGGCAACCGCAACTTCGAAGGCCGCATCAACCCCGACGTCAAGATGAACTACCTCGCGAGCCCGCCGCTCGTGATCGCGTACTCGCTGGCCGGCTCGATGCACTTCGACTTCGAGACCGACCCGCTCGGCACGGACCAGGACGGCAACGACGTCTTCTTGAAGGACATCTGGCCGGACGCCGCCGAGGTCCAGGCGACGATCGACTCGTCGATCAGCAAGGACATGTTCACCAAGCAGTACGCCACCGTGTTCGAGGGCGACGACCGCTGGAAGAACCTGCCGACCCCGACAGGCGACGTCTTCGAATGGGACGAATCCTCGACGTACGTGCGCAAGCCTCCGTACTTCGACGGCATGACCATGGAGCTGACCCCGGTGTCCGACATCCAGGGGGCACGCGTGCTCGCGACGCTCGGCGACTCGGTCACCACCGACCACATCTCGCCCGCAGGCAACATCAAGGCGGGCACGCCGGCAGCGCAGTACCTCACCGAGCACGGCGTCGCGCAGAAGGACTTCAACTCCTACGGCTCGCGTCGAGGCAATCACGAGGTCATGATCCGCGGCACGTTCGCGAACATCCGCCTCAAGAACGAGCTCGTGGCGGCCGTCAACGACGGCCAGATCGTCGAAGGCGGCTACACGCGGGACTTCACGCAGTCCGACGGCCCGCAGTCGTTCATCTACGACGCGAGCCAGAACTACCAGGCCCAGGGCACTCCGCTGGTGATCTTCGGCGGCAAGGAGTACGGCTCGGGCTCGTCGCGCGACTGGGCGGCCAAGGGCACGAGCCTGCTGGGCGTCAAGGCCGTCATCACCGAGAGCTTCGAGCGCATCCACCGCTCGAACCTCATCGGCATGGGCGTCGTGCCGCTGCAGTTCCCCGCCGGGCAGAGCTGGGGATCGCTCGGACTGGACGGCACCGAGATCGTCTCCATCACGGGGCTCGAGCAGCTCAACGAGGGCGTCACGCCCAAGACGGTCCACGTCACGGCGGCTCCGAGCGAGTTCTCGGCGCCCGGCAAGGAGACCGTCGAGTTCGACGCCGTGGTGCGCATCGACACACCCGGTGAGGCCGACTACTACCGCAACGGCGGCATCCTGCAGTACGTGCTGCGCTCGCTGGTCTGACAGCTGATTCACGGGGACCGGATGCCACGGCATCCGGTCCCCGCTTCATGCCCGGGTAGACTTGCAGAGCCCTTCCGGGGCCGGAAAGGAGCCGGGATGTCGTTGTTGTCGTCCATCACCGGGCCTCGCGATCTCGACGCACTGAGCCTCGATCAGCTCGAGCAGCTCGCGGACGAGATCCGCGGATTCCTCGTCGAGAACGTCTCGCGGACCGGCGGTCATCTCGGCCCGAACCTCGGCGTCGTGGAGCTCACCATCGCGCTGCACCGCGTCTTCGACTCGCCGGCCGACCCGATGATCTTCGACACCGGGCACCAGTCGTACGTCCACAAGCTGCTGACCGGCAGGCAGGATTTCTCGAAGCTCCGCGCTCGGGGTGGTCTGGCCGGCTACCCGCAGCGCGCCGAGAGCGCCCACGACGTCGTGGAGTCCTCACACGCCTCGAGTTCGCTCAGCTGGGCGGACGGCGTCTCACGGGCTCTCACGCGCACCGGCCGCAAGGATCGCCACGTCATCGCCGTCGTCGGCGACGGTGCGCTCACCGGCGGTATGACGTGGGAGGCGCTGAACAACATCTCCGACGACAACGATCGCAACCTCATCATCGTGGTCAACGACAACGGCCGCTCGTACGCCCCCACGATCGGCGGCATGGCACGCTATCTGAACCGCGTGCGCACCGCCGAGACGTACCGTTCGCTGCATCGCGGCTCCGACAATCTGTTCCGCAAGCTGGGGCCGGCGGCGCGTGCCGTTTATCGCGGAGTCCGCGGCGGCACGCACGGCTTCCTCTCGCGCTTCACCAACAACGCCGCGCTCTACTCCAACCTGGACATCAAGTACCTCGGCCCCGTCGACGGGCACGATCTGCCGACCCTCATCGAGACGCTCGAGCTCGCCAAGGAGTACGGCGCCCCGGTGATCGTGCACGCGATCACCGAGAAGGGCCGTGGGTACGCCCCGGCCCTCGAGGACGAGGCGGACCAGTTCCACGCCGTCGGAAAGATCGACCCCCTCACCGGCGAGGCGGTCGGCGGCGGCAGCGGCCTCGCGTGGACCGATGTCTTCGCCGACGAGCTCGTCACAATCGGTGACGAGCGCGACGACGTCATCGCCATGACCGCCGCCATGCTGCGTCCCACGGGCCTGCTGCCGTTCGCGCAGCGGTTCCCGGACAGGGTCTACGACGTCGGGATCGCCGAGCAGCACGCCGTCGCGTCGGCGGCGGGGCTCGCGTTCGGGGGACTGCATCCCGTCGTGGCGATCTATGCGACCTTCATGAACCGTGCGTTCGACCAGGTGCTGATGGATGTCGCCCTGCACCGGGCGGGCGTGACTTTCGTGCTCGATCGCGCCGGCGTCACGGGCCCGGACGGCCCGAGCCACCACGGCATCTGGGATCTCGCGATGCTCCAGCTGGTGCCGCACGTGCGCATTGCGGTTCCGCGCGACGGGGTGCGACTGCGCGAGACCCTGCACGAGGCCGTCGCCGTCGACGACGGCCCCACGGTCGTGCGATTCCCCAAGGGCAGCGTCAGCCCGGAGCTGCCGGCCGTCGAGCGGCTCGCCGACGGCGTGGACGTCCTGGTGCGTTCCACCGCACAGGATGTGCTGCTGGTCGGCATCGGCCCTATGGCGCACATCGCGGTCGATGTGGCGCGCAGGCTGCGTGCACAGGGCATCGGCGCGACGGTCGTCGACCCGCGGTGGGTCGTGCCCGTGCAGCCGTCGATCGTCGATCTCGCGGCATCCCATCGCCTCGTGATCACGATCGAGGACGGTATCCGCGTCGGCGGCATCGGCACGCGCGTGCGCCAGGTGCTGCGCGAGGCCGGAGTCGATACAGCCGTCGACGAGCTGGGTGTACCCGACGAGTTCATCGACCATGCCACCCGCGAGGAGATTCTCGAGGATGCCGGGCTCACGCCGGCCAAGATCGCCCAGGACGTGGTGTCCCAGGTGCTGGGCACCCGCATCCCCGTGGCACGCGGCGCCCAGAACGGCGAACCGACTCCCACCAGCGAGATCCCCACGATCGGCGACCTCGCTCGCACGCGCGACGCCCGCGACTAGCGGTCCGGACACCGAAGGGGCACGTTCTCACGCGGAGAACGTGCCCCTTCGCCGATCCGAGGGCGTTACGAGCCGATGCCCTTGATCACGGGGTGGTGGAACGTGTCGCCGAACACCCGCTCGGAGGCGCCTTCGCGGTCGAGGTAGGGCGATGCGCCGCCGTCGATGAACGGCCAGCCCGCGCCCAGGATGAGGCACAGGTCGATGTCCTCGACCTCGGGCACGACCCCCTCGTCCAGCATGATCCTGATCTCCTGCGCGAGGCCGTCCTGGACGCGCTGGAGGATCACGGCGGAGGATGCCGGAGACGAGCCCAGCGCCGGCTTGAGGATCTTCTCGGCTGCCTTCGTCCAGCCCGTGACGCGGCCGCCCTTGTCCTTCTCGACGACCTCGGACAGCTCCGCGAGGGCGTGGAAGTTCTCGTTGGCGTAGAAGCGGTCGGGGAAGGCGCGCACCATGGTGTCCTGCACGTGCGCGGCGACCTTCCAGCCGACGAGATCGATGAGCTGGAAGGGTCCCATGGGCAGCCCGAGCGGGGCGAATGCCTTCTCGACATCGGCCACCGGCGTGCCCTCGTACACCGCGCGAGCCGCTTCGCCCATCACCTTCGCGAGCAGCCGGTTGACGACGAATCCGGGAGCATCGGCTGTGAGGACCGCGTTCTTGCCGAGGCTCTTGGCCACCACGAACGCGGTCGAGAGGGCGGCATCCGAGGTCTGCGGCGTCTTCACCACTTCGATCAGCGGCATCACGGCCACCGGGTTGAAGAAGTGGAAGCCGACAAGCCGCTCGGGATGCGTGAGCTCGGCGCCGATCTCCTCCACGGACAGCGAAGAGGTGTTGGTGGCGAGGATGGCGTCTTCGGCGACAATCTGCTCGATCTCGCCGAACACCTGCTGCTTGACTCCGACCTCTTCGAAGACGGCCTCGATCACGAAGTCGCAGTCCGCGTACAGCGCCTTGTCGGTGGTGCCGGTCACCAGCGCCCGCAGGCGGTTCGCCGCGTCGCCGTCCAGGCGGCCCTTCGCCTCGAGCTTGCCGATCTCATCGTGGATGTACGCCACGCCCTTGTCGACACGAGCCTGGTCGAGGTCGGTGATGAGCACCGGGACCTGCAGCTTGCGCACGAACAGCAGCGCGAACTGGCTGGCCATGAGCCCTGCGCCGATGATGCCGACCTTGGCGACCTTCTTCGCAAGGGCCTTGTCGGGAGCGCCGACAGGACGCTTGGCGCGCTTCTGCACGAGGTCGAAGGCGTACATGGAGGCCGCGAACTGATCGCCCGTGACGAGGTCGGCCAGCGCCTCGTCCTCGCGTGCGAACCCCTCCGCCTTGGTGCCGCTCTTGGCCTTGTCGAGCAGCTCCAGGGCCGCGTAGGGCGAGCGCGGCACGGTGCCGATCTTGGATTCGAGCATGCCGCGTGCCATCTTCACGGCGATGGGCCACTTGGTGAGGCGCTCGATCTTGCCGGGTTCGTGCTTCCGCTCGACCTTGACCGCGCCGCCCAGCACGCCGTCTGCCCAGCGGAGCGAGTCCTCGAGGTAGTTCGCCGCGGGGAACATCGCATCGACGATGCCGTAGTCCAGTGCCTGGTTCGGCTTGAGCATGCGGTTCTGCTTGAGCGGGTTCGAGATCACGACCTCGAGGGCGTTCTCGATGCCGATGAGGTTCGGCAGCAGGTAGGCGCCGCCCCAGCCGGGGATGATGCCGAGGAACACCTCGGGCAGCGCGATCGCCGCGGCCGAGGCATCCACCGTCCGGTACGTGGAGTTCAGCGCGATCTCGAGCCCGCCGCCGAGCGCGAGCCCGTTGACGAAGGCGAAGGACGGCACGCCGAGATCGGACAGCTTGCCGAGCACGTGGTGGCCGAGCTGCGCGATCAGGCGGGCGTTGTCCTTCGAGCCGACCTTCGAGATGTCGGAGAGGTCGGCTCCCGCAGCAAGGATGTACTGCTTTCCGGTGATGCCGACCGCCTGGATCTCGCCCTTGCCGGCGCGCGTGCGCAGGCCGTCGAGGGTCTTGCCGAGTTCGGTGAGCGTGGCGGGACCGAGCGTGTTCGGCCGGGTGTGGTCGCGCCCGTTGTCGAGCGTGATGAGCGCCAGCACCTTGCCGGACGGAAGCCGGATGTCGCGTACGCGCGAGTGCGTGACGACCTCGCCATCGGTCAGTGCCTGGATGGGGGAGAAGTCGATCTCTTCGTAGTTCGTCATTCCAGCGAGCCCCTACTTCTTCCGCTTGCCGTCGTAGTGCGGGTTCTCCCAGATGACCGAGCCGCCCTGGCCGAGTCCGACGCACATGGCGGTCAGGCCGTAGCGGACGTCGGGGCGCTCGGCGAACTGGGCCGCGAGCTGGATCATCAGCCGCACGCCGGACGCGGCGAGCGGATGGCCGATGGCGATCGCACCGCCCCACTGGTTGACGCGGGGATCGTCGTCCGCGATGCCGAAGTGATCGAGCAGCGAGATCACCTGGATGGCGAAGGCCTCGTTGAGCTCGAACAGTCCGATGTCGGCGATCGTCAGGCCGGCCTTGCGCAGCGCCTTCTCGGTCGCCGGGATCGGTCCGATGCCCATGATCTCGGGCTGCACGCCGGCGAACGCGAACGAGACGAGCTTCATCTTCGGGGCGAGGCCGAGCTCTTTGACCGCTGCGCCACCGGCCAGCAGCGACATCGTCGCTCCGTCGGTGAGGGGAGAGGAGGTGCCCGCGGTCACGCGTCCATGCGGGCGGAAGGGAGTCTTGAGCCCCGCGAGATCCTCCATCGTGGTCTGCGGGCGCCGTCCCTCGTCTTCGGTAGCCAGACCCCACGAGCCGTCGGCGTCCTTGATCGCGACGGGCACGAGATCGGGCTGGATCCTGCCGGTGTCGTACGCCGTCTGCGCCTTGTGCTGACTCAGCATGCCGAAGCGGTCGGAGCGCTCCTTGGTCAGATGCGGGAAGCGATCGAAGATGCGCTCGGCCGTGACACCCATGTTGAGCGCGCCGGGATCGACCATCTTCTCTGCGACGAAGCGCGGGTTGGGGTCGGCGTTGGCGCCGATCGGGTGGTGTCCCATGTGCTCGACGCCGCCAGCGAGGGCGACGTCGTACATGCCGACGCCGATCGACCCCGCCATCGTCGTCACACTCGTCATGGCGCCCGCGCACATGCGGTCGATGGCGAAGCCCGGCACCGTCTGGGGGAGTCCCGCGAGGATCGCCACACTGCGCCCGAGGGTCAGGCCCTGGTCGCCGGTCTGCGACGTCGCGGCGATGGCCACGTCATCGATGCGGTCCTTGGGAACGCCCGGGTTGCGCTCCATGAGCCCGATCGTCGCCTTGACGGCGAGGTCGTCCGCGCGGGTGTTCCAGTACATGCCCTTCTCGCCGGCGCGCCCGAACGGGGTGCGCATTCCATCGACGAAGAAGACGTCCGAAATCTCGGCCACTCTGCCTCCAAACATTGGGATGACGCCAGCCTAGGAGGGGCAGGAGAACGGCCGGAATCGGGTGGCGGAAACCTACGAAGCCGTTTCGGACGCCGTCAGCGACTCTTGCACGGATCCCACAAAGGCATCGACGATCAGCTGTGCAGTCTGATCAATCTGCCACGGCCGGGCTCCGAGCGACGTGAGGGCTTCGCCGACGGATGCCGCGGTCAGCGGCTGAGGCGGAGTCCAGGCCACTCTGCGCAGCAGGTCGGGCGTCAGCAGGTTCTCGGTCGGCATGCCCAGCTGCTCGGCACGAAGCTCGACGAGAGGCCGGGCCGCCTTCAGGCGCACGTCGGCCTCGGGGTTGCGATCCGCCCACGCGCGCGGTGGGGGCAGCGTGTCGCCGCCGGTCGCCCGCTCGAGCGGAAGGTCGGAGGACGCCCTGCCCGCTTCGATCGCGGCCCACCACCGGTCCAGCTGCGACCTGCTGGCGCGGCCGTTGAACTCCTTCACGGCGGCGAGGGCGCTCTTGGACTTCGGGTCTGCCAGCACGGCGGCCACGAGCGCGCGGTCCGGCACCAGGCGCCCCGGTGCGACATCCTGCTCCTGCGCGTAATCCTCGCGTGCCGTCCACAGCGAGCGGGCGACGGCGAGTGCCTTGCGTCCTCGCACGGTGTGCAGGCCGCTCAGTCGCCGCCACGGCTCATCACGCGGCGGCTTGGGCTCGCGTGCGAGCACCGCCTCGAACTCCTGTGCCGCGAACTCGGTCTTTCCCTGGTCGACGAGCTCCTGGAGGAGCTTGTCGCGCACGTCCACGAGATGCTCGACATCGAGCGCCGCATACTCCAGCCACGCCTGCGGAAGCGGCCGGGTCGACCAGTCGGATGCCGAGTGAGCCTTGGCCAGTGTGATACCCAGCGCGTCCTCGACCACGGCGCCCAGCCCGACGCGTTCGTGCCCCAGCAGTCGCGCCGCCAGCTCGGTGTCGAACAGCGTCGCAGGCTCGAGCCCGATCTCGCGCAGCGAAGGGAGGTCCTGGCTGGCTGCGTGCAGGATCCACTCTTCGCCGCCGATCGCCTGCTGCAGCGCCTGGAAGTCGCCGATCGGGGGCGGATCGAACAGGAACAGCCCGGCGCCGCGCCGGAAGACCTGCACGAGGTACGCGCGCTGCGAGTAGCGGAAGCCCGACGCGCGCTCGACGTCCACCGCCACCGGACCGGAGCCGGCGGCGAGCACGTGAGCGGCTTCGACGGCCCCTTCGACGGTATCGATGACGACGTAATCAGCCACGCGCCGACCTGCGTGAACCCAGCATGGAAATCCCTTCCGAGCCCGGCGGGAGACCCGCGAGCATGCACACCAACTCCGCCCATGCTTCCACGTGCGCGGCGATGGCGCCCTCCGGGGACCATGAAGCACGCAACTCGATCTGCGCGCCGTCCCCTTCCGCGGCGAGTGTGCCGAACCCCTTGGACAGTGTCTTCGTGGCGGTTCCGGACTCCGAGTGAAAGGCCGCGCCCCGTGACTTCAGGGCGTCGGTCAGCCACGCCCACGCGACATCCGCCAGCAGCGGGTCCGTGCCGATGTCCGGTTCGAGCGGGGCCTGAGCGAAGCACACGATGCGCCACGGCCCGTTCCAGGATGCGGGTTCGTCCGGGTCGTGCAGCAGGACGAGCCGGCCGGTGCCGTACGGAGAGTCCACGCCCTCGGCGCCCTCTTCGGCCCGCACATCGCCCGCGATCGCGATGGCATTCGGAGCGATGCCGGAGGGCGCCGGGATCTCGCGCACGGAGAGGTCGGCACGGAACTCCACCGCGCGCACCTCCTCGACCGCCTGCGCGAACGACGGCGATGCCCCGGGAGGACGCTGGTCAGCCACGCCGACAGACTAGGCTGAGGCCTCGATGGTCGTCTCCAGGCGCGCCGCGATGCGCGGCGCCTCACCCGCACTCGTGGCCGGCGTCAAGGGCGCGCTCACCGTCCTGAGCGTCGCGCTGGCCGGCACGCTCGCCCTGATGGCCGCTGGATCGGTGCGCATGGCGCGAAAGGTCGTGACCCCTGCCGGGCGCGTCCCCGACACGCGGATCCTCTCGCTCGACACCGCCGCGCAGACCATCACCCTCTCGCGCACCTCCGATACGGAGCTGCCCGGGCGCTACGGGCTGTTCACGACGGGCACCGCGGACTACGTCAAGCTCGGATCGGTCCTGTCCGAGAGCGAGACCAGCGTCACGCGCAAGCTGCTGACCCACGTCGGCACCGACGCGAGGCTCGCGCCCGACGCGGCGTTCAGCGGCTGGTACTTCGACCGGCCGGAGCAGCTGCACCTGCCCTTCACCTCCGAGCTCATCGGCGCGACCGTCGGCCCGTGCCCGGCCTGGGTCTTCCCCGCGGGCGACGGCGACGTCTGGGTGATCCAGGTGCATGGGCGCGGAACCACGCGGGCGGAATGCCTGCGCGCCGTCCCGCTCTTCCACTCGCTCGGGATCACGTCGCTGGTGGTGTCGTACCGCAACGACGGCGAGGCGCCACGCAGTCGCGCCGGCTCCTACACGCTGGGGGCCACGGAATGGCGGGACGTCGATGCGGCCGTCGGCTTCGCGCGTCGACGCGGGGCTCGGCGCATCATCGTCATGGGATGGTCGATGGGCGGCGCCATCGCCCTCCAGCTGTCGTTGAACTCCGCGCACACCGACGCGATCGCAGGCCTGATCCTGGAGTCGCCGGTGGTGGACTGGCGCATCGTCCTGGAGTACCAGGCGCGCGTCCAGCGCGTGCCGAGCGCGGTGAGCGGGCTGGCGATCGAGGCCCTGAAGTCGGAATGGGCCTCGCCGCTCACTCGAACCGGCGGGGGCATCCCCTTCGACCGGCTGGATGTCGTCGCGCGGGCGACCGAGCTGCGGCATCCGATCCTGATCCTCCACAGCGACGACGACGGATTCGTGCCGTCGGACGCCTCGCACGACCTCGTCGTCGCCCGTCCGGACCTGGTCGAGCTCGAGGTTTTCGATGTCGCGCGCCACACGAAACTGTGGAACTACGACCAGGCCAGATGGAGCGACAGCATCCGGTCCTGGCTCCAGGCACGTGGCGTGACCGCGGCACTCGCCGACGCCGCGGACTGAGCCGCGCCGGTCACGCCGTCGCCGGCGGGCCGGGACGCTTGGCGGCGACCTGTCGCTTCGCGCGCATGAGCATGCCCGTCATGCCCGAGATGCGCAACGGCGACACGACACGCGTCAGCCCGATGCTCTGCGGGAAGTCGGCCGGAATCGCGAGAACCTCATCGGCGGACAGGCCGGTGATCCCCTGCGCCAGGATGCTCGCGAATCCGCGCGTCGTCGGCGCTTCGGCCGGCGCCGTGGCGTGCATCGACACGAGCTCGTGGTCGTCCACATCGATCACGATGAAGACGGGGGACTGGCACTCGGCCACCCGCTCGTAGAGTTCGGGGTGATTCTCGTACTCGGGCGGCACGGGCGGGAGCTCTTGCGAGAATTCCAGGAGCAGCTGCAGCCGATCGGACTCGGGCAGCTCGAGGAACTCGTCGCGGATCTCGGCGAGGCTCTCGGGCAGGGCGTCGGTCATGGTCACCGTCCCGGGGCGGCGTCGCCGGGCTCCGCACCCGTCGCGATCGGCACGCGCACGGCGCTGCCCCACTCGGTCCAGGAGCCGTCGTAGTTGCGCACATCGGCGAAGCCGAGCAGGTGTCGCAGCACGAACCACGTGTGGCTCGACCGCTCGCCGATTCGGCAGTAGGCGACGATGGCGTCACCCTCGCGCAGGCCCGCCTCGTCCCGGTAGATCGCCTCCAGCTCGGCGCGTGGCTTGAAGCCGCCGTCCGCGGCGACGGCGCGCCCCCACGGCGCGCTCTGGGCGGTCGGGATGTGGCCGGCCCGCAGCGCGCCCTCCTCGGGATACGCCGGCGCCGATGTGCGCGACCCGTCGTACTCCTCGGGCGAGCGCACATCGATGAGCGGACCCGCGCCGATGTGCGCGAGCACGTCCTCCTTGTAGGCGCGCAGCGCGGTGTCGTCGCGTTCGACCACGGGGTAGTCGGTCGCCGTCCGCGAAGTCGGCTCTGTCGTGAGCGGACGGCCTTCGGCGATCCACTTGTCGCGTCCGCCGTCGAGCAGCCTCACGTCCTCGTGCCCGAAGAGCGAGAACACCCACAGCGCATATGCCGCCCACCAGTTGTTCTTGTCGCCGTAGATCACCACGGTGTCGTCCCGAGCGATGCCCTTGCGGCCCAGCAGCTGTGCGAAGCCCTCACCGTCGACGTAGTCGCGCACGACGGGGTCATTGAGCTCGGTGTGCCAGTCCACCTTCACCGCACCGGGGATGTGACCTGTCTCGTAGAGGAGGACGTCCTCGTCGGACTCGACCACGACCAGACCCGGCTGACCCAGTCGCTCCTGGAGCCACTCACCGGTCACGAGCCGCCCGGGTTCGGCGTACTCGGCGAACTTCTCGGACGACGTGTCGTTCTCGACAGACATGGGCTGCTCCTCGGGCCGGGGGCGAAAGCGCGACGACTAGTGTTGAACCGTCTTCTTCGACCCTAGATTCCCCGGCGGGCCCGCGCATCACCGCGTAAGACTCCGACACAGGCCTTCGCCAGACCCACACAGGACACGCATGACATCCTCCGCCACCCGAACCGGCGTCATCCACCTCGCGGAGCGCACTCCGCAGCTCACCGGCGCCGAGATGGTCGCGGCCCTCGTTCCTCCGCCGCAGTTCGCCGACGCGACCTTCGAGACGTACCGGGCAGATCCGGCATATCCATCCCAGCAGGAGGCCAAGGATCTCCTCTCGGTGTTCGCCGGCGCCGCGACGCCCGCGAAGGGCGGGTTCTTCCGCCGTGCGAAGCGACCGGAGACCAAGCCGGGCGTCTACCTCGACGGCGGTTTCGGTGTCGGCAAGACCCACCTGCTCGCCGCCGTGTACCACGCGATGCCCGCACGCCGGAAGTACTTCGGCTCCTTCATCGAGTACACCGCCCTCGTCGGCGCGCTCGGCTACCAGAACACGGTCGAGCTCTTCCGCGGCTCGGATCTGCTGTGCATCGACGAGTTCGAACTGGACGATCCGGGCGACACGATGGTGATGACGCGCCTGCTGGCCGAACTGGTCACATCGGGCACACGGCTGGCCGCGACATCCAACACTCCGCCCAACGCCCTCGGCGAGGGGCGGTTCGCCGCGCAGGACTTCCTGCGCGAGATCCATGCGATGGCCTCGAGCTTTCAGACCATTCGCATCGACGGCACCGACTACCGTCATCGCGCCGTCGACGGGCACGCCGCAGTCCTGTCGGAGCCGGAGTACGAAGCGGCGATCGCGGATGCCGCGGCCCGAGGGCTCGCCTCGGATGACAGGTTCTCCGACCTCGTCGGCCACCTCGCCCGCGTGCACCCGTCGCGGTACATCAAACTGATCGAGGGTCTTTCGACCGTCGGGATCCGTGACGTCGAGCCCTTCACCGACCAGTCCGCGGCGCTGCGATTCGTCGCGTTCATCGATCGGGTCTACGACGCCGAGCTGCCGATCCGCGCCACGGGCACGTCGCTGGACCTGGCGTTCCCCGACGAGATGCTCGCGGGGGGCTACCGCAAGAAGTACCTGCGTGCGATCTCGCGCCTGGTCGCTTCTACTCTCGCCTGACGCCGCGCGCCGCGGCGCCCGCGTGATTCGCGGAACGCTCCCGCCTGCCCGAAACACGATGTTTACGTGCGCGGGCATCGTGTAACGCACGGGAAACACGGGGTGGACGGCTGCCGAAACCGTGGGTGGCAACACTGAGGGGACCCGACGCTACACCTGCGTCCCTGCAGAGAGGTTCACCTCGAGATGGATCAAGGAAACACCGCATTCATCCTGATATGCGCAGCGCTCGTGCTGTTGATGACACCAGGACTCGCGTTCTTCTACGGCGGACTCGTGAAGGCCAAGAGCGTCATCAGCATGATGATGCTGAGCTTCGGCGCTCTCGGACTCATCGGCGTGCTGTGGGTGCTCTACGGCTACGCGATCGCGTTCCCCTCGACCGCGGAGGGCACCATCCAGGCTCCGTGGACGATCGACTGGAACGAGCTCGGCCTGGCCAGCCTGCTGGAAGCCGGCGACGGCGCCTATCCACCGCTGGCGTTCGTCGCCTTCCAGGCGACCTTCGCGATCCTCACGGTCGCTCTGGTCTCGGGTGCCATCGCCGACCGCGCCAAGTTCGGCTCGTGGATGATCTTCGCGCTGCTGTGGGCGACGATCGTGTACTTCCCGGTGGCAAGCTGGGTGTTCAACTTCGGCCTCGCTGAGGACGGCAGCTTCGCCTACGGCGGCTGGATCACGATGGGTCTGCAGGAGTGGTTCGGCGCCGGCGCGATCGACTTCGCCGGCGGCACCGCCGTGCACATCAACGCGGGCGCCGCGGCACTCGCGCTCGCCCTCGTCCTCGGCAAGCGCCTCGGCTTCCAGAAGGGCGTCCACGTCCCGCACAACCCGCCGTTCGTGCTCCTGGGCGCGGGACTGCTGTGGTTCGGCTGGTTCGGCTTCAACGCCGGGTCGGAGCTGGCCGCCGACGGCGTCGCCGCCCTCGCCTTCGTCAACACCATCGCCGCGCCCGCGGCGGCTCTGCTGGCGTGGCTCGTCGTGGAGAAGTTCAAGGACGGCAAGCCGACCTCGGTGGGCGCCGCGTCGGGCGCTGTCGCCGGTCTCGTCGCGATCACCCCGGCCTGCGCCTCGGTGACGCCGTTCTTTGCGATCGTTCTCGGCCTCATCGCCGGTGCCGTGTGCGCCCTCGCGATCGAGCTCAAGTACAAGTGGGGCTTCGATGACTCGCTCGACGTCGTGGGCATCCACCTCGTCGGAGGCCTCATCGGCACCCTGTACATCGGCTTCTTCGCCACGGACGTGGGCCTGTTCATGGGCGGCGGCGCCACGCAGCTGCTCGTCCAGGCGATCGCCGCGTTCGCCGTGATGATCTACTCGTTCGTGCTCGCGTATGTCATCGGGTTCGCGATCGAGAAGACGATCGGCTTCCGCGTGAAGAACGAGGACGAGGTGGCGGGCATCGACACCGTCGTCCACGGCGAGGAAGGCTACGTGCTCGAGGGCGCGCGCGCCTGAGTCGAGGATCCCCCTACCGGAGGGGCGCCGCGGGACACCGCGG